>JBGUGE010000037.1:0-12189 GCA_045111335.1 Alphaproteobacteria bacterium | reverse complement strand
ATCCACGGAGCCTGCAAATTATCTTTGCCCTGACGCACTAAATCACCTAATGAAGGATAATCCGTCGGCAGCCCTAAGCCCAAAAAGTCGAGCGCGCTCAAAGAAGTAATGGCTTCTGCCATAATGAATGGAATAAAGGTCACAGAGGTGACCAAGGCGTTGGGCAAAATATGGCGAAACATTATGCGAAAATCACTCACACCCAATACTTTGGCTGCTTTTACAAACTCAAAATTGCGCAACCGCAGAAATTCCGCCCGCACCATTCCGGTCAGTCCTGTCCACGAAAACAGCAACAATATTACCAACAAGCTCCAAAATGTCGGTAAAAACACGCTGGCGATAATAATAAGTATAAACAGCTGCGGCAGTGAGTCCCAAATTTCAATAAGTCGTTGTAAAATCAAGTCAACTTTGCCCCCAAAATATCCTTGCACCGCGCCGATAAAAATACCGATAACCGATGAAATCACCGTTAAAAAGAAGGCAAAAATAACCGATAAACGAATGCCGTACAACAGCCGCGCCACAATATCGCGCCCCTCCTCATCCGTACCGAGCCAATGGTTCTTATCCGGCGCCGACGGAGTGGCCGTATTTAAATAATAATCCACCGTATTAAAAGAATATGGTATCGGCGGCATAACCATCCACCCGTTTTTAGCAATGTTTTCTCTTATCAACCTGTCGTTATAATTAACCGTTGTCGGAAAATTGCCCCCGAAGAACTCATCGCTGTAATTATGAAAAGCCGGAAACAAAATCTGATTATTATACTTTATAATCAATGGCTTATCGTTGGCAATCAATTCCGAAAACAACGAAAGCACAAAAATTGCGGCAAACAAGACAAACGACCAAAATGCCCGTCGATTTTTACAAAATATGTGTATTTTTTCAACCGCAGCCATCGGTTCTCCTTAAAACGTATTGTCAATGTTTGCTTCTTCGGCAATATTATCCTCTGTCGGATTCTGTTTATGCAGTGCATTTATATCATCAATACCATAAGTTTCATGCTCCGCAGTCTTGTCATTTGCAATATCAATTGTCGGCTGCGGGCGGTTTTGATTATATTCCTGCCAGGTTTTATACCATTTATCAAAAGTCGCTGTTCTGTTGACTTTAATGTTGCGATTATAGATCTCTAACTGTGAATTTACCGTCTCCACCATTTTTTGATGATAGTCGATTAAATCATTATCGCATTTTTGTTCCGGATACAGATATTCCGTCAGAATCTGGTTGGTAGCGCAGAAACGTTCGTCAACTGCAAATGATGCCCTGTCACTTTGATAAACAGCCATATTAACAATACGATTGTTCAAAATTTGCTCAACCGAAACATCGCTGACGGCGGCCGAAAAATCTCCGACACCTGATGTTCCCTGCACAATAACGGTTGTATTTTGCAACATATTATCATTGCCGAGATTATCCATAAATTCTTCCATTTTACCGTACAAACAGCGCATTTGCTGCAAATATGCCTTTTGTCGCTTTTCTTTATAATCACTTCTGATCCACGGCAGATTAACCATTGTTACCCATTCGTTTTGCGGCTTAATCTGGCAGTATTCATCGTAAATATACATATCTGACGGTAAGTCTACAAACACAAAATATGCCTGCCGGCCGGTATCTTGTCTGATATTTTCAAGCAAAACATCGAATGTTTTGTCGGCATTAACAACGTACAAGTTATTAAAATCCGTTCCCACCATCGGCACATCTTCAATATCCATCACTGCGCCCAACATATCATAAATAAAAGAAGCATCACTGAACAAGCGCATACTTGCCAACCAATCCACAGCCAAAATGCCGGCTCGTGACATAATCGGCAGTTGCGTATTATAGAGGTTTATCGGCTTATTAAGCTTTTCAACACAGCGTTCCACATTAAATTTGTGTTGCTGATGACACATATCAAAATCACGGGATTTATAGGCCGAAATTTGGAAATCATTTTTTCTGAAAATATCATATAACTCATTGTTTTTAATAAATATATATTCATTTTTAAGATTATGAAAGCTCCAATAACGGTCAAGCAATTTCGTATTCATCCGATGTTGCATGCTTAATTCGCCCGAAGTCGGATTGAAACTGCGAATCATATTGGCATAATAGTTATTTTCCGGCACATAAGCCTTATCGAAAACTCTGAATTTATTTTTTTGATAAAAGCCTTGCATAATATCCTGCGTGGTCCGCGCCTCATCGGTATTCATCATACTCAAAAACGCATAAGGCTCGAAATTAGGCAACATAAAATAAATAAAGCGTTCGGCCGGCTCGTCACTCGGTTTTTGGATATTGTATGTTTCTTCAAAATCCTTATTTTCCGCCTTACCGGAATATGCGGTATATACATGCAAAAACATCACGGCAAAAGCCATAACGTACAATACTTTGAAAAATACGCGTTTTTGCCGAAAAATCATAAATGTGGCGGCACCTGTCAGCAAAGCCAAAATCACCGAAACGGAAATCGGTCCGCAACCTAAACTTAAACCGTGTTGATAGAGGAAAAACTGTCGAAAAATGATATAAATAAACGACACAATCATCAGTGACGCCAAAATATATTTAACCCTCCGTCTTTCATAAAACGGCAACACCAATATGGCAGATACGGCCAAAATACCGAGCAGAACAATACCCGCTTCCGGCGTAGGCATTAAATTTTCGGAAACAATTTGCAGATCGCCGGAACCTGCAAACAAAATAAAATCAATCGCCGGTAAAAAGAATATAAACAATATTACCAACAACGTATCCAACCACTGCGGATCGCGATTGATTTTCTTAATGACTTTGCCGCTACGCGAAAATGCACCGTTAATATCATGATTTAACGGCGATACCGCATCGGATTGTTCTACTCTGTTAGGGGTGTCTATCCACATTCAGTTATCCAACTTTTCTCTGATAAGTTTATTGACAATTGCCGGATTGGCCTTGCCTTGCGACATTTTAATCACCTGCCCGACAAACCAACCGGCTAAATTAGTTTTGCCGTTTTTATAAGCGGCTACATTATCCGGATTGGAGGCGATAACCTGGTCGATAATCGCCTCAATGGCACCGGTATCCGTAACCTGTTTCAGACCTTTTTCTTCGACGATTTTCTCCGGATCATTACCGGTCTCGCACATAATCTCGAATACATCTTTTGCAATTTTGCCGGATATCACCTCTTTACTTATCAATTCGACCAGCTTACCCAAATTTTCGGCGCTTACCGGACTTTGGGCAATATCCAAACGCTTTTTATTAAGCATAGCAAAGAAATCACTCATCATCCAGTTAGCCACTTTTTTGGCATCATGACCGGCTGCCGCTTGTTCAAAAAAGGCCGCATGCTCCTTGTTTTCACACAATACCATGGCATCATACGGGGTTAAGCCCATTGTTTCAATAAAACGTTGCTTTTTGGCATCCGGAAGTTCAATCATTTCCGCCTTCACGCCGTTGATATATTCATCGGTCAGCACCAGAGGCGGCAAATCCGGTTCCGGAAAATAGCGATAATCGTGAGCAAATTCTTTTTTGCGCATCACTTTGCTTTGTCCGCTGACAGGATCAAACTGGCGTGTTTCCTGTTCGATAGTGCCTCCGTTTTCATAAACTTCAATATGTCGTTTGGCTTCATTTTCAATGGCCTGCATAACAAACTTTACACTGTTTACGTTTTTCATCTCGCAACGGGTACGCAGTTCGTTTGAGCCGTACGGACGCACCGAAACATTAACATCACAACGCATCGAGCCTTCATCCATATTACCGTCGCAAGTGCCTAAATAACGCACAATCGAACGTAGTTTGCGCAAAAACGCCCCGGCTTCTTCCGGAGCCCGAAAATCAGGTTTGGTAACAATCTCCATTAACCCGACACCGGCGCGGTTCAAATCAATATAACTTTTGCTCGGATTTAAATCATGAATAGACTTACCGGCATCCTGCTCAATATGCATCCGCTCAATACCTATTTTTTTGGTGCTTCCGTCGCTTAAATCAATAGTAATTTCCCCTTCTCCCACAATCGGATAGCGAAACTGCGTAATCTGATAATCAGTCGGCATATCGGCATAAAAATAGTTTTTGCGTGAAAATTCCGAATATTTATTGATTTTGGCATTTAAGCCCAAACCGGTTTTAACCGCCTGACGTACGCATTCTTTATTCAGGGTCGGCAACATCCCCGGCATACCGGCATCCACAAACGATACGTTTACATTCGGATCATCGCCGAATTCGGTTGAGGCACTGCTGAAAATTTTAGACTTTGAAATAATTTGACAATGAATTTCCAATCCGACGACGATTTCCCATTTGCCTTTAGCTGTTTCAATGATATATTCTGCCATGATTATTTCCTTTCAAATTTTGCATCAGCCTCAAGTTTAGCTGCCACATTAAACAGCGTACCTTCGTCAAACGGTTTACCGATAAGTTGCATACCATACGGCAGACCGTCGGCAGAAAGACCTATCGGCAGGCTGAGCGCCGGCAAACCGGCTAAATTGATTGAAACCGTAAATACATCATTCAAATACATATTAATCGGGTTTTGTAACATACTTTCATCACCAATCGGAAAAGCCGTAATCGGAGAAGTCGGGGTTAAAATAACATCACATTCTTTGAATGCATTGATAAAATCATCATGTATCAATCTCCGCATTTTTTGTGCTTTTAAGAAATAAGCGTCATAGTAGCCGGCAGAAAGAACATAAGTACCAATCATGATACGGCGCTTAACTTCTGCGCCGAAACCGCTGGTACGGGTATTGATATATAAATCATCGAGATGCTGTCCTTCGGCACGAAAACCATAGCGAATACCGTCGTAGCGTGCCAAATTGGACGAGGCTTCCGCCGGTGCCAAAACATAATAGGTGGCTAACGCATATTTGGTATGCGGCAGGGATATTTCCTTAATCTCCGCCCCGCGAGCTTTGAGATATTCCGCTGCTTTATCCCAATATGCCGCCACTTCCGGATTTAATCCTTCCGGCCGATATTCTTTCGGCATTCCGATGGTCAAGCCTTTGACCTCCCCGCCCAAAAAGCTCTCAAAATCCGGCACGGCTATATTGCACGAAGTGGAATCTTTGGCATCAAATCCGGCCATACTCTTAAGTAAAATTGCACAATCGCGCACATCTTGGGCAATCGGTCCGGCCTGATCAAGCGATGAGGCAAACGCCACAATACCGTAGCGCGAGCAACGGCCGTACGTCGGCTTAATGCCGGTAATACCGCAAAATGCTGCCGGTTCACGAATTGAACCGCCGGTATCGGTACCGGTTGCTGCCGCACAAAGGTGTGCAGCCACGGCTGCGGCAGAGCCGCCCGACGATCCTCCCGGAACTAACGGTTTATCTTTGCTCCACGGGTTGATAACCGGTCCGAAATAACTGGTTTCGTTACTTCCGCCCATAGCAAACTCATCTAAGTTCAGTTTGCCCAAAAATACCGCACCGTCATCAAGCAAATTCTGCGTAACCGTAGATTCATACGGCGGCACAAAGTTATCCAAAATATGCGAAGCCGCGGTGGTGCGGATATCTTTGGTGCAGAATAAATCTTTGATACCGAGAGGAATCCCTTCTAAGGCACGATTATTGCCGGCAGCATAACGTTTATCTGCCTCTTTAGCCTGTTTTATTGCCACATCGGCACATTCGGTAATATAGGCATTGTATTTACGTCCGGATTCCATATTTTTCAGGTAGGCTTCGGTCAGCTCAACTGATGTAAATTCTTTTTTCTTTAATGCGGCTAAAGTCTCGCTTACGGTTAATTTTGTAATATCCGTCATCTTATTTACTCCACAACTTTCGGTACGGCAAAATAGTCATATTCCGCTGCCGGCGCATTTTTCAACACATCGTCTTTGCAATTTCCGGAAGTAACTTCATCTTCACGCATTCTGAGCGTGGTATCGTTAACCGCAATCAACGGCTCAACCGTGTCGGTATTAACTTCATTCAATTCTTCAATCCAATTTAATATTTTGTTGAATTCTTCTTTTGTTGCCTCAATTTTTTCATCTTCGACTTTTAGACGGGACAGAAACGCAATCCGTTTGACCGTCAGATTATCTATTGCCATAATTTCAACCTCTTTTTTATTACATATTCAGTATAAACGGTAACAACACAGTATCATATTGTAAACGTTTGAAAAGTTTTAAATGACGGATATCAACACCGCTTTGTGCGAAAATATCCGCCGGATTAATTTTACTTTGCAACATCAAATTACGCAGTTTTTCGCTGAAACTCTGTTCATGCGGATACGAAACGATTTTATATTTTTCGTCTGCTTTAATCCCGGCTTTCAGCATTGCTTCACCCACAGCCGCACTTAAGCCGCCCAGCTTATCAATCAGGCCCAATTTCAACGCTTCACGACCGGTCCAAACCCGACCGCGGGCAATTTTATCCATATCCTGTGTCAGATGCCGATTTTCCGCAACTTTGTCGGTAAAGTCCTGGTATACTTCATCCAGCGAAGCATTAAATATTTGCTTTTCTTCTTCCGAAAACGGCTTATTAAAGCTCAAAATACCGGCGTTGCGACCGATTTTGATATCAGCCCAATCCAACCCCAATTTCTGCCACAGTTGACGCAACACAAACTTTCCGCCCAAAACGCCGATGGAGCCGGTAATCGTGGTCGGTTCGGCCAAAATAACATCGCCGGCCAACGAGATGAAATATCCGCCCGAGGCAGCATAACCGGATTGTGAAATAATTATAGGAATTTTTTTCTTGTTTTTCAAAAACTTAAGAGCGAAATATATTTCATCGGCGGCATGATAACTGCCTCCCGGGCTGTCAATACGCACCACCAAAGCCTTCAGATTATCCAACTCCTCAATTTCGGCCAAATCGGCCAAAACGCTCTGGCTGCCGATGGTAAATTCGCCGTCCAAATCCGTGGAATTTTCCCCCGTATCGATAACACCGGATAAATTCAATATCGCAATGGTCGGAATATTTCCGGTGTTCGGATGTATCTGCGCGGCATAATCTTCAACCGCAACAAAGTTTTTAATTCCCGTATCTTTCAGTTCGGCTTCCATTTCCGGCAGATACATAACGGCATCAATCAGATTATAGGTCTTGCCCTGCTCGGCGCTTAACGGTGCCTGATTTATGATTGTATCAATATCCGCCGTCAAAGCCCGATTGCTGACAATATCCGCCTTAAGCTCGTTCATTAAACTGTTGCCGAGACGTGTCATTTCTGCCAAATAAGGTGCCGAAATATGCTTGTCGGTGAATGACATCATGGCGGTTTTATACTCATAGCGTGTATAAAATTCCGGATAAACACCGAGCTTATCCAAAATCGTGCGGGCAAACGGCAACTCGATATCTATACCGTTAAGTCCGATGGTGGCGTGCGGTTGCATATAGATTTTCTCGAAAAATGTCGCTAAATAATATTCGCGATTTCCCTGCCCCAACGGTCCGAAACCTTGTGAAAAAACACAGGTTTTTTTGCCGGTTTTTCTAAAGGAAGCTATAGCGCGAGCCACATCCTGAATTTGCGCCAACTCCAAATCGGAAACATCCAAACGGGCCACAATACCGTCTATACGCTTATCGCCGGCTGCAATTTCAATGGCCTTAATCAAATCGGTTAAGCTCATACTTTGGCGACCGATAAGTTCATCCATAAAACTTTCGGAAGTCTGCTCGCTGAAGTTATGGCCAAAATCAACGGTCAACATCGAATGTTCCGGAATTTTGACGGTGTTACCGAAATAAAAACGCATAATCAGGCCGACCACAAGGCTGATCAGCAATAAAAATCCCAATGTTGTGCAAAAAGACCGAAATAATCTGTAAAATTTTGCCATTATTCCTCTCTTTTTTGAATTTTTGCCAGCATTTCAGCTGCATGCGGATATTTGGCGGCGGCTTCCCGATTAAGTTCCGCGCATTTACTTTCAATGGCAGTCTGCAATTCGTTCATAAATTCTTCTTTGGTTTTACCCTTGGCGCTTATCGGCGGCAAAAATTCAAACACCGCCTCACCGGCATAGCGCAAGAATGAGTTTTTGGCCCAGAACAAGCCGGTATTGAGTGCCACCGGAATAACCGGCAAGTCAATATTTTCCGCCAAAAAATAAATGCCCGACTTATACCCTTTGGTAGTTCCCGGCAAACAACGCGTTCCTTCCGGAAAAATCACCACCGGTCGGCCGGTATCGGTTTGTTTTTTCACGGCTTTCACCATATTTTTCATTGCCGATGCTCCCCCCTTGCGATTGACCGGAATCATACCGTAAAAATATTGAGTCCAGCCGAAAAACGGCATAAACACCAATTCTTTCTTCAGAATATAAGTTGTGGTCGGAACAAATTGCGTAAATGCGTATGTTTCAAGTGCCGATTCATGTTTGCAGGCATAAATAGCGTGTTGTTTTAAGATATTTTCCTTACCGCGAACATCAAATTTAATACCGGCAAACAAGTGTATCCAAAACAGTGCCACCGGCATAACGATGTTATCCCAATAATAAATCGTGGCTTTGCGCGGCAAAAGTGCGACAACCAGTTGGAATGTGCAACCCAGCATCAAAGTCCCGAAATAAAAAATATTGGTTAAAAACGAGCGAATGTACAGCATCTTTATCTCCTAAATCAAATTGCGTAAATACGCATACAAAAACTTGTTATATTCCGCATAAATAAATTTGAAAGTTCCCCATGATTGCCACCATTTTTCGGATATACGATCCGAATACACGGCATGCGGCAAAATATCAACAGTCAACCCAGACGCCCGCAACTCCACCAAACTGCGAGGCATATGATAATTGGAAGTAACCAAACGTATTGAATTAATGTGATTATTTTCAATCCATTCCTTAATTTCATGGGCATTACCGATGGTATCTTTAGCTTTATAGCCGAGTTCGACCTTTGACGGGTCGGAAATTTTAATTTTGGCTTTATCCTCGATGGCTTCGACGGATACGTTTGAAGAAACGCCGGATATGAAAAGCCGGTCGGCAAGGTTTTCATTCAAAAGGCGGATAGATTCGGCAATACGGTTACGCCCGCCGGTCAAAACGACGATGGCATCGGTTTGATATTGTTCTTGTGTAAAATAACTGTGTATTTTATAAGTAAAAACCACAAAGCCGACAAGCCAAGCCGCCAGCAACACCCAGAAGATATGCGCCGCAATAATGAAATATTTTTTCTTCGGCGCACTCATCAACACATCTTCTCCAACGATTTACGTACCGTATAATACGCGGTAAGGCGGGCAAACATTAACGAAAGAACCGGTGTAAACATCATAAATATCCAGTTAAGCTGAGTTAAACCGGCACCGTTTAACAGCCCGCTTCCGGCCGAAATGGCATATTTTGAAATAAAAATAATCGTCGGTACGGCAATCATCAACCCGATTACCCCCGAAAAGAAACCGATTTTTGAATAACTGCGGGCATATTGCTTGGCAATATATTCATCCTGCGCGCCGATAATATGCAAAATTTCGATGGAATTCATATTAATTCCCAAACTGGTGCGGGTTGAATAATAAATTGAAAAAGCGCAAATTATCACCACCATAGTCAACACTGCCAAAGCCAAAGAATTCAGCGAATTGGCAAACTTGAGCAACCGATTGAGCCACAGCCGGTGATTATCAATTGAAGCACTCGGCGTAATTTTATGCAGGTTGCGGGTGATTTCATCATAGTTGATTTCCGCATCATCCTCCAACTGAATATCCATCAGTTGCGGAATCGGCAGAGCGGAAACATCGACCTTATTGCCGAGCCACGGAGTCATCAGCTTTTCAATACTTTTGGCATCTAAAACATTAACGTTCTTAACGCCGGTCACATTTTCCATATATTGCAATACCTTATTA
Organism: Alphaproteobacteria bacterium; assembly: GCA_045111335.1. Taxonomy (GTDB): domain Bacteria; phylum Pseudomonadota; class Alphaproteobacteria; order RF32; family CAG-239; genus RUG410. Next base: position 2,274 of record JBGUGE010000037.1, on the reverse strand, counting down.
ACTTCCGCCTGCGTTTTTTCGATATCGATTTTTTTGTTTTCATCTTCCACCGGAATAACCTGAACCGTTATGGAACCCGTAATATCTTTTTCCCAGTTGGTAACCATGGAATGAATTGACATTACCATTGCCAGAACCACCACAAACAAAAACATATAAATCGACGACAAAACATACATAAACAAAGAGGTATCTTCATCATCAACCGTAATTTCGTTTTTACGCATCAATTCTCTATACATGGTCTTCTCCGTTATACACGCTGTAACGCCGGATACAATTTGGCGGTACCGTTGGATAAATCAATTCGCTGAAAATTATAAGACGAGGTAAGCTGTTCATTATGGGTAGCCAACACAATCGTGGTACCGACCTTGTTCAACTCAATCAAAAGACGCATCAGTTTCTCGGCGATTTCGGCATCAACGCTGCCGGTCGGTTCGTCGGCAAACAAAATATCAGGTCGGTTAATCACGGCACGGGCAATCGCCACACGTTGTTTTTCACCGCCGGAGAGCGTACTGCACTGCTTATAAACACTCTTATGCAGTTCAATCCACTTTAAGAGCTCCATTACCCGCTTATTGATTTCTTTTTCGTTCATTCCGCGCACTCTCAGCGGTAAAGCAATGTTATCATATACAGTTAAATGGTCAAGCAGGCGGAAATCCTGAAACACAACTCCCATTTTTTGCCGCATCAGTGCTAAATTGGTACGGTTGGAGAAATTGATATTGTTACCGAAAACATTTAATATACCTTTGCTCGGTTTTTTGATAAGATAAAGCATACTCAAAAGCGTGGTTTTACCGGCGCCGCTCTTTCCGGTTACAAAACTGAAAGACCCCGGCATCAACGAAAGATGAATATTACTCAAAACATCTTCGCCGTCGTAGCCGACCGAAACATTTTGCATATCGATAATCGGTTGTAATATATTTGTTGTATTATCTGTCATTATTTCTCCTCCCAACAGACGATAAACGGATGATACAACAATAATCTATTTAATAAAATATTTTTTTTAATTGCTTCTCAATATTTTTGGAATATAGTGTAAAAAAAAGAGGTTAATATGTTAATAAGTTGTCCCAAGTGCCGAGCGGTATACAACATTTCGGCAGAATACATACCGGAAAACGGAAAAAGATTCAAGTGTGCGGAGTGCGGTTATATCTGGATGGTCTATCCGAGCGATGATACGGCTGCCGAACCGGAAACGGAGGCAGCGGAGAACCTTATCGTTACAAATACCGCAAAAGCTCAAGATAATACTTCTCAAGTTGAAACAACGGTAACCGAAAGTGATGAAACCGATACCATAAATGATGATATAGACGCTATGTTTAAGCGTTTGTCTCATAATACCAAAAATCTGTTTTCATCCGGCAATACGGTTGAAGATATGACCTTTTTTGAAAAAATCCGCCACTATGCGCTCAACACCTTCTCGATGTATATGCTGACGGCATTTTTGCTGATTGTTACCATAGTTTTGGGAGCGGAGCTTATCCGGAATTATCGCTATGACATTGTGGCCAAAGTGCCGATGATGGAACGTTTATATACCCGTTTGGGGATTGAAAGCATATATCACGGTAAAGACCTGATAATTAAAGATGTTCTGATTCGGGACATCTACGATAAAGATAAGCCTTATTTAGAGGTCAGCGGCCGCCTGTATAACAACGGCAGACAGACGGTATCGGTGTTGCCGGTAAAAGCCTCAATCATTACGGCTGACGGAGCGGTTGAAAGCGAAATTACGGAGATTCTTTCCGAACATAAGTTAGAACCGGCATTCGGCACTTTGTTTCGGATTGTGTTGGATTTTCCGTCAAAAAATGCACGCAAAGTCAGAATTTCGCTTGAAGATATCATGAATAAATAAATTGAAAGGATAAATATAACAATGTTAAGAGAAGATTTGCAAAACAGCTTAAAGGAAGCCATGAAAAATCGCGACACGCAAACCGTTAATGCGGTGCGTTTGATTATTGCCGGCCAAAAGGAAAAAGATGTAGAGGCCCGCGGTAAAGGACAGGAAAAGGCTTCCGATGACGTATTGCTCGCGATGATGCAATCAATGATTAAGCAACGCAAAGAATCCATAAAAATTTATGAAGACGGCAATCGTCCGGATTTGGCGCAAAAAGAACAATCGGAAATTGACGTAATCACCCGCTTTTTACCAAAACAACTTTCCGCCGCCGAGACCGAAGCGGCAATCAAAGCCGTTATTACCGAAGTCGGTGCGGCATCGGTCAAGGATAT
>JBGUGE010000036.1:0-16586 GCA_045111335.1 Alphaproteobacteria bacterium | reverse complement strand
ACCGGTCCGTATGCCTTAAAGATTTTTGAGGAGATTTTAGGCGCTCCGAAGGGCTCGGTCGTCAACTATGTGCCGATGGAAGATTTCGGCGGTCTGCATCCGGATCCGAACCTTATTTATGCCAAAGATTTGGTGGATTTGATGTGGTCTGATCAAGCTCCGGATTTCGGTGCGGCCAATGACGGCGACGGTGACCGCAATATGATTTTGGGCAAGAAATTTTTTGTAACGCCGAGCGACAGTTTGGCCATTCTGACCGACAATTACAAACTGATTCCGGCATACAAAAACGGCATTTACGGCGTGGCCAAATCGGCGGCAACTTCAACCGCGGTCGGCCGCGTGGCCAAAGCTTTGGGTATCGGTTATTATGAAGTACCTACCGGTTGGAAATATTTTTGCAACTTAATGGACAGCAATCGCATTACCTTCTGCGGCGAAGAAAGTTTCGGTACCGGCTCGAGCCATATTCGCGAAAAAGACGGTATTTGGGCGATTTTGTTCTGGCTCAATATCATTGCCGCCACCGGCAAATCGGTTTCCGAAATTACCCATGAACATTGGAAAAAATACGGTCGCAGCTATTATATGCGCAACGACTACGAAATTGCCGATGCGGAAATTGCCAACAAACTGATGGCGGATTTGGAGGAACGTCTGCCGACGCTTAAAGGTAAAACTTTCGGCGCTTATACGGTGCGTGAGGCGTATCCGTTTATCTATAACGATCCGGTTGACGGCAGCTCGACCAAAAACGGTATGGTGGTGTATTTTACCGACAATTCGCGCATTGTATTCCGACTTTCGGGCACCGGCAGCAGCGGTGCTACACTGCGTGTTTATCTGGAACGCTATGAAACGCAAAAGTTTGATGAAGATGTGGAAAAAATGCTTGAAGGTTTGGCCGACGCTTCGCGCGATATTGCGGAAATTACAAAGCGCACCGGCAAAACCAAGGCCGATTTGCTGACCTAAGATAACAGGGAAAAACAAATGCTCAGAGACATTAATAATCGTCGTCCCGATCGGCAGCTTGAAAGAAATCTGCTCTTTTTGGCGTATGCGATTATGCTTATGTCTTTGAGCTTGTTTGCGCTGTTTATTTATCCGCAGTTTTCGTTTTATTTGATTATTTTGATTGTGGTATGGAATGTTTTGTGCATTTTAATTACCATCCGCATTTTGAAAGTCAGTGAAACCGCCATCGGGTTCGGGGCGCTTTCAGCCGAGCTATTGAACGATAAATCCAAATATTGTCGTGTGGATAATGCCGGCGGCGAGGCGATTATCATCAATCGGGCGGCGGCGGATTATTTTCAGAATATGCCGATTTTGGCGTTTTTAGAACAGAATATTATTGATTTGCCGGCCAATAAGATGGACTTGCAAAAGCTTACTTCGGCGGTCAGTAAATTGCAGGAAACGTCTGTTGAACTTTCTCTCAATCCGAAGCAGGACAGTGTCTTTGTGGCCGAAGAATGGCTGCGTGTCAGCGTTAAGCCGATTTATCTGAATAAAACGGATATTTTTGAATCTGAGTTTTCGCTTAATAAAATCCGCAAAGAAACCTATATTTTCTGGATGGTGGAAAATATTACCGCTTACAAAAATATGGATGCGGTGTTTCAGAGTGAAATGTCTTCGTTGCACTCGTTTTTGGACTATCTGCCGGTGGGACTTTATACCTGTGATGACGGAGGCAATATCGAATATATCAATGATACGTTGGCTGAGAAACTCAATACCGATAAAAACGCCGCAATCGGTAAAACCATTGATGATTTTGTAGCCTATAAACCTGAGCTTTTGCATACGCCTACCGGCGAATATAACGACAACATAACTTTCAAAACCGCTGACGGTACCATGGATGCCTATGTGCGGCAGCGCAACGTACGGGAAAATAACGAGCTGAAAACCCGCGGGGTGGTAATGTGGGATTTGCCGAATGATGCGGAATTGCAAAGCAGGCTGAATGTTATTGTCGACAAGTTCGAATATTTGTTTGAGACGGCACCGGTGGGGATAATTTTGTTGGATAAGCGGCAGAATATCAAGGAAATCAATAAATATGTCGAAACTCTGATAGAGCTGAAAAATCGCGATGTATTCGGGCATAGAATCAGCGCCTATCTCAACGACGACGCACAGAAACAACTGAAGCACATTTTATCCGAAAAACTGTATCAAACCGGCGAAAATATTATCGAGACCATGTTGACAATCGGCAGCGACGAACGCAACGTGCGGTTAACGGTTTGTGCTTCGGATAAATATCGCACTGCCGAAGATATGGATGGCGGATATGTGATTTATGTTCAGGATATGACCAACCGCCGCAGTTTGGAAATGCAGGTGGCGCAGGCACAAAAGATGCAGTCATTCGGGCAACTTGCCGGCATGGTGGCGCATGATTTTAACAATTTGCTGACGGCGGTTGTCGGATATTGTGATTTATTATTGCGGCGTCACGGTATCGGTGATCCGTCGTTTGTGGATTTGATTGAGCTGAAGAACAATGTAACCACGGCCATCGGCGTGGCGCGCCAGCTGTTGACCGTTTCGCGCCGTCAGCCGCTTAATCCGAAGGTGATTGATGCTACCGAGGCATTTACCGAAAACGACCACCTTATATCGCGGATTTTGGGCGAGAAAATCAAGTTACAGGTTAACTACGGCTCAGATTTGGGATATATTCGCGTGGATACGGTACAACTCTCGCAAGTACTCTTAAATTTGGCCATTAATGCCCGCGATGCCATGAACGGGGTCGGCACGCTTACTCTGTCGGCGCGGTTGGAGCGACTGAATACGCCGTATCAGTACGGTGAAGATACCATCAAACCGGGCGATTTTGTGGTGATAAGTGTAGGTGATACCGGTTGCGGTATTCCTCCGGAAAATTTGGAGCGGATTTTCGAGCCGTTTTTCTCCACTAAAAAGAATATTATGAACTCCGGAACCGGATTGGGGTTGGCAATGGTGGACAGTATTGTGCGCCAAATGAACGGATTTTTGAAGGTATACAGTGAAGTCGGCAAGGGAACGACCTTTGAAATTTATCTGCCGTCGTACAACAATACCGCCAGTGCGCAAGAGGCTGTTGCGGAAACCCCGACTTCGGAAGTGATTTTGGATAAATCGGGCAACGCCGCCATGACCACGGTTTTACCTCATTATGCCGATGATAAGAGCCAAAAGATTATTCTCGGACTTAATGTGGCGGAATTTGACAGTCAGCGCAGCGTATCGCGTAATCCGGGCGAAATCCGCATATTGTTTGTTGATGATGAAGATGCCGTTCGTATGGTCGGAGCACGCGGGTTGCGCCAAAAAGGGTATGATGTGGTGGATTGTATTTCGGCCGAAAATGCGTTGGAACATATTGATGCCGGTGAAAAATTCGATTTGGTGATTACCGATATGCGTATGCCGGGGATGAGCGGGGCTGAACTGGCTGAAATTGTGCATGCAAAATATCCGGATATTCTGATTATTTTAGCTTCCGGATATTCGGAAGAAATCGCTCGCAAAGAGTTGGCCGGTTCGCAGGATTTCTTCTTTATTGCCAAACCGTACGGACTTGATGATTTGAACAAAAAAGTAAAGGCGGTGTTGGCTAAGGCATGACAAAAGTAAGCGAAATATTAAAGCAAATGCCGCTGGATTTTGAACCGCATAACTATATGGGGCGTGACGATTTTATGGTATCCGACTGTAATCGGGAAGCGTTTATGTTGCTGGATAATTGGCCGCATTGGATGAGTTTCGGCGCGGTTATTTACGGACCGAAGGGGTGTGGAAAATCACATTTGGTGCAAATGTTTGCGGAGAAGGCTCGCGCTTTTGAAGACGGGGAGCTTACCGTATCCGTTATCGACGCTGCCGCGGTAAATATGCGCAATGTTAAGCGTTTGGCACAGGATAATAATGTTTTGGCGGTGGAAAATTTAGTGCCGGAAGGCAACAATGAAGCGCTGTTTCACCTGTTTAATCTGTTCAACGCGCCAAATCGGTGGATGCTGTTTACCGCAGAAAAAGCACCGGCTCAGATGAAATTTACGCTGAAAGATTTACAGACGCGGCTCAATATGCTTCCGTGTGCGGCAATATCCGAGCCGGATGATACAATGTTGCAGATGTTGATTGTCAAGTTGTTTGACGATCGTCAGCTGAAAATTACCCCGGAAATTTTGCAATATATCATAAATTATGCACCGCGCTCGTTTGCCTATATTGAGGCATTGGTGGCGCAAATCGATGAAATTTCGCTTGCCCGTCAGACTCCGGTGACTTATACCGTGATCAGACAGGCTATGGAACTTTTGGACGCGCAAAATACGCGCGAACCGGATTTATTTGATGAATATTAAACACTTTTAAAAGGAGAAAAATATGAAAAATTGGTTGCTTGAAAAGAGATATGTCGGTCTGGGACTGGCGGTGATATTTTCGCTGATTGTGGCGTGGGTAAGCACCACCAAAACCGCGTTGTTTTTGCAAACCGTAACGCCGTATGTGGCCGATGAGGTGAAGGATTTTATGCCGGTAACGTTTGAAAACGGTATGATTGTTGAGCCGAAAGATGCGATTATTACCAAGGAGTATGCTTATGATGATAAGACGATTAAAGTGGTGCTGAATACCGAAGTAGACGAGCTTAACTCTGATGAAATCAAGGATTCCGGCATTTATTTCAGCCGCAAATTTATGTATGCCGTATCGCCGCAAAAAACGGAGATTAGGGATTTTAGTGATATTCCGAATATCTCGATTGATCAGGAAATGATCGATTCCGGCACAAAGTGGCTTGAATCCAAGGCTAACGGATATTTGTTTGTATGCGCGTTTATAATACTGCTGATATACATCGGTATTGCGGTTTTGATATATGCGGCGATTTCTCAGTTGTTTATCGGTAAGCTTGTTTCGACAAATTTCCGCCGTACCTTACGGATTTCGACATTAGGTTATCTGGCTCTGTTTATGATTCAGCTGCTGACCGGTCAGAACATCAATATTTTGATTGCAATGGTACTGATAGTTTTATTAAACTATTTTATTAACAAACATTTATATCATACTGAAAAATAATTAAAAATATAAATACGTTAACAATAAGAGAGGGCATTTTGCTCTCTTTTTTTATGATGTTTGTCAGCGGCTGAAAATATCTTTCCGGCGGCAAAAACTTATCCTTTGTCGGTGCTGCCACCGGATATAAGACCGTATTCGGAAAAATAAGTATTGACAAATATTGTATTAATGCTACAATAGCCGCACTTAACTTATAATTGATAGTAGATTATTGATGCTGTATTATTATCGGATAGGGATTAATCACCTGAAACGGAATATTGGCATTCATAAACGTCGAACACTTTTATGGTTAAGTAGGCTGTTTGCCGTTGCCGCTTGCGGCTTCGGGTTAGGTTCCTCTTACAGTCTTAACAAAATTACGCCGCGGGAACCGGTGTGCCATCAAAATTTTATATTATGGCAGAAAAAGCTGTTTCGACAAGTCTGTACGACTTTTTAGTGTTTTGTTTCAGACTGTTTGTCTTTATCGTGCTCGGCAACCCGTTGTCGATGTTTGTTCTCAACCTTCTGGCGCCGCATTACGTGGCTGAATTTGCAAAGAATCGCGCGGTTTTCGGCGAGACAATTTATCGCGTCTATGAATATCTTGCCCTGAAAATGCCCTTTTATTGGGCCAAGTGGTGGATGAAAATAGAAAATATCCGTAAATACTCGGATAAGAGACAGATCAAGTACTTCCTGAAAGTGTCGTTCAAAAACGGCACCGCCGTGAAAACTTTGAAGGCAATGATGTCGGCCGAAGGTATGGTCTTCAACAAGGCGTGCGAAACCCTGTTCTTCAAGTACGGAGATAAGGAAATTCCGGTTAAAAAAGAGTTGCGTTACAGAACTCTTGCGGACGGTTCTTCCGGCGCATATTGGGGACGTGATACCGTTATGGTGTTTATGATGCATAATGTGCGTCTGGACTACTGGTCGTTGAAGGAGGTTCTCCGTCGGGCGCCGCATGACGAGGATATCCGCGAGGAGTTGAAAAAGTATCTGGCTTCGGGCCAACTTTGCTACAATCAGACAGAGTTGTTGATTGACGCAATTTTTACCGACGGCCATGGTATTAATTTGCAAATGCTCGGCTTTCTGACAGACTATATAAAACGCTACGGTGTTGAAAAAGAGCAAATACAGAAGATGAAGGCTAAGTTGCCGGTGCCGTGCTTCGAGTTGGTGCTGAATGCCGACAAGTATCATCGCCACTGTAAGGCTGTGCGCAACGGTAAGAAAGATTTGCGCAAATGGGAAGAGTACTGCAAGCAGGTTGAGAACTTGTTGCCGGAGGCTCAGAAGTTAATGACTAAAGAGCAATATCTGGTATACAGTCAAACCGGGCATACCTTGGACCCTGATGCGGTTATCAGTATTTTGCATGACAACTCCGATGAAACTTTCTGGAAAGAGATTTTCTTGCGTGAACCGAACCACGGACTTGTTTCCAGAAAGAATGCGCCGGGTGTCACAATGCATACGTTGGTTACCGAATGTGAAACTAAATGGCATAAGGTTTACCTTGAGGCACTCAAAGAGATTGCTGAGCAAAAGTCCTGATAATCCCGTAACAAAAAAAGGCTGGCGGAATTTCCGTCAGCCTTTCGCTTTTTAAAAGCAAATCGATTATTTGGCAGCGTTGATAGCTTCCTGAATCGGTTCCGGGCTCATAGCCTGAATTTGCTTGGTATTTACGAACACCGCCGGAACGCCGTGAACTTCAACACCGTTGGCTAAAGTGGCAACTTCGCTCAAAACCGAGGCAGTTTCGCTTGAATTCATATCAGCCTTGAATTTATTGATGTCCAAACCGATTTTAGCGGCAATAGCATCAACATCGGCTTCGGTCATACGACCCTGGAAAGCCATAACTTCTTTGTAATAATCTATAAACTTACCTTGTTTGTGTGCGGCAATACCGGCCTTGGCCTGATAACCGGAAACCTGCGATACAAACGATAACGGCTTGAATACGACTTTAACATCGGCATTGTCGGCAATAATTTTTTCAATTGACGGAGCCAATCTCTTGCAATAACCGCAAGAAAAGTCAAAGAATTCAACAATAGTTACTTTGGCATCCTTAGGACCGACAAACGGCAAGTTTGTTTCGTCATTAAGCTTCGGTGCAAATGCAGCCAGCTTTTCTTGGAGAGCACGCTCAGCTTCTTCACGCTGATAAATTTCATAAGACTTCAGAGCTTCATCCAAAACTTGCGGATTTTGCGTCAATACTGTTGTTAACTGCTCAGCGCTGATACCGCCCGTAGCTTTGCATTTGCAAGTAGAATAAATTGCGACAGCAGCTAATATAATAGCAACTGTTGAAAGAACGATTGAAAAATTTTTCATATTTGTTTCCTTATAAATAATTTAATGTTCAAACAGCTATAACATAATCACATTTTTTCATTTACGCAAGTAAAAAAATATATTACAAAATAAAAGTGGACATTTGCATATTTTGTGTTTAGACTGGCTTCAACAGGGGAGAAAGTTGATGTTTAATATAAAGTTATCGATATTTTCCGGCACCCGTGAGCTGGAAGAAAAAATTGATGAAATGCATGATCAGGTTATCGAAAGTGTGTTAGCGTTTCAAAATGCATTTGAGATTTACTTAAAAGAAAAACGCAGCCTGAAGTATCGTCGTGCCAGCAAAAAAATGAAGTATATCGAGGCTAAAGCCGATGATTTGCGCCGCGATATCGAAAGCCGGTTGTATATTCATAATCTGATTCCGGATTTGCGTGCCGATGTGTTGCAAATGGTGGAAAATATCGATAAAGTCATCAATGAGTTTGATGAAGTGGCGCACAAATTTTATATTGAACAGCCGGATATTCCGGAAAAATATCAAAACAAATTCCGCAAGTTGGTAAAAGAAGTTTCGGAATGTGCCGAAAACATGGCAATTGCATCGCGGGCTTTTTTTCGCGATTTTACCACGGTTCGCGACTATTCGCGTAAAGTCTATTTTTTGGAGCAGGAAAGCGATAAAACTTGGGCAGAATTAAAACAGGACGTGTTTGATTCGGATATGGAATTGGCACACAAAATCCAGCTCAACGCACTGATAAGCGATGTGGCCGATATTGCAGACAGGGCAGAGGATTGCATTGATGCTTTGCTGATTTTCACCATTAAGCGAGATATCTGATGGATTTGAGCTATTTGTTATATTTAAGCAGCGGTTTGTTTTTGGGGTGGTCGCTCGGGGCGAACGATGCCGCCAATATTTTCGGCACGGCGGTCGGTTCCAAAATGGTGCGATTTTCTACCATTGCCGCGGTGGCGTGCATTTTTGTGGTAATCGGCGCGGTGTTCGGCGGTTCCGGTACCAGCGAAACCTTAGGCACACTCGGTGCGGTTAATGCGTTGGCCGGCTCTTTTATGGTAGCGTTGTCGGCGGCTGCGGCGGTGTATATGATGTTGCGTACCGGACTTACCGTTTCAACCTCGCAGGCAATCGTCGGCGCGATTGTGGGGTGGAATATTTATGCCGACAAACCGACAGATTACACAACATTGGCGGAAATTGTCGGCACTTGGACCACTTGCCCGCTTTTATCCGGAATAATTGCGATAGTGCTGTATTGGTGTTTCAAAAAACTGCAGAAATGTTCGAGTATGCACCTTTTAATGCGCGATCAGATAACACGTTTCGGGCTGATAATTACTGCCGCGGTGGGAGCATACGCACTCGGTGCCAACAATATTGCCAACGTGGTCGGTGTGTTTATGAAATCATGCCCGTTTAAACCGTTGCATTTCGGAAATTTACTGACTTTGGGTTCGCATCAGGTGTTGTTTTTGCTCGGTGCGATTGCGATTTGCGTTGGGATTTGGACTTATTCGCGTCGGGTGATTAAAACCGTAGGCAACAGTTTGATGCGGATGTCGCCGCCGGTGGCATTGATTATTGTTTTGGCTCAGGCCATAGTTTTGTTGTTGTTTTCATCGGTAAATTTGCATAACTGGCTGGCGGATTCGTCATTGCCGACGATTCCCCTGGTACCGGTTTCCAGCACCCAGGCGGTTATCGGCGCAATTATCGGTATCGGTCTGATTAAGGGTGGCCGCGGTCTCAAATGGAGCATTATCGGCAAAATAGTGACCGGCTGGGTAGTGGCGCCGCTGATGGCAATGCTGATATGCTTTATCTGCCTGTTCTTTTTGGAAAATGTATTCAACCAAACGGTATTTCTGCCATAAAAATAAAAAACGCGGGCGAGTTAACGTCCGCATTTTTTATCAAGTAAAGTCTCTGATTTCGCGATAGATGTCATCAACGCCGAGCAAAACGGATTCGTCCTTGGTATCTGCCCCCACAAAGTCTGCTCCGTCAGGGCATAACTCGGTGGCAAACGGCGTGCCGTCAAAGCGATACAAAAAGAACTTATTGCCGCGTTTTAAGCAAAACAGCGAGGCAAAATCCAAAATTTCAATTCGGTCGGCTCGCTCAAATTGCATAACATTTCCGCGATAATAAGTACGAATGGCACCGCTCAGGTCGCAACCTATGGCAAATTCATCACGTTTACTGCACAAGATGAGCTGCTGGCGGCTGAAAATCGGCTCGGATTGCAAGGTATACTCATACTGCTGTTTCAGCCCGTAAACCGAGTGATTACCGATAGAATGTAACATCAGAAAATCTCCGCAAATTTCGATATCCTGACTGTCCAAACATTCCTGCTCCAGCACCAGCGTGCCTCTGATGGTATAAACGGTCCAATATTTATCGCGCTTAATATACAGCGCCAAATATCGATCGGTTATAACCAGCTTGTAGCCGAATGCAAACTCATACTTTTTCTCTCCGTTCCACCAGATAACGCAATAACGCGTATCGCTGTCACGATGATAATCCAAAACAATTAGGTGTACCTCGCCAAAGCAATACAGTTTTACATCAGCGCCCAACCGCGACACTACGATTTGTTCATCGAGGGTATATATTGAGCGGAAAGACACAATCAAATTGCAATGGGGGTAGACTTCAATTGAGGAGTGGTCATCTGACAGGTACTTCATCGGTGTGAGCCTGATGGTTCCGTCCGGTTGATTTTCTACCTTAAAAAGGCGCGATTTACGCTCGTCTTCGAGGAGCATAAGACCGCATTGGTTAAAGTATTTTTTTCGCATAAAAATGTGTAAATAAATTTTTTCTGGCGAACATGATACGCTACTTTGCTTTGCCTGTCAACGAGTTTTTGTATTTTTGAGGTGCTGAACGCGGGGCTATATCATCCAACCGGAGGCAATTGCACGGCGTCTTATGAGATTCCGGCCTGCGCCGGAATGATAATCTTTGTCTGCGCCGACGAGTTATCCCGACGACCTTTTGAATTATGAACAACAGTCATGGTATTTTCAGGGTAAAACAATCCACAAAAAAAACTGCGAAAAAAATCCATAAAAAAATATTAAAAAATAGTTAAAAAACCTAAGAAAAAACGCAAAAAAATGTATCAAAAAAACGCAAAAAAATACACAAAAAATAGACAATAAAAATGCCGTATAATATTGAAAAACACAAATGTTTACATATATAAATTTTTTGCTTGCAATCTAAAAAAACATAGTTTAGACTGCCGAGTAACGTCGTGTAAATTAAGCGGCGGAAGTTAACTTATTATAATAACAATAAGGAGAATAATTCATGAAATATTCTAAGTCTGCGATAGGGCTATTGACAGCACAATATCGCAGTGTATTAAGAAAATGCTGGATGATTAACGTCGGGCTTTTCGCGTTGGGTGCGGCTTTAACAACAGCCACACCGGCAGAGGCTCTTGACGGAACCTCGGTCACAGTATATGGTGACAGTGAGAACAATTATACAGCAGGTAACGCATCGGATGGAAGTCCCACCAAGATGTGGTCGGCTAATTCCCCAATTGGCTATATTGATCTGACTGCAGCTAAAATTAATGCGGCCTTAGATTTAGATAGTAGCGCTGTAAAAAGGGCAGAGACTGCCGATACGGCCGCAAACGCCGATTATGCTACAACTGCCGGTACGGCTGTTGTTGCACAAAAGGTTAAGATTGGCACGGAGGATATTGCCTTAACAACGTACTTTGCATCCAATGATGCGTTAAGTAAGGTTATTAGTGGTGCCACTTCTCTTAATTCGGCTACTATTACCAATGGATTGACCATTGGTAATGTTGTTTTGACTGATACGGGAAGTTCTACTCCAAAACTTAACATTAGTGACGATACAGTTATTGATGGTACTTTGACTATTGGTACTTCTGTATTAACCGATACCAGCGGTACTTTGAGTACTCCACACCTTAAGGCAGGTACTGACTTTGTAATCAATGAAAGTGCCGCAATGACCGGTATCGATACGGCAGTAACCTCGGGAAATAATACCAAATTGATTACTTCCGGTGCGGTTTATAGCGCTATTGATGAGGCTAAGACTGCGGCTGCGACATATACCTCGTTAACGGGTCTGCAAGATTCTGGTAAGATTTTCAATGGTAAACTGAATTTCACAGATGCTATGGATGCAGCTGGTGCTCAAATTACAACCAACAAGACGAATATTGCTACCAACACGCAAGCTATTTCGGATTTGAATGGTGCTGTAAATAATGACAAGTCTGTGTTGTATAAAATCGCTAACAATGCCCAGACTGCAACATTTACCAACACTATTGGTACTTCGGCTTCTTTAGGTGCTGCGGCTAATATTCAGGATGCTATTAATAACGTAGCAGAAGCCACTGATGAAAATGCTGATGCAATTGATACCTTGACGGATGATACCAAAAATGGTTCTATTGCGAAGAGAATATACAATAATGCAGATGATGCGAAACATGGCGACACAACAATTGGTGCTGCTATTACTGCCAACGCTACCGCAATTGATACATTGTTGAACGGTAGTGCTTCGACAGCAGGTTCATTGAATAAATTCCTCGCAGATAACAGTACAAACGCTGTTACCGATGGCGAGACAAAAGTTGTAACTTCCGGCGCGGTTTATACTGCTATTGATGCGGCGAAGGCTGCTGCGGCTTCTGATGCTACAACCAAAGTTGAAGCTTTGGCTGACGGCGCAGTTGCTACCAACACGCAATCTATTACGGATTTGAACGGTGCTGTAACCAATGACAAGTCCGTGTTGTATAAAATCGCTAACAATGCTCAAACGGCAACGTTTACTGATGACAGCACACCTCACGCTTCTATTGATGGTGCAACAACGCTTCAGAATGCAATTAAAAATATTGCCGGTGTTGTTGATACAAGCAAAACCTCTTTGGACGGTTTGAAATTGTCTGACGGTACGGCGACAACTTCGGTTCAGGCGGCTATTGATTCGGCCAGAACCGGTGAAGCTACAAAAGTATTGAACGTTGGTGCTAACGCTTCCGGTGTTAAAGTCGGTCAGACCGTAAGCTCGAAATTCCATGGTTTGGATATCAACAGCACGGCTGTTTCGTTGAAGGCTATCGGTTCTAATGATACCGGCTTGAATATTGCCACTGACGGTAATATCGGCTTGGGTGTTAATTCTACATACGGCCTGAAAGGTATTGAAATCAGCAATACCGGTCAAACGGTTACCGTTAAGGGCTTAGAGAAGAACATCACGATGACCAACGGTGCGTTGACAGCGGATTCGATTACGACCAACGCCTTCACGTTTGGTACCAACACCGTGAACAAGCTCGATACGGGTTCTAACGTATTGGCTGACGGTGCTGACAGAGCAGCAACAACTTTGGCTTCCAACGCTACGGTTTATGCGAGCATCAGCGGCATTAACACTGCTTTGGCTGATTATGCTACCAAGGCTGAAGTTCATGGTACTACAGCTACGACTGACGTTGTTGATTTAGGTGAAATTGCCGAAACAGTTAATGTTGGTTCTGATGCAAGTGTTAACCTCTTGAACGGTTCGACTAAGAGCGCTGAAATGAAGGTAACTACCGGTAGCGGTGTTAAGAACATTGTCAGTATCGATAATGCGAGTGTTAAACTCGGCAACATGAATGGTACTGCCTTTGACGGTTTGACCTACACAGCGGCAACCAGCACAACGCCGAGCTCCGTTAAAATGGGTAGCGGCTCTAACACAGTTACGGCTTCTGCCGGCAACTTGACTGCGACCGGCACGATTACCGGTGCTACGGTTAGCGGCACAAGCGTTACGGCCACCAATTTGACGGTTGGTACCAGCACTCCGGTAACCTCGGTTGATGCCGGTACGTCTGTTGTTACAGAAGCGGCTACCAACGAGACTTTGGCTTCGGCTAAGACGGTTTATACCGCTTTGAATAACGCCAAAACTTATGCCGATACCATTAAGACAACCTATATTGACCCGAACACCACTAAATTGGCTGGTTTACAAGTTAAGTCGGGTGATCCTGTAACGGTTCAAAATGCTATTGACTATTCTAAGAGTCAGGCTTTAGGTGCGCTGAAGGAGTATGATGGTTCGACAGATGCGGCTTCGGTTCAGGCAGCTTTGGCTTCCTACAAGACCGGTTTGAAAGGCTATACTGATGATCAAGTTGAAGCATTGGCTGACGGTCAGGTTACGCTCAACAAAACTGCTATTACTTTATTGAATAATGATGATGACACGGTTAGCGGTTCTGTTTTGAACACAGTTAAGATCAAGGCTGAAACAGCTACGTTTACCGATGCTGATACGCCGCACACTTCTGTTGGTGGTGCAACGACGATTCAGGGTGCTATCAGAAATGTAGCAAACGCTGTTGATGTCTTAAACGGTACAGGTGCCGGCTCTGTTGCTAAATCTATTACTGATGGCGCTCAAGAGGCTACGTTTACCAAGACAATTGGTACTTCGGCTTCTTTGGGTGATGCTGCAACAATCGGTGCTGCTATTAATAATGTAGCGAGTGCAACAGATGCCAATACAGCTAAATTTGCCGGTTTGAACGGTGATACGGTTCAGGCAGCGATTAACGCAGCTTCTACCGCCGCCGGTGATACTTATGTTAAGAAGTCTTACTTAGCCGGTACTGATGGTGCTATCACGATTGGTAAAGCTTATAGCGGTACTGTGACGGATGATGCAACCAATTTAGCTATCAATACTACAACTGGTAACATCTCGGCTGAAGTCAGAAACGATGATTTGAAGACACAGAAGATGGAACTCAGCGAAAATGGTATTACATTTACCACCAAGCAAGAATCAATACCAGCTTCTGGTACTACTACTAAGTCTGTCGCCATCAACAATGGTGCTGTAACTGCTGATGGTGATATTACTGCGGCTAACTTCAGCACGGCAGGTAAGTTGACCTTGGGCGCTCAAGAATTGACCGCTGACAAGATTGTTGCTTATGACGGTTATGAGACCAGAATCGCTGCCAACACTACGGCGATTGACACAATTAACGGTGCTAACTTTACAGCGGCAAAGGCTACGGCTGATGCTGACGGTAATGTTATTTCCTCAACATATGCAAAACTCAATAATGATGTGTCCTTTGGTGAAGTTGCAACATCTGACGGAATTAAATTCTCTAATGGTCGTAAAATCACAAATATCGTAACTGAGTTTAGCGGCGAAGGTAATTTATCATCAGCCGTTTCCTCTAAAGGTGTAACTTGGTATGTTGGCAAGAAGTTGGGAGATTTAGGCGACAATACAGTTGAAGAAGCAATTGATGCTGCTGTTGTCGAAGCTACAACCTATGACAACACAGCGTCCGGTTTGGAGGCTACCACAGTTCAAGGCGCTATCGATGAGAACGCTGGCAATATTTCTGCCAACAAAGACGCTATTGCTAAGTTGAATGGTGATACTGATGATACTTCTGTTAATAAGAAGATTAAGAATCAGGCTTCTGCTGCTACTTATACAGAAAGCACAGACACCACGACCATTGGCGGTAAGATTGCTGACAACGCAAGCAGAATTGCTGATAACGAAGCTAAATTTTTCGGTATGACCGATGATACTGTTCAAGAGTCGATTAATGCTGGAGTTTCCAACAGAATCTTGTTGGCTAATCCGGCATATACTCCGACAACTACCCAGTATATGAAGACAGTTTTAGCTAACTTAGGTACATACGGTGACAAAGCAGTTTCTGTTGGTGCAATGGGTCAGTTCATCCAAGAAATCGGCTATAATATGAAGCAGGATCAATTGGGTTGGGATATCAATGTTGATACAAGCAACGATGATTCGTTTGCCAAGAAATTGACTTCTGATTTGTATAAAGATTTGAAGTATAATGCTTCGACAAACACAACTGACAGAACAGTTGTAAGTGCTTTGAACGTAGCCGGTGATGCCATTGAAACATTGAACGGCGATAAGACGATCGAAGGTTCCGTTGATTATAAAGTATATAACAACGCTAAAGACGCTGTATACTCTATTGATACAACGGATCCGGAAGCTCCGATTGTAACCACAATTAAAGAGGCGATTGATGACGCTAAATCCGGTGCTACTGAAGCATTGGCTGATGTACTCGATGGTACAACACCGTTTACTAAATTGAACGTAAATAACACCGAAGCATTAGCTATTAATAATGCCGGTACGGCAATTTCGGCTGATGAAGCTGCTGCTGATGATGCTGCCAAGACTTTGGCTTCAGTTGCCAACGTTTACAACACGGTTAATACCAACGCCGAAGGTGCTAAGTTCACCGATGACGAAGGTCAAGCAGCTCACGCTTCTATTGCCGGTGCAACCACAATCGGCGGCGCTATCAAGAATGTAGCGGGTGCGGTTGATACCAACACCACACACATCGGTACTTGGGCTAGTTTGAAAGCCGGCTCGAATGCGATGACAAATCGTGATCCGGAAACCGGCGAGGCTACAACCGATGCTACAACATTAGTTGAGGCGGTTAACAACATTTCCGATACGTTAGGCACTATTCACGGTTTACGTGGTGTGGCTGCAAGCGGCGACTTGGATACCAAATATGCCTCTCAAGACAAACCGGCTAACTGGTATAAGAACGGTGCCGGCAACTTGTTCGACGGCTCCGGTGTTGACGATCAGTTTGCTGAAGTAGCGGCTTCGATTGGTGACAGATCGCAATTCTTGACCGGTCACTACACGTCAGAAACTACTCCGGCTACCGAATACAGCGTTGCCGATGCCATTATGAACATGGATACTAATATCTATGCGAAGATTAGCGGCATTGAAAACGACTATGTAACCAAGGCTTACTTCAATGGTGGTGATGAAACCAATAACGCCATTTCGATGGGCGACGATGCAAAGACAATCACGGTTGGTCACGTAGCTGATAGTACTTCTGCTACTAACAAAGACGGTTCGACCTTTACGGTTGACAATGTTAACGGCAAGATTTCGGCTAACGTTTATACCGATGAAGATCGCGCTACTACCGACGTTGAAGTTTCTAGGTACGGTTTGAAAGTTGCTTCTACAACTACCAGCGGCGCTACTGCAACCACGAAGAAGGTTGTAATTGCCGGCGGTAATGTTACGGCTGACG
>JBGUGE010000035.1:0-4638 GCA_045111335.1 Alphaproteobacteria bacterium | reverse complement strand
AGCGCAGTTGCGATATGTTTTTGGGAGTTCCGTTCAATATTGCTTCGTACGCATTGTTGACCATGATGATTGCGCAAGTATGCGGTTTGGAACCGGGCGAATTTGTACATACACTTGGCGATACGCACATTTATCACAACCATTTTGAACAGGTTAAAGAGCAACTGTCGCATACTCCGTATCCGTTGCCGCAAATGAAAATAAATCCGAATGTAAAAAATATTGATGATTTCAAATATGAGGATTTTGAATTGGTAAATTACCAAAGTTACGATACCATTCGTGCCCAGGTGGCAGTATAAAAGCGAAAGTTTATTACAGATAAATCAAAGTTTTTTACCGAAAGTCTTAAAACGGCAAACCGAATAAAAAAACCGCTGCAATTTTCTCGCAGCGGTTTTGATTATAAAGGTTTAACTCAGTGCGTATATTTTATGCCCTCTGAGTTTCATTCGCGACGGTTTTCGACTTGGTTGCGGCCAACAATACTCTGTTTGCCGTCGCAAGAGTTTTATCGGTATTTTTCCTCGATTTTTTCATGTCATTAACCAATGCGGTTACCCGTTTAGGGTCATATGAGGCAAAACCTATAATCGCGTTGTAGAAATCATTTATACCCTCTTCAGAAATTTTGTACTCGTTTTTAGGATCTGCTATTGTGGCAAAAACATCTAAAGCATCTTTTGTATAATCCTTGCACGCCTCTTCGCCTTCTCTGTGTGGAAGTAAGAAATCTGTTCTGTATGCCACGTAGCCCACAGTTGTGTCATTTGCGTACGGGCTGTTAACGGCAGTTTTAAACACATCTAAAACATCTCTCGGATTTCCCGGAATGTTTGCGGCAATTTTATACAGCAATTCATAAGCATCAACTTCATTGCCATGTATAGAAGGTGATTTTACAAATTCCTTCATTCGGGCGACCGCCTCAGACCGGAAATTATGTATATCACCCACTTCTTTTTCATCTCTTCTCGGAGATGAGCTTAATTCTACCATTTCTTTGGTGCCGTAATCATATTCCAATTTAGTAAATCCGAATTGAGTCTCAAATATCATTTTTTTCATCATTTCCGGCGTTGAATACTCAGATCTTGCAATTGCTCTGAATACAATGCCTTCCATAGATTTCGGGCAACCGTCGAGAGCTTTGTTGAGTGATTCCGGCGTATCTTTAGCCAAGCACTCATAAATTTCCTTATCACTCAAATCATGGTAACTCATACTATTTCTCCTTGTTACATACTATTAAATGTGACCATAATATACCTCAGTCAAGTTATTTTGTCAATATGCAAAATTATAAAACATAATTATAAAAAAACCTGTGAAAAATCATAATTTTAATTGCCTGTTAATCAATTTATGTTAAGTTGACGCCAACTTGGTATGAATTGCAATTTATAAAGGTTACAAAAATGGAATCACAAGCTCTTTCTGAGGTTGCGGAAGTCGCAACACAACAAATGTCTTTATGGGATATGGTTTGGTCTTCGGACACCATTACCAAACTCGTTATGATTGGTTTAATCGCCGCTTCGGTATGGTCGTGGGCGATTATTTTGGAAAAATTCGCCACCCTGCGTCAGGTACGTCGGCAGTCCAAAAAGTTTGAAGAAGCCTTTTGGTCGGGCGGCTCACTGGACCGTTTGTATGAAGCCATCGGCAATCGTCCGCGCGATCCGATGAGTGCGATTTTTGTGGCAGCCATGCGCGAATGGAAGCGCAACACCCTGATGATCGGCAAAACCGATCGCAGCTTGCGCGGCGTGTCGTTACAACAGCGTATTGAAAAAGCCATGTCGGTTTCGATGGAAAAAGAGATGGACGGCCTTGATACGCACTTGGGCTTTTTAGCCACAACCGCTTCAGTGGCGCCGCTGGTCGGCTTGTTCGGCACGGTGTGGGGTATTATCAACAGCTTTAACGCTATTGCCATAACTCAGAGCAACTCACTTTCCGCTATGGCACCGGGTATTGCCGAAGCTTTGTTTACCACAGCGTTCGGTTTGATTGCCGCAATTCCGGCGGTGGTGGCGTATAACGCGATTTCCTCCAACATTGACCGCTATTCACGTTCGCTGGATAACTTTATTACCGAATTTTCGACGATTTTATCGCGTGAAATTGATGCAACTACATTGAAAGCCGATATGGCCGGAGAATAAACAATGGCATTTATGTACAATAATTTATATCGTCGCCGCTCAATTCGCCGCAAAGCCGATATCAACATTACCAATCTGATGGATGTGATGATGGTGTTGTTGGTGGTGTTTATGGTGGCTGCGCCGCTGATGACCTCGGGTATTCCGCTGAATCTTCCAAAGGTCGGCGGCAAGGCAATGACCGGTGATTCTACCTCGGTTAATATCAGCGTTGATCAGGACGGCTATTATTACATCGGCAAAAGTGTGGTTGAAGATGATAAAATCTTAGCCAAATTGCAAGCAATTAAAGGCGAAAACGAGGAGTTGACGGTCACGATTTCCGGCGATACCGATGCGCATTACGGGAGGGTTATCGGCCTTATGGCAATTTTGAAAGAGGCCGGATACGAAAAAGTCGGGCTCAAAACCGAATCAAAACCGTTAGGCAAGGCTAAATAATCTTTGTAAGAAGTGTGTGCCGATGAACAAATATTTGAAACAGTCAATCATTTTACACGTTGCGGTGTTTGTCGCAATGTGGATTGATATGCCGGATTTTTGGCATCACGATATGACACTGGGGCAAAACCCGATTATTGTTGATTTGTCGCAAGTAAAAATCGATGAATTTACCAATTTGCCGACCAAGGCGGAATTCGGACCGGAA
This sequence comes from Alphaproteobacteria bacterium, assembly GCA_045111335.1. Lineage (GTDB taxonomy): Bacteria > Pseudomonadota > Alphaproteobacteria > RF32 > CAG-239 > RUG410. The sequence continues at coordinate 1,821 of JBGUGE010000035.1, read as the reverse complement.
GATCAGAAGGCCACCGTGACCGAGCATAAAGAGCAATATACCAAAGAAACGGAAGCCGAACAACAAAAGGCGGATACACCGGAGGAACCGGCAGACGAACCGATAGAGGAGCCGAAAGAAGATTTTGTGGCACCGCCGGAGCCGGAGAAAAAACCGGTGCCGGATAAGAAACCGGAGCCGAAACCAACTCCTAAAAAACCGCCGGTACCGAGCTCAAAGCCGAAGCCTAAACCGGCACCGAAACCGGAAAAGCAACCGGATACGACCAAAAAGAAAGACGAAGATGATAAAAAAGTTCGCAGTAATGCCTTAAAGAGCCTGATGCAGGAAATTGATAACGATAAAAATATCGATATCGGTTCAAAAAATCAAAAGGCGATGATTAAAGAAGGTACGCCGGTTAAAAATATGGGAATTGAAGGCGGCAACAGCAAGGGTTCGTATTTCAGCGATTTAACCATTTCCGAAACAGACGCCATCGCCAGCTTGCTACGACAGAATTGGAATTTGGATCCGGGGGCGATGGGAATTGAAGGTATGATGGTGGAAATCCGCGTCAGCCTGAAACGTGACGGTTCGATTGATCAGATTGAATTTGTGGATCAGGCACGTTATAATACTGATCCTAACTATCGCTCGGTGGCGGAAAGTGCGCGGCGTGCGGTTATTCAGACGCAAGGCGCATTTAAGCAGGTGTTCGGTCAGAAATACGCCGATAAGTATGATGTTTGGAGCACGCTGAGATTGTATTTCGATCCGTTGGATAAGGGCGTGAGATAAAAATGATGTATAAAAAAAGGCGGAAAATCTTCCGCCTTTTAATTTACGGTAGAGCCGATTAATAATTTTCGGCACGCAATTCAAAATAGCTGCGAGCATGAGCGCAAACCGGACAAGCTGACGGTGCCTCAGTGCCTACGATAATGTGTCCGCAGTTGCGGCATTCCCATACTTTAACCGTAGAACGTTTGAAAACTTCTTGATTTTCAACATTTTTCAAAAGTGCACGATATCTTTCCTCGTGTGTTTTTTCAATGGCGGCAACTCCGCGGAATTTTGCGGCCAACGCCGGAAAACCCTCGGCTTCGGCGGTCTTGGCAAAACTCTCATACATATCGGTCCATTCGTAGTTTTCACCTTCGGCGGCAGCTTTTAAGTTGGCAGCCGTATCGCCGAGTTCCTCTAACTCCTTAAACCACAATTCGGCGTGCTCTTTTTCGTTAGCCGCAGTTTTGGTAAAAATTTCGGAGATTTGCTCAAAACCTTCTTTTTTAGCAACGCTGGCAAAATAGGTATACTTGTTGCGCGCCTGACTTTCGCCGGCAAAAGCCGTCCACAGATTCTTTTCGGTCTGGGTACCCGCATATTTGTTAGCCATGATATTTTCCTTTATAAATAGATGTTAGACCAGTGTCTCTTTTATATGCCGAATATTGATATTTTGCAAGCGGTTTAAAAAATGCTGTTAATGAGTCTGGATGCTACAGTACTTCCTCTTCCGATAATATAAAAAATCCATAGTATTCCTCTGCTAACAGAAAAAGGCTTTTTCCGCGGTGTACAAAGTAGTACATAAGGGAAAAAGCCTTTGATTAGTAGCCCGTTATATGAATTTTTCTAAAAGAATATACACTGAAATAACTGATAACGAAACAAATACGAAGAGGGACTTCGGCGACGTGTACGAAAAAGGGTACACGAGGAGAAGTCCCTCAAGTAGTTATCCGTTATACTTTATTTCAAAATCTTAGAAACAACGCCGGCGCCAACCGTTCTACCACCTTCACGAATAGCAAAGCGCAAACCTTCGCTCATCGCAAT
>JBGUGE010000034.1:0-20275 GCA_045111335.1 Alphaproteobacteria bacterium | reverse complement strand
GGAGTGGTATAGAACAAATCACGCACTTCAATTCGCGTGCCGGAACCGATGGCCGCCGGCTCTACCGCGCTTTTTACTCCGCCTTCAACGCTGATTTTGGCACCTTCGGCCGCACCCGTTTGCCGAGAAACGATTGTCAACCGTGCCACCGAACCGATGGACGGCAAAGCTTCGCCGCGAAATCCCAAAAAATTAATTTGAAACAAGTCGTTATCCGGCAATTTTGAAGTCGCGTGTCGCTCTACCGCCAAATTGAGTTCTTGAGCCGACATACCGCTACCGTCATCAGTAACCGTCAAAACATTTTTACCGCCGCCGCTGAGTGTTACCTCAATTTTGTGAGCACCGGCATCAATCGCATTTTCTACCAACTCCTTTAATACCGAAGCCGGCCGCTCTATAACCTCTCCGGCGGCAATTTGGTTGATTAAATTTGAAGGTAATACACGAATATTCATTTATAACTCGTTTTATTTTCGTATTTTTTTAATATAATCAATCAACATGGAAGTTGAGCTGTCATGTGCTACGTTATGCACTATACCCTGCAACTCCGGCAGAATCTTCAATGCCAATTTTTTACCGAGTTCCACCCCGAATTGGTCAAACGAATTGATATTCCAAATCACACCCTGAACAAACACCTTATGTTCATACATAGCCACCAACATTCCGAGAGTGTACGGATCAATCTTTTTTACGACAATGGTATTACAAGGGCGATTTCCGCTGAAACTCTTATACTTCTTCAACCGATTTATTTCCGCCTGTGATTTACCCGCCGACTCTAATTCAGCCACAGCTTCTGCCTCGGTTTTGCCACGCATTAAGGCCTCTCCCTGTGCCAACACATTAGCTAACAAAATCGGCTGATGTGCCCCGATTTCATTATGTGATATTGCCGGAACAATAAAGTCAATCGGCACTATCTCCGTCCCCTGATGCAACAACTGGAAGAAAGAATGTTGCACATTGGTTCCGGCGCCTCCGAACAATACCGGACCGGTAGCATAATCCACATATTTGTTATCAAGCGTAACCGACTTGCCGTTGCTTTCCATATCAAGTTGCTGCAAATACGCCGGCAGATATTGCAAATATTGGTCATACGGAATAACCCCGTAGCGATGCACCCCGTAAAAATTGTTATACCAAATGCCGATGAGTGCTAAAATAACCGGAATATTGTGTTCAAACGCAGTTTCGGCAAAATGACGATCCATAGCATAAGCCCCTTCAAGCATACGCTCAAAGTTCTTATAACCGACAGCAATTGCCAATATCATTCCGATAGCCGACCACAACGAATAACGACCGCCGACAAAGTCCCAAAAAGCAAACATATTATCCGGATTTATACCGAATTTTTCCACTTCTTCTTTGTTGGTAGAAAGCGCAATAAAGTGCTTTGCCACCGCGTGTTCTCCCAAGGCGTCCACCAACCATTTGCGACAGGTTCGGGCATTGGTAAGGGTTTCAATAGTGGTAAAAGTTTTAGATGCCACAATAAACAGAGTTGTTTCCGGATCAATCTTATTTAAAACCTCGGCACAACCGGTACCGTCGATATTGGAAATAAAATAGCATTTAATGTCTTTTGCCCAATAATGGCGCAACGCCTCGCACGCCATAAACGGACCCAAATCAGAACCGCCGATACCTATATTCACGATATTCGTCAGTTTTTTTCCGGTATAGCCGGTAAAACGCCCCAAACGCACATCTTCGGAAAAATCCTTGATTTTATCGAGCGTTGCGTTAATTTGCGGCATTACATCGCGGCCGTCTACATATATCGGCGTATTATCCCGATTACGCAAAGCCACGTGCAATACGGCACGATTTTCGGTGGTATTGATTTTTTTGCCGCCGAACATATTTTTGATTTTTTCGCCGAGATCGCGTTCACGCGCCAAGTCAAACAGCGCCTTCATAACGTTTTCATCAATGCGGTTTTTGGAATAGTCCACCAAAATATTTTCAAACTGTTCCGAATATCGTTCACCCCGTTTGGCATCTGCGGCAAACAGATCTTTCATTTCCGTATCGGCAAAGTGCTTATACGTTTTTTCCAACTGTTTCCATGCTTTGGTTTTGGAGCTTCCAAACATCACTTATCTCCTTTTTTTGTTGTATTTTGCGCCCCGATAATCACAAAATCCGGTGTTTTTGCATAATACTCGGCGGCCGCTGCCTTTACCTGTTCCAATGTTACGGCGCGAATATAATCGTTGCGCTTTTCCAAAAAGTCAATTCCGAGATGGTATTGCTGCATTGCCACCAACATATCGGCAATACCGCCGATGGAGGCAAAACGCAGATTATGTGCCGCAATCAGTGCCTCTTTAGCCTGCTTCAGCTCATCGGCAGAAACGCCTTTATCCCTTATTTTTTGCCACTCATCTAACAAAAGCTGTCGTGCTTTTTCAAAATTTTCCGGAGTGGAAGAATAGCCACCGGCCAACATGACCGCCGATTTCTTAATAGATAAATACGTGTAAATTCCATAAGTTAGTCCGTTTTCTTCGCGTATTACTTTAGATATTTTAGAATTCAATCCGGAACCGCCGAAGATATAATTGGCAACATACAACGGATAAAAATCGGCACTGTCACGATGCGTTCCCGCAGTAGCAAACAATGTCATAGCTTGCGGCATTTCACGTTCAATATAATGCGTGGCGCCGGAACTTTCAATCTTAAATTCCGCCAGCGTATCCACATTAAAATCTCGCGGCAACCTCCCGAAAATATCCTTAATCAAACGCTCGGCTCCCGCGGCATCAATATCACCGGCAATCCCGATAATCAGGTTGTTTTTGGTAAAATGCGTACGCATAAAATCGCGCAAATCGCCCCGTGTCAACCCCTCAATATCGCCGGCCATACCTATAGCCGGACGCTCATAGCGATGTCCGGCAAACATAATCGCGGCAAACTTATCTGCCAAAATACCGTTCGGACGTTCCTGACGATTGCGCAACGCCGTTAACATCTGTTTTTTATTCAAAGTCATGTAATCGGTGGCAAAATGCGGCTGATACAGAGCTGATGTCAATAACTTAACCCCCATATCAATATTAGCCGTCGGCATTTGTAAAGTACCGCTGATTTCATCATCTGCAGCCCCGAAACCGAGCCGAATGCCATACTCCTCGCCCACATCTTTGAAACGCAGCGCATCATACTCTCCGGCGCCGTTCATAAGCATTTCCGTCAACAAACCGGTAAGCCCCTGCTTATTATCGGCCTCATACGCGGAACCGGCATTTTCAAACGCAAAACTTACCGCCACAATCGGACTGGAATGCTCCTCCAACAGATATGCCGACATTCCGTCCGTTTCAATTATCTGTACTTTAGCGGCAAAAGTTTTATCTTTCAGCACCGAATGCGCCAAAATTGCCTCATCATCAAAGTGATTTGCCCGATAATTATGCCAAATCAACAACCCGGCAACCACCGCAACCGCACAAGTTATGTACTTAAGCTTAATCATCGCCGTTGTTCTCCCCGTCTTGCGGTAACAATATCGCCGTCATATCCGCCGCATTTGCCAAAGTTTCAAACGCTGTGCGTACCTGTTCTAATGTTACGGCTCGTATGTTGTCCTCATAATTTTGCACATCATCAAGCGAAAACCCCATCGACAGCATATTACCTATCCAATTGGCCGCGGTCTGCGGATTATCTTCCATATAAACCAGATTGGCATAAATCTTGCGCTTGATCTGCTCCAAACGCTCCGCTGTCAGAGCCTTTTTGGCCCGTTCCAACGCCTCATTGAGATTTTGCACTGCCGATTGCGGTGTAAATGCCTTTTCCATGTCCGGCGTCATCCCTATCCCGAACAGAGTGTTGCTGCGCGACATATAGTTGTAATCTGCCGAAACGCTGACCGCAAGACGGCGTTTCAGCACCAAATCACGATACAGCTCCGCTGTTTCGCCGCCGCCCAAAAATTCAGCCAGAATATCGTATGCATAAATCATTTCCTTCAATTCTGCGCGCGGCGGCAACATAAACATCCTCATCACCCGCGGCGTAGCAATATGCGGCAAACTCATCTGCAACTGTTGATGCACTTTTTCGCTTATCGGCGCCTGAGTTTCACGCTCAACCGGCCGTTTTTTCAGCCCGCCGTAATACTTTTCCACGAGCGGACGCACCGTTTGCACATCAATATCGCCGGAAAGCACCAAAATCGCATTATTCGGTGCATAGTATTTATGATAAAAATCCAATGTGTCGGCATATTTCAAGGCCGTAATTTCCTCCGGCAAACCGGTAATCGGCTGTCCGTAAGGTGAATTTCCCCACATCATCTGGCGTAAACGCTCATAAAAAGGCGATGCCGGATTATTTTCCACCACCTGTTTACGCTCTTGAAACACAATTTTCCGCTCGGCCTCAAAGGCTTTTTCATCAATATTTAAATTCTGCATTCGGTCAGCCTCGAGTGCCATCAAAATTTCCAACCGGCTGACATCGGCAAATTGATGATAAACCGTGACATCATAGCTGGTAAAAGCGTTTGATGAGGCACCGTTTTTTTCCATTATGCGGTTAAATTCATCGCCGCTGACCTTATCTGTGCCGCGAAACAACAAATGCTCCAACAGGTGTGCACTGCCGCCGCGACCGCGAAATTCATCCACCGCACCCACCTGATACCACAGCATTTGCTTGACAAGCGGTGCCTTATGATTTTCTGCCACCACCACACGCAACCCGTTATCCAGTGTAAATTCCTCTGCCTTAAATATAGTGGCGTGCGTTGTTCCGGCCACAAAACAAAACAAGCAAATAAAAATATAAAACTTATTCATCAGCCTTATCATATGCGTCGTCTTCTTCATCTTCCTCTACGGAAACGGTTTTCTTTGGTCTGACGCTGAATTCCGGCGGTAAAATAAGCGGATCATTAGTCTGCACCAAAGTTTCGTCCGGTCCGGTTTGCGCAAACCCCAATTTTTTCTTGGTCCAACCGCAAGAACTCGTTGCCAAAACGGCAACTGCGGCAATTATCACACAAAATTTTCTCATTTTTCCTCCAATTTCTTCGATTTTACTCTGAATATTTCCAACCCGATAAGCAAGCACGCGCCCACACAAATAAATGTATCCGCCAAATTAAACGCCGGCCAATGATACGCACCGATATGAAAGTCCAAAAAATCAAGCACCGCACCATAGCGAATACGGTCAGCCACATTACCGAGCGCACCACCGATAATAAGCCCGAGGGCAATTACCTTAAGCGGATGCTTTTCCTTAATCATCCAATGCAACAAAAAGGTGCACACCGTCAAAGACATAATGCAAAGCAAGATTCTGCCGAAGTTTCCGTAGTCATCAAACATGGAAAAACTTACTCCGGTATTCCATACTTTTATCAAATTAAACAAACTGCCAAACGAAAGCACACTCCCGTCCGCCATATAAGCCATCAGCAAATTTTTGCTCGCCTGATCGGCACAAAATGCAAATATAATGGCAACAATGCCTGTCAGCAATATATTTCTCCTCTTATAACACTTCCCGAATAATATAATATGCTTGTTTGCAATCCGCCACATTTACCTTAAAATAATCTACAAGTTTTTCTGCAATAAACTAAGCCCCGAAATCAAATTTCGGGGCTTAATCGATATCGAATGCATTAATTACATATTCGGAACTTCTTTATCGATAACATCCTCAATCGACGGTTCCAGATTGTTAAATTCGCGCAGAGTCTTCTTCATCTGCGGAGTAGTCGGCTTAGTTTCTGCCACCGGCTCGTCGGTGACCACATCTTCCAACACATCGAGAATCTTATCCAAATCCGATACAAAGCCGTCATCAGCCGCATCATCTCCGTCTGCCTGCTTAGCTCCGGCATCGGTTTTAGGTTGCGCCAACTTGTTGAACAGCTCTTCCCCGTTTTGCTGCAACACATCCAAGTTATTATCGATAAATTCCAAAGAGTTGATTAACCCTGTTTTTTTACTTTCATCCGCAGACTTATCCTTATCTTCGGTTTTATTTGCGGCATTTTCATCGGTATTTTCCTCGTTATCGGTTTTTTCTGCCGGTTTACCGAAGCCCAAACTCTCGCTTTTAGCCTTAAAGCTGTCAATCCAACTTTGCGGAATCATCGCCTTCAGCGGTTCTACACAAGCCTCCGCCTGTTGATATATTTTAGATTCCTTAAATGCACTTTTTTGAGTTTCCGCCGGAATCAGGGTTGAGAACATCAGCGCAATCAAAATTACAATCAGCACCCCGCGTGCCATGCCGAACAAAAAGCCGAAAATACGATCAAGCGCACTCAGCTTGCTTGAGCGAATAAGCGAGGAGAATTTATCGGCCGTCAGCACCCAAATAATGCAGAACACAATCAAAACCGCCATGCCCGTCACCACATTGGAAAGCATTTTGGAAGCAATGTATTTTTCGGTAAACGGATTTAACAGCGGCACCAAATAAAACAATGCCGCAGCCGCCAACACCCAGCCGACAATCGACAGGATTTCTTTGGTCATACCGCGGGCAATGCCGACCAATGCCGAAATGCCGATAATAATCAAGAATATAACATCTAAGTTATTGAGTTGTTGTTCCATATTATTGCTCCTAATTAAACCAATTTATCAAGCGTTGAACATGACCGATTTCATAACAGGACAAATCATAATTCTTTGCGCCTTTTTCTTTTTTATCCTTACCGTAAACCGGCGGAATAATCGCGCTGGCAAATCCCAATTTCTGCGCTTCTTTCAGGCGCAAATTTGCTTGCGTAACCGACCTGATTTCGCCGGAAAGTCCGATTTCACCAAACGCCACCATATCTGCCGGTAAAGGCTTTTTTGTCATTGATGAAATAACCGCCATTGCCACCGCCAAATCGGCAGCCGGTTCGCTTATTTTCAGTCCGCCGGCAATATTTAAATATACATCGTGCGCACTGAAATTAATACTGCAACGTGCTTCCAATACCGCCAAAATCATCGACAGCCGATTAGAATCCCAACCGACCACCGCCCGTTTTGGTGTAGAATAACCGCTCGGACTTACCAGTGCCTGAATTTCCACCAAAAGCGGCCGAGAACCTTCAATACCGGCAAACACACAAGAACCGGAGATATTGCCCTGCCGCTCGGCCAAAAACAGCGCCGACGGATTTTCCACCTCAACCAAACCTTTGTCCTGCATTTCAAACACACCGATTTCATCGGTGGCTCCGTAACGATTTTTAACCGCACGCAAAATGCGGAAATGATGCCCGCGCTCGCCCTCAAAATACAGTACCGTATCCACCATGTGCTCTAACACCCGCGGACCGGCAATTTCCCCCTGTTTGGTAACGTGTCCGACCAAAAACAATACAAATCCCTTACGTTTGGCCAACTTAATCAGCTCATAGGCGCTGGCTCGCACCTGTCCGACACTCCCCGGCGTTGATTCCACCTCATCAAGATACATGGTTTGGATGGAATCGATAATAACCACCTTAGGCTCGGCTTTTTCCAACGTTGTCACAATGTTACGTACATCGGTAGCACTGGCTAAATTAACCGGACTTTCCGCCAACCCCAAACGATTGGCCCGAATACGCACCTGATCGATAGCTTCTTCGCCCGAAATATAATAGCACGAATATTTTTCGGCACTCGCCGCCAGACCGGCACAGACCTGCAACAATAAAGTAGATTTACCGATTCCCGGATCACCGCCGACTAAAATAACCGATCCCGGCACCAATCCGCCACCGGTTACCCGATCAATTTCCTTAATTCCCGTTTGCAAGCGACTGTATGTCTGGGTACTGCCCTTCAGCGGCACAAAATCGATTATATGGCCTTCTTTTTTGTGATTAATTTTAGAATACCCGTCAGACTGCATATTCTCTTCAACAATACAGTTCCATTCGCCGCAGGCATCGCACTTTCCCTGCCACTTTGAATAAATACTGCCGCAATTTTGGCACACAAACATTGTCGACTTTTTTACCATTTTATATATCCATCTGTATCGGACCCTGTGAGCTTCCCGAAATAAATTGTTGCAAATAAGGATTGTCGGTTTTCTCCATATCCTTAACCGTGCCAATCCAAATGATTTTGCCCTGATAGAGCATGGCAATCCGATCGGCAATCTTGCGTGCCGACGCCATATCATGCGTAATAGTCAAAGTGGTTGCGCCCAAACCTTTAGCCGATTCGATAATCAGGTCATTTATCACATCGGCCATAATCGGATCCAAACCGGTGGTAGGCTCATCAAAAAAGATTATATCCGGCTTATTGATAATTGCTCTTGCCAAACCCACACGCTTTTGCATACCGCCCGAAAGCTCTGCCGGCGACAAATCCGCCACGTCGGGTGCCAAACCTACCTGCCGCAACACTCTAATAGCCTCCAATTTGGCCTCTTTGCGCGATAATTTACCGTTTTCAAGCAGCACAAATGCCACATTTTCCCACACGCTCAGGCTGTCAAACAGCGCCGCTCCCTGAAACAGCATTCCCATTTTTTCGTGAATATTCTTAATTTTATTGGTTTCAATATCGTCTATCTTTATCGAACCTTCATCCGGCGTCAACAAACCCTGAATACATTTAATCAGCACCGACTTACCGGTTCCCGAGCCTCCGATAACCACTAAAGATTCGCCTTTTTTCACATCCAAATCCACACCGTTCAAAACATGTTTTTTGCCGAACGCCTTACATAAATTTCTGATTTCAATTTTATTTTCCGACATTTGCAACCCCTATCTTGAGAAGAAAATTTCCGTAATCAGATAATTGAAAATAAGAATCAAAATGGATGAGGTCACCACCGCGTTGGTTGTTGCCTCGCCCACGCCTTGCGCCCCGCCTTTGGAGCGATAACCGTGATAGCAGCCCATTACCGAAATAATAAAGCCGAAAACGGCCGCTTTAACCACGCCCATCACAATCGCTATCGAAGTCAGGTTATTCATGGTGTTGTTGATATAGTTGGCCGGATTAAATCCCAATTTATAAACGCTGACCAAATAACCGCCGAAAATACCGATAATATCGCCAAACAAAACCAACAGCGGCATTACAATCACCGCGGCCCAAATGCGCGGCGCTATTAAATATCTGTACGGATTCGCCGACAATGTCACCAAAGCATCGATTTGCTCCGTTACCCGCATGGTACCGATTTCCGCCGCCATAGCCGCACCGATTCGACCGGCAACCATCAGTGCCGATAACACCGGTGCCAATTCGCGCGTAACCGAAATCAAAACCACGCTGGCCACCACGCTTTCCGCACCGTATTCGGAAATACCCGAATACGTCTGCAACGCAATCACCATACCGGCAAACAGAGTGGTCAAACCTACAACCGGAACCGAATAAAAGCCGATATTCAGAAATTGAGTGAAAAACAGCTTAATGTAAAACGGCGGCATAAAGCAATTATATACCGACTTGGCAATAAATTGCGTAAGATTGCCGATGGTCATGATAAAACCCACCGGCGCTTTGCCCAAAGTCTGCAAAAATGTTCCAATTTTTTGTTTCAGCATGGCACTCCCGTTGGTTATAATAAATTTTGTTGCCGCAACACCGCCATAATTTTATCCGGCGCGGAATTTTCCTTAGCATACAAGTCTATTTGCTTAATTTCAAGTCCTAAAATGGATTCTGTGTGTGCAACCGGCATTCTTTCAATATCCGCCGCATTTTCAGACAAATGCACAATTAAATCGATTTTAGCCTGTTTAACATACGGATATGAGATTATTCCCACCCCGCGCACTTCAAGCTTTCCGCGCAAATTATCCGCCGCCGCACCATACACCGCATTGCCTTTTTGGCTGATAATGACAATATCATCGGCCACTAATTTTGCATCTTTATTTTCAATCAGGCGCAGTGCCAAATCCGACTTTCCGCTACCACTCTTGCCCATCAGTAAAATTCCGACGGATTTAATTTTAATCAGCGTGGCGTGCAAAAAATCTTCAGGCAGCATTTTCCAATCTTTCCGTTTTGCTGTTGTCATCAGATGAAATCCTGATAATCCGGCGATTATCCGTAACGTCGATATTGATGTTCCACATATTACGCGGTGCAAATGCTCCCATCTTTTCCGGCCATTCCACCAAACTTACACCGGAATAAAATGCTTCTTCAACTCCCAGTTCAAAAATCTCGTCGGGAGATTTCAGCCGATACAAATCATAATGATAAATATCAAACTCCGGTGCCACATACATCTGCACCAACGTAAAAGTCGGGCTCGGCACTTCGCGAGCATTGGTCAACGATTGCACAAAGGCACGTGCAAACACACTTTTTCCCGCACCGAGAGTGCCGTGCAAGGCCCAAATATCTCCCCGTTTGGTGATTGCGGCCAAGCGTCTTGCCACATCGGCCGTTTCCTGTTCGGAAGTAGAATAAAAAATCTTTTGCATCAGAACAAACCCCAAAAATCAAAACCTCCGCCGGAATCCGACGATGACGGTTTTTTCTTTGAATAATTGATTTTTACCTTAAACTTGCGGTTCTGCAATTTTCTCCAATCCCACGGCTTATAAAAAGTTCCGCTCCATAAACCGCGACGAGCCCCTGCCGCCTGCCTTTCATAAGGAACATACACATCGGTGGTGCGCGGATACGCCACCGCCCAGCCGGAGTTTACTATAACCGCTGCCACATCATATTTATTGTCGTCCACAAAACAACTGGCAGTAGCCCAACCGCGTTCTACCTTGCTCAACACATGGCAACTTACTTCTTTGCCGTTCAGCCACTCCTGCAGCCATTCCTTGGCCGTAACACCGCAATTATAGCTCTCATTCATTCGGTTGATACACACCTGATTGGCATCGGGAGCATCAATTCCGAACAGTTTGAGTTTAATACCTTCCAAAGCCAAAATACTGCCGCTCAAAACTTTAGGATAGCCTCTTATCTCGGGATATTCCAGCGGATTAAAGGCACGTTGCGGCACTACGGTTTCTTTTTTTTGCCGACCGAACAAAAAGGTTTTGATACGCCCGACTAAGCCACCGTCATCTTCGTATACCGGCTGTTGCTCCATCGGCTGAGTTTGCACAACCGGTTGAGGTTCCGCTGTTTGCTGAGCCGGAGCTTCTTGTGCTGTTTCTCCGGTTGCCGTTTCTTTGGACGTTCCGTTGCCGAACATTTCTTCACTCAGCGCATCCAACTCGGTGGGAGCCACCGCCGAAACCGGCGCTACATCGCCTGAAACCGGAGCCGGAGTGCCTGATAAAAATGACTGCAACGTATTACCGTCAAACAACCCTATACTGTATGCGCAAAACCATACCACGCCGATTATAAGTACCAATTTCAGCAGATGACTGAGCGGCCCCCACATCAATTTCATTACCAGATATAAACAAATCAGCGCCGCCAGAATGGACATAAAACCCATACCTTGCAACATATTACTTCCGCTCTGCGTCATTGAGCCGCCGAAATACATCGCCGCCAAAAAAAATCCCCACATAATCGTCTTTTTTAATAAAGGCATTTGTGTCCTCCGTGTTGATGATATGTGATTAGAACACATATTTTTTCGATTTGCAAGCTATTTATACAAATCAGGCAACGGCGGTTGTTTCGGATTTAATTTATTTTTCTGCCGATTTTTTACACATTTCAAAATAATCTCGGCATCAAGTTTTTCGGTATTTCCGGCATAAAGATTGCCGTTTAAAATGCGCATTTGCTCAGCAAACTCCGGAGCTTTAACCTGAGCGGAAAGGTCATTCAGATTATTGATATACGTGTCGGTATAGACTTTTTCGCCCCAGCGCAGCAAACTGTCACGTAATGCCCGATAATCCCCTAAGCGCAGACTTTTTTCAATATCCTGAACAGTATCGTTACCGGTTTTGCCATCCGGATCGGCAATACGCCGCCGCAACAGCAAATAATTGCAAACCACCCCGCATAAAAAGGCGCAGAGAACAATTGCGGCAATAAGCAATATATCACGGTGCGTCGGCTTATCTTCCGCTGTTTTTTCCGGCACTTTTGCCGTATCCGCGCTCGGCTCCGCAGTCACACTCGGTTGCAAGTCCGGTTGCGACGGAAGTGCATTGACAACCCCGCCCACATACATTTCTTCGGCCGGAATAACCGCCTTTTCAATGTGATGAGTCTTAACATTATACCACCGCAACCTGATTTCAGGAATAATTTGGGCTCCGCCGCGTTGCGGAATATAAACTACCCGTGTAGTCGCCACCGATACCAACTCGCCATTTTCCACCATCGAATTGAATACCGGATTTTCCGGATACTGCTTCCACGCCTCACTCGGAGCAAAATCCAGCACCGGCAACTGATTTTCTGCAACACCGGCAGCAATCAAGGTTATTTCACGCGTAACCGCCTCACCTACCTTAAACACCGGGCGTTCATCGGTCCAACGTGCTTTAAGCATCACATTGGTTGACGGCAGCCACCAATCGTTTCCGTAGTCACTCGGCACCGGCTTAACCTCAATATTTGCCGACTTAGTCTTCAGCATTACCGGTTTTTGCTGTCCCGTTAAATCAGCCACATCAAAGTTGATATCGAAAAACCGTAGAAAACCGTTGACGGAATGAGTCACTTCACTCGGCTTGCGCTCAATATAATACCCCTTGACCAAAATGCGCGGCAACGGCAACCGTCCGCTTTTCTGCGGGAAGAACGCATATTTGATTTTGATGACGCGTTGTCCGTTTTTATTGGTAATAACCGGATCACCGATTTGTTTAATCTCCCAATCTTCAGCGTTTTCAAACACCGGATCGTCGGTGAATTGGATATTTTTATTATCATAAATTACCAACGTGCCGTTGATTTCCTGCTGCACATACGGCTCCTTGGTATCAACCGACAGTTCAATCCAAAAATCGGCCGTATCGGCTGACGCGGCGGCGTTTTGCCCCGCTGTTGCGGAGGTGTTTGCGGTCTTTACCGTCGACGAACCGGACGGCAACACCTCAATATTAAGCGGTACCGTCTTATAATTTCCGGCGGTAATTTCCGGAATGGTTAATTTACCCTCTTTTTGCGGCATTAAAGTAAGGTTCCATATCCGTTTTTGTTGCCCCACGCCGTTAACATATTGGGATTGCATTGAAGTTGAGGTGGAATATATGGCAAAATCCTCGTTCAAAACATCAAATTTCGGCTGTATCAAACCGGAATCCTGACCTTCATAACTAACCTCCAAGCGCACCGTATCGCCAAACTGAATCCGTTGCGGTTCAACGCTAGCCGTGAGCTGACCGGCAAACCCGTCGGTAACCCATAACATTGCTGCTAAGCAATAAGCTGTCATTTTGTAAAACATTTTTCCCTCATTCATCTTTATATCTGTTTTTACGATATTCTTTGGCAATCAAAGCACGCAATAAACCTCCCTTATCTTCCGGCACATCGCGGAACTTTTGCAACTGTGCACGAATTTTTTCCTTATCTTCGTTAGGCTTATCGCCGTTTTGAACGGATATTTCCTCGGCTTCCTTACCGTTTTCGTCAGGCTGACCTGATTGCACCTGTGCCTCGGCTTCGCGTTCCTGACCTTCAGACTTTTCAGAGTCCGATTTCGGCGTATCGGCACCGTTTTTTGCCTCGTCCTGCTTATCGTTTTGCGCCTGATTACTTTGATCCTGCGGTTGCTTATCGTCACCCTGACTTGACTGCGGCTCATCTGATGTATTTTCACTATTCCGACGCTCATCTGACGACGATTGCGATTGATTTTGCTCTTGTTGCTCCTGATTTTGCTTATCCTGACTCTGTTGCTCCTGATTTTGCTTATCCTGACTCTGCTGCTCCTGATTTTGCTTATCCTGACTCTGTTGCTCCTGATTTTGCTCTTGTTGCTCTTGATTCTGCTGACCTTTGTCGTCCTGATTTTGATTTTCGGTCCCGCTTTGCTGTTGCTCCTGATTTTGAGCGTTTTGCTGTTGTTGTTCCTGATTTTGTTGTTCTTGTTTTTCCTGCTGTTGATCCTGACTTCCTTCTTGCTCCTGATTTTGCTGTTGATTATTCTTATCCTGATCTTCTCCGCCGGAATTTTGCTGTTGATTCTGCTCCTGTTGGTTATCCTGCTGTTGATTCTGCTGCTGATTTTGATTTTGTTGCATTTTTTTCAAATACTCCAAATTAAAACGCGCATCTTCAAAATCCGGCTGTTGTTTCAACACCTCTTCATACTTGGCGATTGCCTCATCGATTTTTCCCGATTTAGCCAACGCATTTCCCTGATTATACAGCGCGGTGACATCATCTTGTTTGGAAAACTCCTCATACGCCGCCTTATAATCACCGCTTTTATATGCCGCCGCCCCGCGCCATCCGGAATCTTGAAACATCTGCGCCGCCTTATCATACTGCTGACGCTTAAAATAGCGCATTGCTTCCTGATTGTCGTTTAAGAACCAACCGGCATAAGCCTCGGAGCAAAACAGACACAATAACAAGCCTAAAACCACCCCTCGCCGATAATAATAAAGCAATAACAACGCCGGCAACCAAAACAGGTAATAGCCCGCATCAACCCAAATTGATTGCATATTCTGACTTTCATTCAGCTCTTTGGCATACAAGTCATTGATTTTGCGAGTAAGATTACCGTAATCCTGATTATAGTTAAGATACACGCCATGCCCTTTTTGCGCCACCATTTGCAACTTTTCATTTTCAGCCGCACTGACCTTAATGACATTCACGTCAAAACCTTTCCGGTGCGCTTTTTCGGCACTTTCCATGGCCGCATCAAAACGCTCGCCGACATCGGCTGCCACCACAATTACGTTGCCTGCGGTATATCCGACTTTTTGCATCCGCTCTACCGCCATATCTATCGCTCGGTCAAGGCGATCGCCGTTGGCCGGCATAATATTACGCTCAATCACCGGCAACAAATTATCAATCAACGCCGTATCCTCCGTCAGCGGTGAAATCATAAACGGCTCATCGCTGTATACTTCTAACCCGATTTCGGTGGAACGCAATGTTTGGATAAAGTCCTTAATAATGTAGCGCGCACGCACCAATCGCGAAGGTGCCACATCATTTTGTTCCATATCCGATGACAAGTTCAACACAATCATCACCGGATTATCAACACTCAAGGCCGGATTAGGCTTTTTAATCCATGTCGGTCCGGCCAGCGCCAAAATTGCAAAGATCATAAACAGCACCGCCAAAACATACGAAAAACGCCGTTGCCGATTATCACCTTTTATCAGCAAAAAATTCAGCAAATTCTCGTCACAAACGTCTGCCCATGACGATTGTACGCGCTCGTTGCGATAAATATGCCACCCCAAAAACAGCGGAAGAAATAAAAGCGCCAACCATAACGGACGCAAAAAATGAAATTCATGCAACCATTCCATGGCTTAACTTCTCCTCATCATCGCGTATACGGCCAAAAACATCAGCAATGCCAACGCCGCCGGATAATAAAACAAATCCTTTGTCTGTTGCACAAAACGCCCCTCATGGTCCTGCGCTTCCAAACGGTTGATTTCGTTATATACTTTTATCAATGAATCCACGTCTTTGGCGCGAAAATAATTTCCTTTAGTGGCCTCGGCCAAACGTTTAAGACTTGTTTCATCTAATCCGCTCGCTGTCGGCACACTGAACAATCCGCCCCATAAACTGATGGAATCGCTGCCGACTCCGATGGTATAAAACTTGATTTTTTCTTCCTGTGCCATTTTTATTGCTTGCGGAAAAGAAATACTGCCGTCATTATTTTCACCGTCGGTAAGCAAGACAATTACCTTATTTTCCGCCTCATCTCCGCTCAGTGCCAAATTTTTCAGCGCCACCCCGATGGCATCACCGATAGAGGTGGAATCACCGGCCATACCGGCATCAATGGCAAACAGCGTTTCTTTAAGCGAGGCCTTATCATAAGTCAGAGGTACCTGCATATATGCCCGCGTGCCAAATACCACCAAGCCGATTCTGTCATCAACACGGGCATCGGCAAAATCTGCCACCACCTGCTTGACCACCGACATACGGTCATAATTTCTGCCCTGATACATAAAATCACGCTCCAACATAGACTTGGAAACATCAACCACCAACATAATATCACGTGATTCATGATGTACTTTTTGCGGCTCGCCCACCCATTGCGGACGACACAATGCCGCCGTTACCGCGCACCATAATACCAACAAAAACAAAAACTTAAAAAACGAAGATTGTTTTTTAGATGAACCTGTGCGCCGATTCGATGCCGTTTTTCCCTTAATTTCCATAATATCTGCCACAAACGGCACTTGCAGGGCATCGCCGTACATCTTCCCTACCGCCGGCAAAATGTAATAAATCAAAACCGGAACAACTAACATCCATAGGGCATTCGGATTGGCTAACACAATCATAGATTATCTCCTATCCAATCATAACAATAGCGCCAAACCGTCGACATATCTTCCGCATTATAGCTTTCATGTACCATAAACGGCGCGTTTTGCAACAACTCGGCGGCCGAACCGGTTAAGGCCCATTTTGACTTTGCGTTCAAAAAAGATATCCACTCCTCACCCGATTTTGCTACGGCTTCCGGATATTTGCGCACACATGCACGCCGCAATATTTCCGACATTTTTACGGCTGAAGCCAATCCCTTATCGTTTTTGAGTGAAAGTAAAATACGTCTGGCATAAAGTTTGGCACTCTGCCGCCACAACACCTTAAGCACCTTATACAAAATAAAGGCCGCCAGAAAAAATACCAAAATACTCCACCACCCGTAGGCCAGCGGAAAGAACGGCACGCCTCCGTCCGGTAAATGTATATCTCTCAACCCCGGCAAATTATCCATAATGATGCTCTCCCTAACCCTCGCTCATAACCTCTTATAAATGTAGTTTTTTATCAGATAATTATCAAGTCGATTTCATGACGGCTGTCTTTTATCTCTTGGCATAACGCGGCTTTCGCGGCGGAACTTTAACGGTCTTTTTGCCGGATACCGTACTGTTTTTGGCGGCCGGCAGATATTTTTTGCGAGCCTCAACAGCGGAAATACTCGGCGGATTATAGCGTTTTCCTTTATATTCGGCAGTCGCTGTCTTCGGCGCCTCTGCAGTGTTATTTTCTGCCTTGTCGTCCGTAGCCGTTACGGTCTTGTCTTCGGCGTTATCTTCCGCCTTTTTATCCT
The DNA here is from genome assembly GCA_045111335.1 of Alphaproteobacteria bacterium. Taxonomy (GTDB): domain Bacteria; phylum Pseudomonadota; class Alphaproteobacteria; order RF32; family CAG-239; genus RUG410. The sequence goes on along the minus strand of JBGUGE010000034.1, from coordinate 3,085 downwards.
CGGCAGGCTGAGACGAAGCGACATTGCCTGCGTTATTTTCTGCCGGATTCGTCTCAGTCTCTGCAGCGGCCTTTGCCTTTTCTTCGGCTTCAGCCTGAGCTTGTGCCACCGATGCCAACACCGGTGCTGATTCCTCTTTTTTGAACACTTTTTCTTTCATGGCGTCAATCTGGTTCATCCGATGTCTGAATTCGGTTAACTGCGCGCCACCCAAATCATTCCCCGTCGCCACGTTGGATTTAAGCGGATTGATGCGTTGGCCTTTGCGCAAAATTTCAAAATGCAAATGCGGACCGGTGGATTGACCGGTGCTTCCGACATAGCCGATTACCTGACCGCGCCTTACACGTACACCTTTACGGATTCCTCGGGCATACCCCTGCATATGGCCGTACGCCGTTTCATATTCGCTGTTATGGCGGATTTTAACATAGTTACCATACCCGTTGACATATTGTGCCATCTCAACCACCCCCGGACCACTGGCATAAATTGCCGTACCTTTTGGAGCGGCATAATCCACACCGCTGTGGAATTTCATGGTCTTATAAATCGGGTGGCGACGATAACCGAACAATGACGAAATCCGTGCACCACGCATTGCCAGAGGTTTAATATCCAAACCGGTTTTCTTGGTTTCACCTTTTTCGTTGTAGTAGTTATCCTTAAAACGGTATATTTTATAAGTCCGCTTAGGCGTCTTAAACGAGGCCGACAACAAATTGCCGATTTTGACCACATCACCGTTGGCCGCCTTGCTCACGTCATATTTAACATTAAACGTATCGCCCTTACGAATGTCAGTCCTGAAATTAATCATGTGCGACATCCGATTAACCACATCATTGGCCACGCGTCTGGCAATACCGGCACTAATCAGAGAATTAAGCACCGGGCCGCTGACGGTTCCTTCAACCACGCGCACATCAGGTTGGAACTTTTCGCGTTCAACGGTTGCCACATACTTATCGTACTCGTTGACGCTCAAAATATATTTAACCCCGCGCTCCGGCGTAATTACCAATTTATCGAGCATTTCGAGTTGGTGCGAACGTACATCAAAAGTTGCCGTCAGCTCAATATGCTGTCCGACCTGTAACTTGCGGGCATCATACACCTTGCGCAACACATTATAGGCTTCGGTTGCGCTCTTGGTATTCATCCCGAGCTTTGTCAACAAACCGATGAACGTATCGCCTTTTTCCACCATCAACACACGGCGTTCTTTTTGGTAAATACCGGACAACTCGCCGAAACCACCCTCATACTTAGGTTTGGCGTCAATCGGCATAACCACGTTTTTATCATTCTGTACGACTTCAAACTTAGATTGCACCACCTCGTTGGCGCTAAAGAGCTTAATATTATGGACTTCGGAATAAATCAAATCAAAAGGATTATCGTCAGCAGAATCGTTAAATGCCGGCGTTAAAATATCACCGCTAAAGTCATAAGAATCGGCCGAAACGTGGGTAATCGGCAACTTCGGAACATTAGGAAAAGGCTTATTTACAAGTGACAGAAACAGAGCGCAGGTCACGGCAAACGCATAACCGGCCAACAGAAACGTCTCTATCCGACGTCGGCGTAATTTCCTTCTAAAGTTTCTAAACGCAGGCATAATCCTTTATTCCCTAATATTGAGCTGATGATAAAATGTTTGAAATTAAAAGCAAGCAGATAATAAAGTTATACCCGAACAAAAGCCATTTTTTGCCATTTTTCAAAAAAAGTGTAAAAAAATAAAAAAAAGTATTGCAATTTTAAAAAAGTTCAGATATAAGACATACTGTTCTGCGGGGGTGTAGTTCAGTTGGTTAGAACGCTGCCCTGTCACGGCAGAGGTCGCGAGTTCGAGTCTCGTCGCTCCCGCCATCATAAAAAGACCGTTGTTTCATACAACGGTCTTTTTATGATTATGAGAATGATGTAACTCAAACGAGCGACCGGAAGAGGTCGCGCTGATAATTTGCCAATAACCTCAAAATGTTATTAGCAAATTATCAGGCGAAGCGTGTGAGCTGAGCAAGCAAGGATAACCGCCGCATAGCGAAGCCACAACGCGAGTGACCGCAGCGAATTAGCGATTGCCAAGCATCAGCGTCGGCAGAGCTTATGAGCAAGAAGCGAGTCTCGTCGCTCCCGCCAATAACACAAAAAGTCGTCTTTATACCAACCTTTTTTGTTGCTGCTACAATTTTATCCCCATTTGTAATATTAATTTACCAAAATTATCACTAAATTCTCTGAATTTTGCCATAAAGCGTTTCAATAATGCAAAAAAACACGAAAAGATATAAATTATACTTGATTTTATTAATAAAATTTGTTAAACAGATTTCGATAAAACGGAAGTTGGGGCTGTAGCTCAGTTGGGAGAGCGACAGGTTCGCAATCTGTAGGTCGAGGGTTCGATCCCCTTCAGCTCCACCATTAAAATGCAAAGGACACTTCCTGTGTCCTTTTTGCGTTTTAAATTGTGGCGGGAGGATTGAACGACTGACCGTAGGTCGAGGGCCGGAGGAACAAAAACAACCTCAAAATGTTATTTTTGAACGACGGGCGAAGGTTGCTTTTGAGCAAGCAAGCGTAAGCGCCGCATAGCGAAAAAATCGCAACCGAATGACCGAAGCTTAAATTTTCTACTGAAAAAAATAAAGAAATTAAATTTAAGCAAGAGGATCCCCTTCAGCTCCACCATTAAAACAAAAGACGGGATATAATCCCGTTTTTTTAGTACGTATAAAAATCAGCATCTACCCCTGACAGCGCAAAAAAACTCGCAAGACGAGGCTAACAGAAAAAGGCTTTTTCCGCGGTGTACAAAGTAGTACATAAGGGAAAAAGCCTTTGATTAGTAGCCCGTTACATGAATTTTTCTAAAAGAATATACACTGAAATAACGGATAACGAGACAAATACGAAGAGGGACTTCGACGACGTGTACGAAAAAGGGTACACGAGGAGAAGTCCCTCTCAAGTAGTTATCCGTTATACGTTATTTCAAAATCTTAGAAACAACGCCGGCGCCAACCGTTCTACCACCTTCACGAATAGCAAAGCGCAAACCTTCGCTCATCGCAAT
>JBGUGE010000033.1:0-9816 GCA_045111335.1 Alphaproteobacteria bacterium | reverse complement strand
TGCGGCTTTGAGCAATCGTATCAATACCGAAGCGGCAGAGCGTCAGGCTGAAGATGCGGCTTTGAGCAACCGTATCAACAATGAAGCGGAGATTCGTGCGGCGGCAGATAGTGCCTTAGATGTTCGCGTTACGGCTTTGGAAGAAGAATCCGGCGGACAATCGGAAGCTATCAAGAAACTGCAACACGAAGTTAAAGTTCAAGAAGTGAACGGCGGAATTATCAGAACCAAGGGTAACTTCGTGGACGGTGTGACCCACACGGTCGGCGAAAACGTGATGATACTTGATGATGCTATGGGTAGCGTTGATGCAGATGGTCACCACATTACGGCTTCGAAAGATGCTGACGGCAACTTGACGACCACAATGGCGGAAAATCTGCAAAACCTGGATGAACACATGTATAATACAGACCAGGCTCTCGGCGGTAAATTTGATGAAAATACTGATAAATGGTCGGCCGATTTGGAGGTTAATACCGGTGAAGATGCGGTTAAATACGGCAATATTACGGTAGAAAAAGTTACCGATGCTCTCAATCAGATTATCACCAATGTCGGCGCTAAGGAAGACTTGGGTGCTGAGATGAACGGCGTATCGGTGAAGAACAGTATCAACAAGAATATTGCTTCGCTCAATGACACCGTCGGTAATTTCCTGAACTTAAGCGACAGTACCAATATCACCAACGGTAAACCGGGTGATGCCGGCTATAAGGTTCCGGAAAATGTGGTTGAGGTGTTGAATAACATTGATGCCACTCTCGGTACGGTTCACGGCCTGTCCGATAAACTGCGCGAGGCCGGTAAATATAACGGCAACTTGGGCGGCGGTACGGTTGAAAGCCACTTTACGGCGGTTGATGCCGCAATCGGCGATCGCTCGAAGATGAACAACACTTCGTTCGGCGGTTACTCCGATATCGGCGGTATGAGTACGGCGGCGGCCTTGACCAGCGTTGCGTCTTCTATCGGTACTGCGGATGAACTGGGAAGCACGATGAACGGCGTATCGGCTAAGAATACGGTAAATAAGAATATTGCGGCGGTCAACTCGGCAATCGGCGATATATCCAGCTTGCGGCGCACGGTTTATGCTTCCGAGGCTACAAATGTTACCGAGGCCATCAAGGCGTTGGATAGCAATATGTATCGGTTAGACTACCAGGTTAACGACTTAGGCATTAAATATCAACGCCTGCGTCGTGAATTGAGAGTAGGCATGGCTTCAATGGCGGCAATGTCGGCGTTGGCTCCTAACTCTCGTGCTGATGGCAAGACGCAACTCTCCGTCGGTACGGGTGCCTATGCTGATCATACGGCTGTATCGGTCGGTGCTTTCCACTGGATTTCCAACAACTGGATGGTTAATGCCGGTGTGGCATGGGGTGATACCGACGACGTTATTTATCGTATGGGTATGACCTATTCGTTTTAACTTGATAAAAAAATCGGCTTATGATAAACATTAAGATCATAGGCCGATTTTTTGCGGCAAAAAAGTGTTAGGATACGCCGAAAACATAACAACGGAGCATAAGATGGCAAATAAAGATAATAACACAACGCTTACTCGTTTTCAAAAAAAATCTGCGATGAAATCACCGCTCGGTATCATAGCGGTGTTGCTGTTGTGTGCGGTTGTTGCCTATCAGCAATATGAAATTTGGCAGATAAAGCATAACCAATCGGCGTTGCAAACCGAGCTTAAAAAATCGGTGGCACAACTTAAAAAAGTGTATGTTTATGATTTGGAAGAAACCTTACGCAGTGTTAAATTAGATGATTTAAACCGTGAATTTGAAGCTAAAATAAATATCCTGAATGATGAGGTTTCGATTGCGCAGCAGAAGATTGCTTCATTGTCTGAAACTAAGGATAAAGATAATTTTTCAGATGTGTATTTAAAGTCGTTAAAACTCAAAAGAGATACCATGATACAGGAATATAATCGTACGCTTGAGAATTTAACCAAAGAAGTTAATCTTACCATTTCGGAAATAGCCAAAGAGAAGGGGGCTTCGATTATTTTTGATAAGCGTATCATATCTTCGGAAACGGATAATGTCGAAGATGTTACTTTAGAGGTGATTAAGCGTATTAAATTTACGCGTCCGAAAATTCTTGATGAATAAACCTTTACATATTTTTGAGTGCTAATGCTTCCAATTCTTTGAGTTTGTCGCGATATACCATGGCCTGCTCAAATTCCAGATTCTGCGCGGCTTCGCGCATCAGTTTGGTGTATTCTTTGATTTTTTTATCGATATTGCGAATTTTATCCACATCTTCGGTGTCGGTTTTCACAAAGTCGGTCTCGGTCATTTCCTTCAAGGTGGCGGAAATACTCTTTTTTATGGTTTGCGGCGTGATTCCGTTGGCAATATTATATTGTGCCTGTTTTTTCCGACGTCGGTTGGTTTCATCAAGTGCCGTTTTAATTGAATCGGTGATTTTATCGGCATAAAGAATCACGCGTCCTTCGGCGTTACGAGCCGCTCGGCCGATGGTCTGAATAAGCGAACGGGTAGAGCGCAAAAAACCTTCTTTGTCGGCGTCTAAAATTGCCACCAGCGAACATTCCGGAATATCCAGACCCTCTCGCAACAGGTTAATTCCGACCAGTACATCGAATTTTCCGAGCCGCAAATCGCGGATAATCTCGATACGTTCGAGAGTTTCTATATCCGAGTGCATATAGCGCACTCTAACTCCGTTTTCGCCCAGGTATTCGGTTAAATCTTCCGCCATTTTTTTGGTCAGCGTCGTTACCAACACACGTTCGCTTTTAGCCGCGGTTTTGCGACATTCTTCCATTAAATCATCAACCTGATTTTCAACCGGACGCACAATACACAGCGGGTCGGTCAGACCGGTCGGGCGAATCACCTGCTCAGAGAATACGCCTTTACTTTGTTCTAACTCCCAATCACCGGGAGTGGCGGAAACAAATATGGTTTGCGGTCGCATTTGATCCCACTCTTCAAACTTGAGCGGGCGGTTATCCAAACATGACGGCAGGCGGAAGCCGTATTCCGATAAGGTAGTTTTGCGGTTGCGGTCGCCGCGATACATGGCGCCGATTTGCGGCACTGCAATATGGCTCTCGTCAATAAAGAGCAGGGCATTTTTCGGAAAATACTCAAACAGCGTCGGCGGCGGCTCGCCCGGTTTGCGACCGGTTAAATAGCGCGAATAGTTTTCGATGCCTTTGCAATGGCCGGTGGTGTCAATCATTTCCAAATCAAAACGGGTGCGCTGTTCCAAACGTTGAGCTTCAAGCAGCTTATTTTCGGCATTAAATTCTTGCAGCCGAACGGCCAGATCTTCCTTAATATGCGTCATTGCCTGAGACAGCGCCGGACGTGGCGTAACGTAGTGATTGGCCGGATAGATTGTGATTTCTTCCAGCTGGCGGGTCTTTTTGCCGGTTAATACGTCAAATTCGTAGATTTCCTCAATTTCATCGCCGAAAAACGATACCCGCCAAGCCCTATCTTCATAGTGCGCCGGAAAGATATCGAGAGTATCGCCGTTAACGCGGAAAGTTGAGCGTACAAAATTAACGGTGCAACGCTCATAAAGCAGATTAGCTAGTTGGCGGTTGATTTCATGAATATCGATTACATCGCCGACCTTGAGGGTAAACACCATTGCGGAATAAGATTCCATACTTCCCAAGCCGTAAATACAGGAAACGGAAGCCACGATAATTACGTCTTTTTCTTCCAACACATTACGGGTAGCGCCATGACGCATACGATCTATTTGTTCGTTGATGGCGGAATCTTTTTCGATGTAGGTATCGGTTTTCGGAATATACGCTTCCGGTTGATAATAATCGTAGTATGATACGAAATATTCGACATTGTTATGCGGAAAAAATTCCTTCATTTCGGCATAAAGCTGTGCCGCCAAAATTTTGTTAGGCTCCATAATCAGCGCCGGTCGTTGGCATTGTTCGATGATTTTGGCCATGGTAAAGGTTTTACCCGAACCGGTTACGCCAAGCAGAACCTGATTTCTCTGCCCGCGTTCAATGCCCTCGCACAGCTCTTTAATTGCCTGCGGTTGGTCTCCGGAGGGTTCAAACGGACTTTCGATTTTAAACGGATTATGCTCGCTCATATTTTTACAGCGTATCATCAAAATATCTGATATATTCAATCAGTTTGTTGCGGTCGGTTAAAATATCTTTGGTCAGCTCCGCCGGCGGAGGCAATCTTTCCTGCTTGGCGCGAACTTTGCGAATTTGATAGAGCCGGCGCGCCAATGCGGAAAGCTCATCGATTGAGGCCTTTTCAAGCACCGCTTCGTGTCTTGCGTTATATACCTTAGGGGTTGATAATGTACCGCAAGAAGCGGTGTTCTTATTCGCATTTTCAGCTACGGAATTTTGCGCCGAGGCCGGCATACCCGCACACATTAAAAACAGGCAAATAAGTGAATATATCAGGCGTAACGGCATAGATTCCTCCGAAGATTATTTAACCATTCTCTTAAGTTGGTCGATGGAATTTTCGGCCTCTCTTTCAAGCATTTTAACATTGCGCTTGGCTTGATTGTAATAGGCATTTGAGGTTCTTTTTATGCTGTTGTATTGAGCCTCGATATCGGACATGGCTCGTGAAATTTCCTGACTTCCGGCTGAGGAAGATGCCTTCTTTTTGGGCTTGGATCTTGCGGGCTTACTGCTCTTTGAGGTTGTAAGGCTGTCAAAGTTGACCTGCGACATCAAATCTTTCCAATTAGGCAAACTCTTTTGCAACAACGCAGACGGTTGCCGCTCTTGTTCGGGTAAAGCTTCATTGATGACCTGAATCAGTTGATTTTGAGCATCTTGGAACCGTTCTTTAACTTCCGGTTTAATTTCCGGAGCCGATGTTTCGGTTGTTTGCGGGGTGGTTTCGGCAGATATCGGCATATTTTCCACTGCGGTGCGAATCCACGGATTAGCCGGCAGACCGGCCGCCGCCACCGGCAGAGATAACAAACAGGAAAGCCCGCAAACATATAAACTGTAAAAGCGCATCACACATCTCCGATAATAATTAACTACACCGATTGTAGCATAAAAAAAACAGATTGTCAGTATAATCTTTTATTTATTTGACTTTTTTTTTGGCAGAGGCTTTGGCGGTGGTGGTTTTGACTTTTTTATCCGGCTCAATACCGTAGGCGCAGAAATCTTTGGCCGGAGTGTGTGATTTTTGCACAATGTAGGCCGGAGTATTGACAACGGTGGAATCGGCCGGAATATCGTGAATCACAATGGCATTTGAGCCGATTTTGACGTTATCGCCGAGTGTTATCGGACCTAAAATTTGCGCACCCGAGCCGATGGTAACGTTGTTGCCGACGGTCGGGTGGCGTTTAATCAGTTTGTTGCCTTTATCATCATAAAACTTGCGGCCGCCGAGCGTTACGTCATGATACAGCGTAACATTGTCGCCGATGACGGTGGTTTCGCCGATAACGACACCCATGCCGTGATCAATCATAAAACCGGTACCGATTTGTGCTCCCGGATGAATTTCAATGCCGGTCAAAAAACGGGTAATTTGGGATAATATACGGGCGGGCAGATGAAATTTTCGTTGCCACAGCCAATGAGCAATCCGATACAGCCATATGGCGTGAAGCCCGGAGGAGCATATAACGGCCTCAGTTTTGCTGCGGGTTGCCGGATCGCGATCAAGTACCGCTTGAATGTCTTGTAAAATTAGCTTGTATTTTGGATTCATTTTGTGTTATACTCCCAAAAGTTATATTTATATACGTTATAGATAAAATAAATAAGTTAAGATTAATATAATAAAAAGTGGAAAATATGGAAGAAGTAATGTTTAACGGCCATGCCGGTCGAATTGAAGGCAGATATTATAAAAGTCCGAGGCCCAATGCGCCGGTAGCTTTGGTTTTGCATCCGGATCCGAACTATGGCGGAACCATGAATAACAAGGTGGTATACAGTCTGTTCAAATGTTTTAAGGATTTGGGTTTTTCGGTTTTGCGTTTTAACTTTCGCGGTGTCGGGCGCTCGCAAGGGCAATTTGATGACGGCAACGGTGAACTTTCCGATGCAACCATTGCGCTTGATTGGTTGCAAAATATGAATCCTGACGCTAAACAATGCTGGATCGCCGGTTATTCGTTTGGGGCTTGGATCGGGTTGCAACTTTTGATGCGGCGTCCGGATATCAATAATTTTATTGCCATCAGCCCGCCGGCTAATGAAAAAGACTTTACCTTTTTGGCACCGTGTCCGGCTTCCGGCCTGATTATTCAGGGTGGCGCCGATGATATTGTTTCGCCTTCCGTGGTGGCTTCCATGGCACGTCATTTAAATCAGCAACGCAACGTGGAAATCGATTTTGCCATGATTGAAGATGCCGACCATCAATATAATAACCGTTTGCCGGATTTGTATAAAGTCAGCGGACAATATGTTATCAGTGCTATGCAGCGTCGCGAGCCGATTAAAAAACGCCGCGGTCGGCGCAAAAAATCGGATATGGAAGAAGATTTGCTGCTTGAAAGCGAGATCGATGATGAGATCGATGACGTTGATGATATTGATGATGTCGATACGGATTTTCGTGATGAGGATTAACCGTGACTGATATGGAAAATAAAGAAGGAATGAAGGCTCTGGGTAAGGCCTTAATCGATAATATCAAAACAGTTGTTTTGGCAATTTTAATTGCGGTGGTTATTCGCAGTTTTTGGCTGGAACCGTTCCGCATTCCGTCCGGCTCAATGTATCCTACCTTGCGAGTTGGTGATTATTTGTTTGTGAGCAAGTATTCATACGGCTATTCGCGTTATTCTTTTCCGTTCGGACTGCCGATTTTTGAGGGGCGCCTGAAGTATAAGGAACCGAAACGCGGTGATGTGGTGGTGTTTAAGTTTCCGCAAAATACGCATACCGATTTTATTAAGCGCATTATCGGGTTGCCGGGAGATACGGTGCAGGTCAAAGAGGGGCGGCTTTATATCAACGGTGAGCTGGTTGAGCGCGAAAAGAACGGTCGTTATGTGATTGATGAATATGTCGCAATGCCGGAGTTTTATAAGCAATATACCGAAACATTGCCGAATGGTTTGCAACACCAGATTATAGAAATTTCGGATAAAGAACGCATTGTTGACAATACCGAGGTATTTGTGGTGCCGGAAGATTCGTTTTTTATGATGGGCGATAATCGCGATCGTTCTGATGACAGCCGTATCAGCGTCGGTTTTGTGCCAAAAGAAAATTTAGTGGGCAAAGCAAAATTCATCTTCTTTTCGCATGATGACAGAGGCTCTTTGTTTAAGCCGTGGACATGGTTCCGAGCCATTCGATGGAGCCGGTTTTTTAAGGGTATTAATTAAACATGGAAAAACTGCAGGAATTATTGCAATATCACTTCCGTAATCCGAAATTACTGCAACAGGCGCTTACCCACAGCAGTGTTACCGGCAATGAGCGCCGCAATTATGAGCGCCTTGAGTTTTTGGGTGACCGGGTTTTGGGTATGACCATGGCACATTTGCTGTTTAAGATGTTTCCGTGTGATCGTGAGGGCTCGTTGGCACAGCGTCATGTTAAATTGGTGCGGGCGGAAACGGTGGCGCAGATTGTTAAAAAACTGCACATTGATGAATATATAATTGCCAAAGACAAAGAAACAACGCAAAGTATTAATGTGTTATGCGATGTGGGTGAGGCGATTATCGGTGCGATTTATATTGACTCAAATATTGAGCAAGCAATTGCCTTTGTAGAGCGTAACTGGCGCGGGATAATCGATATGGCCGAAAGCGGTTCGGAAAAAGACTTCAAAACGCGTCTGCAGGAGAGATTCCACGCAATGAAACAAGCACTTCCGGTTTATGAAACTGTGGCTAAAGAGGGTAGTGAACATGAGCCGATGTTTACGATTAAAGTGGCACTAAACGAGCAAGTTTTTGCTTTTGGGCAGGGAAAAAATAAAAAGTTGGCCGAACAGCATGCGGCAGAAAATTTGTTGAAGTTGATGGATGGTGAAAATGGCTCAGACTAAATGCGGATATGTGGCGCTGATTGGGGCGCCGAATGCTGGTAAATCTACAATTACCAACAACTTTGTCGGCTCCAAGGTATCTATTGTTTCGCCCAAGGCTCAGACTACACGCACCACCATTAAAGGTATCGGAATTTATGACAATACCCAGATTATTTTTTTGGATACGCCGGGGATATTTTCTCCGCGTCGGCGGCTCGACCGAGCTATGGTGGCACAGGCGTGGAACGGTTTCGGTGATGCGGATATCAATGTGTTGGTGGTTGATGCCAAGCGCGGTATGAATGAAGAAACATCGGCAATTATCGACGAACTGATTAAGCGCAATGCCCACGCGGTGCTGGCTTTTAATAAAATCGATTTAATGAGCGAAGAGGAGCTGCAAGACCTCAAAGAAGAGTTTGAAAATGTGTTTGCCTTTGATGCCGTGTTTATGTTTTCGGCGCAATCGGGCGACCATATTACGGAATTTTATCAATATTTGGCCGATAATTTACCGGATAGCCCGTGGTATTATCCGGAGGAGCAGATGTCGGATATGCCGCTGAGGTTGTTGGCGGCCGAGGTGGTGCGCGAAAAGCTGTTTTTGAACTTGCGTCAGGAGTTGCCGTATGCCTTAACGGTGGAGCCGGAAGTGTGGGAACACAAAGACGACGGTTCTATCCGTGCCGAGATGACTATTTATGTGGCGCGCGAGGGGCAAAAGACCATTATTTTGGGTAAGAACGGCGCAATGATTAAGAAAATAGGGCAGAGTGCGCGGTTGGAATTGGAAGAGCTTTTGGAAGAGCGGATACACCTGTTTTTATACGTCAAAGTACGTGAAAATTGGGAAAATGATCCGGCACGTTACAGCGATTGGAATCTGAATTTTAAGGCCTGATATTTTCAAGAAATCGCTGAGGATTTTTAAGTCGATATCCTTACCTGTTAATAAATTTATCCACAAATGAAATATTTTTCATATTGAGTAACGTCTTGATTTATAAAAATATTTTTCCGTAATTGTAATATTTTTATTATTTTTAGATTTAAAATATAAGTATAATATTATACAAATGAAATTCTAAAAATGGTTGAAATTTACAAAAAAGGAGTATAAAATGGCAAATGAATTAAGAAAACTTATAGGGCGGAATTTGCGCTATACAAATATGAACGAACAAATTGATCTTGCAATGAAGCAACTTCAAGGCAACACCAGTCCGGAGGCACAAATGCAGTTAAATGCATTGCGACAGCAGCGTCAGAATATTGATAATTTGATGGCTCAACCGATGACAGCGCGGGAATATGCTCAGTATGATGATGACGGGCATTATGTGGGTAACAATTTGCAATCTCAAAATTCCGGCGGTGTCGGACAAGCAGTTACCGATGGCATAAATCACGCGGCTCAGGGGGTGAGTTTAGGTTGGAGTGATGAGGCATTCGGAGTGATTGGTGGCGCAAGCAATGTTATGGCAAACGGAATATGGCGAGCCACAGGTCATTCAACCAACGGAGAGGGTTTTAAAGAGGCATGGGACAAGGGCTATCAGGAATATCGCGATTATACGCGTCAAGAGTTGCAAAACAGATATCAGCGCAATCCGGCGATATCCGCTACGGCAGAAGTTCTCGGCGCCGTGGCCTCCCCGATTAAGCCTTTCAAAACGAAGGGATATTTTGATAAATCTTGGGGAAAACTTATATCACATCCGGAAGATATTGCAAAAGCACGATGGCTCAACACCGTCGGTACCGGAGTTGTCAACGGCGTCGGATA
>JBGUGE010000032.1:0-4046 GCA_045111335.1 Alphaproteobacteria bacterium | reverse complement strand
TTGTCATATTCACCTCAACCGTTGTATTGAGCAAAAGGTATGTCACCAGCGGTGTTAATATCGGCGCCAGCATTGTGTTGACGCTGGAGTGAGCTTGCGGTTTTCGAGATTTTGATGTTGCTTTATTATTAAATTGACTGTATCTTGAAAAAAAACAGGAAATGACGATGAAACAACTTATCAAAAACTCAAACAACGAGGATTTATGTATTGAAATCTTTGCCCCAAACGCAACTATTACACAAACAAAGTTGGCGATAATCTGCCACGGGATAACCGGCTATAAAGAACAAGATGTTATTATAAAAACGGCTGAAACTTTGCAAGATGTCGGATATACAGTTATAACTTTTGATTGTCGGAATTCTCGCGGAGAAAGTTATAATAATGGTCATTGTGGTACAACAACCTCTATGTTTGAAGATTTATCGACGGTTATAGATTGGGCAAAGACTCAAACTTTCTATACACCTACATTTTTATTAGTCGGACATTCTCTCGGTGGTTCGGTTGTCCTACGTTATACCAAAAAATATCCTCAATTGGTTAACAGGTTAATTTTAATATCAACAATTTTTGATGGACACGAACTCTATAACAATACGGCCAAGTTTTCGCCGGAGTTCATGCGGCAGTTACAAAATGGCGGTATTATTCGTTCTAGAAATAATGTCGACTGCTTTTTAGATGAAACATATATCAAAGACTTACAACAATACGATTTTTATAAGAATATTCAAAACTATACGATGCCGACACTTGTTATTACCGGCGATAAAGATACTGCTTCTTTACCGGAAAACAATCGGCGATTTTATGAGGCTTTACAATGCCGAAAAGAACTGCATATTTTTGCAAATTGCTCGCATATTTATGACACCAAACAAAATCAGCTTGATTTGAGTAATAAAATTGAAAACTTCCTAACTCATTGAATGGGTTAGATTCTTAATAAAATTAGTTCGAAGATTATCCGGGGTATGGTATATTTTATATCAAACATTCGAACCGGTTTAAGTACTTGTAAATAAAATAAAAAAGGACGATTTCTCGTCCTTTTTGAACTGTGGCTGGGGCGGCTGGATTGTCCTCGCGCTTGCCTAAAGGCAACGCTCGTTCCTCCGGCGCTCATCGGCTTTGCCGAACGGCGTCTTCACATCCGCCTTTCGCTTGTCGTCGAACCAGCCGAACGTCGGCCGCGGCCATTCGTTGCTTCTCACCCCCCACACACCAGCAAATAAAAAACCGCCCGTAAAAGGGGGGTTTTTTATTGGCTGGGGCGGCTGGAAGCGTTTTTGTCAACCCCTTAAATTCCTGATTCTAAAAGACTTTTCTCTATCGTGAGGCGGTTTTTGTGGACAAACTGTCTCACTTGACTGTCTCACCCTTTAATAACTTGAAAACAGGGTAGCAAATTGTACCCAAAAGTCAACTGATTTTTTTGTATTTTTGCACTTTTGTGACTTTGGTATAGATTTTACCTATCGGGAATAATAGTCCTTCATTACACCATAATTTTATGGTAAATTTTCCTTTTCGGTAAAATTTACTTGATTTTAATTTTTGATATGCTATAATTTTACCGAGAGGTAAAATATGAAAATAAGAACATTTGAAGACATCGCTGTCAAAATTAGGAACGAGCGCAAGAAACAGAATTTAACACAAACCGAACTTGCCGGACTTTGCAATGTTGGCTTGCGTTTTATCGTTGACTTGGAAAAAGCAAAAGAAACCTGCCAAATAGGTAAAGTGCTGAAGGTTTTGGATGTTTTGGGTATCAACTTGAGTATAGAGGAATAAAATGCCGGCATTGGATGTATATTTCTATGGTAAAAAAATAGGTAAACTGACCGAAAAGAACTCTCGGCTATCTTTCAAATATAATGAAAATGCTGATACACCGTTGTCGGTCAATCTGCCGTTACAAAAAGAAGCCTTCAACGACAAACTGACACGCAGTTTCTTTAACAATCTGTTGCCGGAAGAAGGAATTCGTGAAGCCGTGGCTCGTTATAAGCAGGTTTCATCCAATAATCCGTTTGCCTTGTTAAAAGAAATCGGCGGTGAATGTGCCGGTGCGGTTGAACTATATCCGGAAGGATATATCAAAGAAAGTGAACCGTCTGTATTAAAACCGATTAGTCAGGAGAAAATCGCCGAACTCTTAAAAAATCAGGCACAAATACCACTACTGACCGGTGAGGAAATCCGTTTGTCATTGGCCGGAGCGCAGCAAAAGATTGCCTTGGCGATTATTCCGGAAGGTTCAGATAACTACTATCTGCCGCAGGGAGACTACATTTCAACGCATATTATCAAGCCGCAAAATCCGTATTTTGAGGACATTATTTACAATGAGCATTTTTGTATGTCTCTGGCGCAACAAATCGGTTTGCCGACAGCAACATCATTTATAAAGGACTTTGCCGGAGAATTCGGATATGTGGTAAAACGGTTTGACCGCGAAACAGATAGCACAATGGCATCGGGGTTAAAACGCATACATCAGGAAGATTTCTGCCAAGCCCTGTGCCTACCGGATAAAAAGTATCAAAAAGAAGGCGGGCCGAGCATCAAACAATGCTATAAATTTATTGCTACGGCGGATTTTAGCCGCAAGGCCGATGCTTTGATGCAGTTTTTGAAAACGATAGTGTTTAACTTTATCATCGGAAATTCCGATGCGCACGGTAAAAATTTTTCTTTTCTGCACAAACAAGGAAGATACGAACTTTCGCCTTTGTATGATTTGGTATCAACAGCGATATATCCGGCACTTTCGCCGAATTTGGCAATGTCCGTCGGCGGTGAATATAATCCGAACCAGATACACCGCAGTCATTTTAAGGATATGGCGAAGGATTTGGACATTAAACCGGCAATGATTGAGAAAATTATTGATGAAATGTCGGCGAAGATATCGGCAGCATTACCGGAGATTGAAAAGCAATTTGCGGATAGTAGCGATAAAAGAAAGATAACAGAACAAATAAAAGCCGTTATAACACAGAGAATTTCGCAAATATCATAGGGCAAAAGTCCAAAAGTAAAGGAGGCTTTGCAGCCTCCTTCTTTTATCGGTGTGTATCCATAACATACACAAGGTCATCATCGTTCCAAAGATTTTGCTGCTTCGGAAAAGAGAATTCTTTGAACTTAAAGTCCTTAAGTATGGCATACCTTTCATTTCTATCAGGGTAATAACTGAGAATGTTTCTGTAAGTGTCAATACAAGGATGTTCTTCGTCAGCCCATCGTCCGCCTAATATGCAATAATCATAACTGGCAGATGTTTTGTCCCAAATATCACCATTTTTATCGGGTAGTTCAAAATGATAATATTCTGCATTTTCATCTTTCATATTTCTACCGGTCTTTTTCCATGTACCGAAATCACCAACCATTTCATAGTCTGAAGGCCAAACAAGAGCACGTATTAGTTCTTCAGCATTAGGAAAGTCTTTAACACGAGCGATTATTATACTGTGGGTCATTTTTGTTCCTTTCAATAGTGTTGTTGTAAAGGAGGCTTTGTAGCCTCCTTTGGTTTGTGGGCAGAAAAAGATTACACTTGTTCATATCTCGGAGTTTCAGTCGCAGCGGCATTTTGTGCTTCAATCAATTCATCAAGACTGATATCAATTAAATCTCTTGCTGCTTCAAAAGTGCGACGTTCCGCTTCTTTCTTTTTTGCCTTTTCCGCTTCACGCTGCTGACGCTTCTTTTCACGACGTTTAGCACTGTTGACTTTCTTACGGGCTTCGGCTTTCTCAACTTCTTCGCCCAAGAACTTCGTGATTTCCTCATCAAATTCGCCATTTACCACTTCAGTATAAATGTCTGACAAGAAGTTCAATTTATCTCTTGTATCTAACAGTGAAAGAGCATAACGAGCAATTCTTTTGCCACCGAGACGGAGCGTAAAGATTGACTGGCTATCAGTATCAACAATCAATTTGTTCATACGATTTTGTTTATTCCAACTATCTTTCTTGAAGTTGCGCATATTGTCATCCAAAAGGTTCAAGATGCGTTTTTTGCAA
>JBGUGE010000031.1:0-2994 GCA_045111335.1 Alphaproteobacteria bacterium | reverse complement strand
TCACATAATTCGGAGATAGTCTTTAGATTTTTATTGCCTTTTCTATCTTGTTGAGGATCTTCTCCTTTACGAATTTGAGCAAACAGTTCTTGAGCTTCGCCCTTTGCGTTTTTTAACGACATTGTGCTTGTACTACCAATAGTGTAACGGCGTTGTTTGTTATATTTATTCCGGTAGTTGATAAAGTAAGAAGCTCCGCTTTTATTTATGCGAACACCGAATTGTTTCATTTCTGTATCCCAAATGATTTTATCTTCACCTGCTATCAATTTTCGAACAAAAGCATCTGTTAATTTTATTTTTGAAGCTTCTTTCTTCATATTATACCTCATTGCCGTTTTTTTTTTTTGACTTTTCAGAAAGAATATTATATCAAGTCAACAATAAGTCAACAAAAAATTTTAAGAAAGAAAAAATTTTATTAAAAAATGTTTATTCTAAAAGTGGCTTAAAATAAAGAACTATTAAATATTATGAATTTTTATTTAAAATAATTAAATAGTATTTTATAACCTTGCCAAGGTTGATGTCGTGGGTCCGAATCCCATTGCCCGCTCCAATAACACAAGAGACCACCGAAAGGTGGTCTTTTTGTGTTATTAGGAGAGGCGGGAAGAGGACCCACGAAGAAGTGGTCCGACCACCAGCGAGAGGCGCACGGGAGTGTGCCGGTCGGCTTTTGATATTTTAAAAACACAGAAACACAAATTTTTACATTTGTGTTTTGTGTCAGAAATCCGTATTTTCAGCGATTCGTTTAATCTACATAACATCTGTCCGTCTTATAAAACATAAACCCGCTCCGATTAAGGAACGGGTTTTATGTCGGTTAAAATACGAAATTAAAGTTCGCAATTTCCTGATTGCTGAAACTCTTTTCGATAATCAGCGTCGATAACTTCGGTAAATTCATTTCTTCACAAAGATAGCGATATGCTTCGTTGTCGGTGTTGACGGTATCTCCCCACACATCACGCGGACGTTTGCAGACCATGTTAGCATAATCTACGGAATAACTCGACAGCAGGTGATGAATTACCTGAATCAGATACAAATTAAGCGGTTGTTCGGTTGGCGGCAGAACGCGCTCTAATTCCGCTTTTGCTTCATTAAACAGGATAAAAGCCTGACTGTTGCGGAACTGGGGTGTTTTTTCCACCAACTCAACCATGCCGTCGGTTAAAGAGTCGGAAAGCCGATCACGAATGGAAAATTCCACCGAACGAAACGCTACGCTGAGCGGGGCGTCCAGATCGGTATGGCGGCGATACAATCTGTCGGCAATCCTAATCAGATGATAGGTCAGGAACAAGCGTTGCTGATTTTCCTTTGATTCGTATTGCATCGGCAGGTGCATCTTCAGGTATGCACGCCAGCAAACCGGCAGTTTGTTGATTTCTTCTTCCAACTCGGGTACTTCCGGAATTTTCGGCAGAAAATCATGCAACTGAGCATTAATGGAATCCGTGTATTGCTGCTGAAATGCGACATAATCCGATTCAATTTTCTCAATCCGCCGGATCTCCCGTTTGGTTTCCTCCGAATAATTCTCTTCCGGAATTGCAAACAACACCACACCGTCCATTTCGGCATAAACCGTAAATTTGTCAGCCACGGTCTTGATGGTCAGGTCGTGATATTGCCACGGCCATTTCCAACGCGGCGGCAATTTGCCGTATACCAAGTTGGTATCTAAACACACCGGTTCATCACACCCTTTCGGAAACAAATTCCAAAAGTTACCGTTTTTCGTAATCTTTGTGATACGAAACTTTTTCTCTTTCAAAATCATAGGCAAAAAAATTTTAAAGATGAATAATTATATAAATTTGGTTTAGCTATAACACGGATATCTTGCGTCGTCAATTATAAAATCTGTGAGTCTTTAAATATAACGCTTTATTCCGTGTCAATAGTGTTTTATGAATAAATACGAGGAGAAAATAAATGACAATCGTGGCAATATGGTGCAGACATAGGGGCGACAACATTATCGGTGCTGGTGTCGGATTACCGTGGAAAATTCCGTCGGATACTCGACGTTTTCGCAATTTGACCGAAGGGCAAATAATGGTGATGGGCGGGCGTACCTACGGCGGTATGCCGCAAAAAGTTTTAGCCGGTCATAAAGTTATTGTGCTGGATATGTCCGGCAAAACCGAGGTGTTTGATAAAGATAATCATATTGTGGTTGATGATGCCGCAAAACTTAAAGATTATCCCGAAGATTTGTATATCTCCGGCGGCGCCACTATTTATGCCATATTTTTCACCACCCCGAACATTATGCCGGATATAGTGGTTGACTGCGTTTATGCCGGCCCGATAAACGAAGGCGCAACCGATTTGATTGATGTCAACCGTAGTGTCGAGGTGCTGGAACAAAAGTATTTTGCCCTGCCGCAAACATTTGAACTGGACGGAGTGGTAACAACCGTCTGGCTCAAAAAAGGAGATTTTGTTGAGCAATCGGTGGTTAAAAAAATTATGCAATATTTAGAAACGGAAGGAAAATAAAATGCAGCAATATTTGGATTTGTTACGCGATGTTATGGAAAACGGCGTGGATAAAATGGACCGCACCGGTGTCGGTACCCGTTCGGTTTTCGGTCGTCAGATGCGCTTTGATTTGAGTAAGGGATTCCCGCTGGTTACCACCAAAAAAGTACACTTAAAAAGCATTATTCATGAACTTTTGTGGTTCTTAAAAGGCGAAACAAATGTCAAGTATCTGCAAGAAAACGGAGTGCGAATTTGGAACGAATGGGCCGATGAAAACGGCGAGTTGGGGCCGGTTTACGGTTCGCAATGGCGCAATTGGAATGGCGAGGGAATTGACCAGATTGCCGAAGTTATCGAAACCTTAAAGAAAAAACCGAACGATCGCCGGATGATTGTTTCGGCGTGGAATGTCGGCAAAATATCCGAGATGCATCTGCCTCCGTGCCACATGATGTTTCAGTTTTATGTGGCAAATAACAAGCTGAGCTGTAT
>JBGUGE010000030.1:0-36919 GCA_045111335.1 Alphaproteobacteria bacterium | reverse complement strand
TTCAGATTGAGCCGACCATGCACCGCTTGACGGATCAAATCCGCCACCGAGAGCCGCCGTAACTGTTGCCGAAACGGTAGCTGTTGTTGCTAAAGTGGTCTCGCTGGCGTTATTGGTCGTAATAACTGTGCCGGTATCAATGCTGTCAACCTTGGTATTGCCAATCTCAAGGGTTGCCATCGAAACGTTTCCGTCTTCAACCTGAACAACCTTTTCACCGCTACCGAATGTGGTAGAACCAATCTGGTCATCAACCGATACGGTCGAACCTATTCTCACAACATCACCGGTCATATCAATCCGGTTAGAGGTTGAATCAACCGATACACTGGCAGTTCCGGTACCAACCGTGGTCTTATCCGCCTTATCGCCGACCTTAACTTCATCAAACGTTGTCGCGCTGTTATCACCATGGAAAGACTTGTTGGTAACGTAATCGTTAGACACAGATTGCTGAGTATTATCCAAAGCATTCTTCAAAGCTCTCAGGTTTTGGTTAACCGTATTGCTTGCCGATAATGTGCTCTGGTTACCGCTGGTCAATTCTGCCGCCGTACCGATGGTATCGGAAACATGTTTAGCCGCATCCATTACCGTGTTTACATTATACGGAGCCGTATCTTTGTAGGTACGAATACTGCTTGACCATTTACCGGTATTATCAAATACACCGTCGCTGCTCAAGGCATCGGTCATATTGGCCGCCAACGAAGCAACCGCATGAGTGATATCGCTTCGATTGCTGATACCGTTGGTTGAATCGCCGCCCAAAGCACTCTTAGCACCGATAACTTTGTTCAAAGCCGACAACTTAGATGCCACCGTATCACCGCTTACCGCTGCAAAGTTACCGCCGGTCAAGGCCGCAACATTACCAACCGTTCTGGCTACCGTAGCAGTTGTTGCCATGGTATCAACCGCACCGCTTGTTACCGGGCTGGCTCCCAAATCAACCTTGGAAACAGCCGTAGTATTATCAAGCAACAAGCCTGAAGCCCTAACCGAACCGGCCGCTTCAATCGCACCGTCTTGAATCTTAACGGTGTTGCTGCCGCTGCCGAATGTGGTCAAACCGCTTGTATTATCAACCGTAACCGCATTGCCGAGTTTAATCGTATTAGCCGCGATTTCAACTTTCTTGCCGCTGGAGGTGGTATCAACCGTAATCTTGGCATTGTTACTGCCGATAATGGTCTTATCAGCCAAATTACCGACATTTACGTTATCGCCGGTTATGCTGCCATCACCGTGTACTTCGGTCTTAAGAGCATATTTGCTTGATATATCCTGCTTAGCGCCATCCAAAGCATTGCTCAAAGCCTTCAGGTTTTGGTTAACCGTATTGCTGGCCGACAAAGCTGTCTGGTTGCCGCTGTTCAAATCATCCGCCGTACCGATGGTGTCGGAAACATGATTTACGGCTGCCATCATATTATCAACAGTCAGGGTGCTGAGATATGTTGTCGATTTTGCCGACCACTTGCCGTTGGCATCAAACTTATCTTCCTCACTGTCACTCAGCGCTCCCTTAACATTAGCCGCCAACGAAGCAACCGCGTGAGTTACGTCGCTGCTGTTGCTGATGCCGTTTGCAACATTGTTTTGCAATACGCTCTTGGCGCCGATAACATTGTTCAAAGCTGTCAACTTATCTGCAACCGTATCGCCGGAAGTTCCGTAATTGCCGCCGGTCAATCCCTTCACATCACCGACCGTAGCCGCAACCGTAGCAGTTGTTGCCATGGTATCAATAGCCCCGCTGGCCGGAGTTATTGCACTTGCACCTAAGTCAACCTTAGAAACGGCCGTAGTGTTATCAAGCAACAAGCCCGCACTCTTAACCGTACCTTTGGCCACAATCGCACCGTCCTGAATCTTAACAGTGTTACTACCGCTGCCGAATGTGGTTGAACCTTCGGTGTTATCAATTGTCAGCTTGCTACCGAGATTAATCGTGTCGGCTGCAACTTCAACCTTCTTGCCGGCAGCGGTTGTATCAACCGTAATCTTAGCGTTGGTATTACCGATAACGGTGCTGTCCGCATATTCGCCGACCATAACCGTATCATCGTCAATATCGCTATCGCCGTGCAGTTCTTCCTTGGTGAGGTAATCACCGCTGATAGCCGAAACTTCTTCATAAACCTCGTTAATGGCCTTAACCAGGTTCTTTTCACCGGTTATGGCAATGGAATCATTCAGCTCATTGATGTCACCCTCAACTCTTTGAGCACGCAAGATTTCTTCACCCAAACCGCTATCAACCAGTTTAATGGCATCCACAATATCGGTGGCATTCTTAGCCTTGCCGTTACCGAAGTCGCTGGCATCACCGATAACTCTGTTCAAAGCCGCAATATTGGCATTAACCGTATTGTTCTTGCTCACGCCGTTCAGTGGCTCTACCGGACTGCTCGGAACAGTGTTGTCATAACCTAAATCTTCCTCGTCGCCGATAACGTCGATAACGTGATCAACCGCACCCATAATCGAAGTAACGGTAACATCTTCCGCATCTTTATAGGTTTTGATTGTATCCGACCAACTGCCGTTGGTATCGAAATCACCGCCCATACCTGCGGAAACATTATCCGCCAACGAAGCAATCGCGTTTGTCAGTTTCAATCTCGAGCTGATACCCTTTGTACCATCATCGCCCAATGTGCTTATATCACCGATAACGTCATCCAAAGCTTGCAACTTCTCGGCAACCGTACCGCCGGTGTTGGCAAAATTACCCGAGTTCAATCCGACAACATTGCCCACCGTTTTAGCCACGGTTTGCGTGGTTGCCAAGGTTGTTGCCGAACCGCTGCCCGACAACGGATCCGTATTGTCGGCATCAATTCTGGTGATTTTCTGCGAAGTATAGGTTGTACTGCCCGAAGGGCTCTCCAAAATCAACCCGCCTACCTTCGCATCGCCGGTAGCCACAATGCCTCCGTTCTGAACTCTGACGGTGGCATCGCCGCTGCCGAATGTGGTATAACCGTTGGCATTATCAACCGTCATCTTATCACCGAGTTTAACGGTGTTGGCAGAGAATTCGACTTTCTTGCCGCTCTCGGTTGCGTCAACCGTAATCTTGGCATTATCGCTACCGATAACGGTCTTGCCGGCGGCATCACCGATATTGATTATATTACCGGCCGTACCGTCACCATGGACCTCAGTCTTGAGAGCATAAGCCGACAACGACTGCGTGGTTTGATCCAAATCATTCTTAACTTTCTTAATGGCATTAACAACGTTTGTTTCATCACCCGAAGTCACAACCAGATTGCTCGTGTCGCCGATGGCATTATTTACGGCTGCTATATTGGCATTAACCGAATTTTCTTTGTTTACGCCGTTGGCCGGCAATACCGTCGCATCGGTTGCGCTGTAACCTAAATCGGTATCGGTACCGAATTTCTCGTTAAGCTGATATGCTTTCTGGCCTAAATAGTTAATAGCCGTACCGATATCTCTGGTCACATTATCGGCCAAAACATTGCTGTCTATACCGCCGGTTGCCAAGAACTTAGCTTTCTGAGCACCGTCTTTGTCCAGAACCCAAGTCATTGTAGCCATATCGTTGGTTGCCGTTGTGATGGCTCTCTTAATCACATTGCTGGTAGCGATGGCATTGTCCTCATCATTGAGAACCGCATTATCGCCCTTCAAGACGGTGGTTAATCCGGCACCGTTCAACATGAATGTTTCACCGTTCTTAACCGTCAGACCTTTGTTGGCTGAAATCAATCCGGAGGCTGCCAGCGAAGTAGTCTGAATACCGTTGTTAGCAGTGATCAGTCCGCCGGAGATAATCTCGCCGGAAGTATTCAGTGTGGTTGCACTGATTCCGTTATTAGCCGTTACCAGACCGTCAAAGCGTGCCGTACCGTTACTGCCGTCCAACAGAATCATCGGATCAACCGACTGACCGCTCACTTTGCCCATCTTCAACTGTTTACCGTCCATATCCGTTTCATAAGTAACGGTTGTCGGGACATCTTCAATTGAAACTTCTTCAGACAGTGCAAACTTTTGCGTTGTCTTAAAGGTCTTGGTGCCTATAATATCCTGAGCTCCGTCTCTGGTAACCGCATTGTATACGGCAACATCCTGACCGTTCACACTGATATTACCGCTTGTTGCGCTTTCACCGATTGAGATATTAACCGAGTTGTTGGTATTGGTCAACGGTGTACCGTTAACTTTAACCTCTTTCAGCGAGCCATCGTTAACTACTTTCAAGCCCTTGTTCAAGCTGTCAATCGCATCACCGATGGTGGTTGCGCTGTTGCCCGTAATATACTTATCGGTACCGGAACCAAAGGTAAATGTACCGTCTTGTGCACTATTATATACGGTAGAAGCCAACGCCTTAGTGGTAGCCAAAATGACATCGCTGCCGCCGCTGCCTTCTTCTTCCAAATCAACCGCAGTCGAACTTGTTCCGATCATAGCCTTAAGCTCATCACCGAATTTAACACCGCCGGAGGTTTTAATATATCCGGATGTTACCAAACTCTCGGTGGTGGCCGCACCGGTGTTAATCGTCAGCTTGCCACCCATGGTATCGCCGCTCTTATGAACGATTCCTTCATCAAGATTCGATACATATTCGCGTACGGCCTTGCTCGAAATCAACTTACCGTCATTGAGATATCCTTCATCTCCGTCAGGTGCTTCAACATCCGTACCGTTGACAACCACGGAAATATTGACTGCATTATCAACCTTATCTAAAGGTACGCTGTTAATCTTAACATTTTGCAGCGCCGTCTCAGCCTTCTCCAACGAATTTTGAACACTCTGTTCCAACTTGCCTTTGGTTACGTTCTTATCGGCAATCTTGACTGTTGTCACCGCATTGGCATTCAACTGATCGGTATCAACCGAACCGGCCGCAATCTTCGAACCGTCGATATATCTGCCTTCCATACCGGTAACCGTGGTGGTCCATTCTGCTGTACCCATCTTGTCGTTCAACTGAGCCTGAATGGTCTTGGCTTGCGAAATGCCGGCCAATTGGTTTAACTCTCCGGTGGTAATGCTCGAAGCAACCATCTTCTTGCTGCCATCCGAAACAACCACGCGATTCGATTCGTTAACCGCAATATTGTCAGCAACTTCCTTAACCGCGGCCGCCGTAACCAATTGCGACTGCAATACGCTCGCCTCTGTTGCACCGGTAGTATCAACGCTGTTGACGATCGATTTAACGATTTGACCTTCACCAAAGCGCAAGCCGCCGTTATCACCGCCGTTCAAGGTTACCAAACGCGAAGCCTTCAATGTAGTGGTTTCAACACCGCCGTTGGCATTGATCAGGCCCGCAAACGTTGCCGTGCCATCCTTGCCGTCAAGCGTAATCTTTGCTTCATCATCGTTATTCAGCGCCAAGGTCTTGCCGTCAATGGTGGTGGTATAAGTAACGACGTCATCACCTTCGGTAGCAACCTTTTCAAAGATTTGCTGTGCCTTAAAGGTCTTAGTGCCTATAATATTTTCCGAACCGGCCTTGTGAACCACACCGGCATCAATACCGGTTACATATTCCTGAACCGCACCGCTGGTAATCAGCTTACCGGCGTTGGCTTGGGTTATGTTTGCAGCCGAGCTTACCGCGCCGGCAATCTTGTCCGCATTAGACTTAACCACCTGAGCCATCGAGCTCAAGTTGTCGCCGACCGTACCGTCAGTAGCAATAATCGTTGTGCTGCCGCTGACAACATTACCGTCAGGTATCGCACTTTCTTGGGTTACATAGTTGCCCAAATTAATGGTGGAACCGCTGGTAGCGTTAACATCTATCGTTCCGGCCGAATTACCGTTAATTTGCAAGGTATATACGCCGGTGCCGACATAGTTTTTAACCGCTCTTGCCGTTGCCAAGGCATTTGCCGAACCGTTACCGATATCATTGGTAATACTCTTGGCAATCGTTGTTTCATCACCAAAGCTCAAACCATTATCGGCCGAAAGTACCGTCTTACCGGCAACATTCACTCCGCCGTAAAATTCGGTCTTATCACCCTTGCTGACCTTAATTTGGTCGCTGATTGTCATAATATCGGCGGTCACATCAATCTTCTTATTGGCCGTACCGTCAATCTTAATACCGGCATTGGCATTACCGAGATCGGTTTTATCTGCCAAATTACCGACACTTACCGTATCACCGGTAGTTGAGCCGTCACCATGTACTTCAGTCTTAAGAGCATAATCACTGGCCATTGTCTGTTTAGCATTTTCCAAAGCCGTATTAACCGCCGCAATATTGGCATTAACCGTATTAGCTTTGCTCACACCGTTGGCCGGAGTAATACCCGCATCGGTAGCACTGTAACCCAAATCGACATCCGTACCGATAACATCAACAACGTGATTTACCGCACCCATAACATTCGACACGCCATACGGTGTAGTATCTTTATAAGTACTTACGCTGCCTTCCCAAACTCCGGTATTGGCATCAAACAAGGTATTATCCAAAGCCGCCTTAACATGAGTTAAATCCGTACCGGCCGTGGTTACCAAACTGTTAAGTTTATTGATTGAGTTAACCACCGTCTTATCAACATTCGGATCCAACTGAACGCTCAGACTGCTCACATTACCGACCTTATTGTTCAGGGCCGTTAACTTATCCGCAACCGTATCACCGGTAGAAGCAAAGTTACCGCTTGTTAAATCCGCAACAGCGCCTACCGTAGCCGCAACCGTGGCTGTCGTTGCCATGGTATCAACCGCACCAACCGTTATCGGGCTTGCACCTAAGTCAACCTTAGAAACGGCCGTGCTGTTATCCAATAACAAGCCGGCACTCTTAACCGTACCTTTGGCTACAACCGCACCGTCCTGAATCTTAACGGTATTATTACCGCTGCCGAATGTGGTTGAACCTTCCGTGGTATTGACCGTGAACTTATTGCCGAGCTTAATCGTATCGGCCGCAACTTCAACCTTCTTACCGGCAGAGGTTGTATCAACCGTAATGCTGGCATTGGCACCGCCGATAACGGTTGTATCCGCCAAATTGCCGATATTTACCGTATCACCGGCAACTTCGCCGTCACCGTGTACTTCGGTCTTAAGGGCATAATTGTTAGCCATTGTCTGTTTAGCATTTTCCAAAGCCTCATTAACCGCCGCAATATTGGCATTAACCGTATTGGCTTTGCTCACGCCGTTAGCCGGTTCAACCGACGGATTCTCGCTGTCATAACCTAAATCATCAGCTGTACCGATAACATCAACAACGTGATTAATCGCGCCCATAACCGTCGTAACCGGAACCGCAGCAGCATCTTTATAAGTTTGAATACTGCCGGACCATTCGCCCGTATCACTCAACGTGCCACCCAAACCGGCGCCGATATTGCTGACTTTGGACGTCAAGTTGGTTACATCACCGCTCAAGTTCGTAACCGTACCGTCAATTGTTTCAATTGAACCAGCCAATTCGTTTTCCTTACCGGTTGCGCGAAGCACTTCATCGGCCAAATCACCGGCAATATCATTTTCTCTTTCGGTTGCCCGACCGATTTCCGTCGTCAGAGCGCTGCTCAGTGCGCCGATATTGGCGTTAACCGTATTGGTTTTGCTTACTCCGTTAGCCGGTTCAACCGACGGATTCTCGCTGTCATAACCTAAATCATCAGCTGTACCGATAACATCGACAACGTGATTTACCGCACCCATAACCGAGCTGACTTCTTGAGGTGTCGCATCTTTATAGGTCTGAACCGAGCCCGTCCACGAACCGCCGGTCTGGAATTCGCCGCCGATAGCATCTTCAATACTGTCAGATGCCGAACTGATGGCCTTAGCCAAAGTGGTCTTATCGGTAATGGCTTTATTTTCCAATTGAGCCGCCGTACCGATAAAGTCATTCAACTCACTGATAGCCGTATCATGAGATGAATCGACACTCTTAGAACGTGTAATTTCCGCATTCAGCTTATTAATCAACTCTCCCACATTACCGGAAGCCACAACCTGATAATCCGTGATAACCGCATCTAAACTTTCAATGGCAGTCACTAAATCTGATGCACCTGCAGCAATTTCTCCGGTATACGGCTGATCTCCTGTATATCCGTAATCCGGTGTATATTTAAATCTTTCGATATTACCGATTGCGCTGTTGAGTGATGCCAAGTTGGCATTAACCGATTTAGAGGCGCTCAAACCGTTAAGCAACGTACCGCTACCTAAATCGGAAGCTTTACCGATGTTACTTGTAACTTGCGATAACACGCCGCTGATAGCGGTAGCATTGTCAATCTGACCATAGTTGATTAATTTGTCATCAACAATCGTTGCCGACCATGCACCGGTTGTAGAGTTAAATAAGCCGCCCATGCCGTTTGCTATATTGGTAGCCAGCGAGTTAACCGCACCGGTAACCGATGACTTGTCGCTGATGGCATTGTGCGTAAACGGTCCGGCACCTACCCAACCGCTCAGATTATTAACCGTATTGTTCAAAGTCGTGTACGAGCTGCCCAATTCGGTAACCGTATTATTAAGTGTCGTATACGAATTACCCAAATCGGTAACCGTATTGCCTAAAGTTGTCACATTACCGGAAACCGTATTAATCGAATTTTGCAGATTGGTTTCAGCTGTGCCGGCGCGTGAAATTTCACTTGTTAATGCACTGCTTAATGCACCGATATTACCATTGACCGTCTTTTCGGCACTCACACCGTTAGCCGTACCAAGCTCGGCCGCCGTACCGATAACATCAACCACATGGTTAACTGCACCCATAATTGTGGTCACGGCAACCGGGTCTGTATCTTTATAAGTCTTAACACTGCCCGACCAGCTGCCGGTTGCACTCAACGTACCACCTAAACCGGCTCCCATATTGTTGACTTTTGTCGTCAAAGTATTCAAATTGCCACTGACTGTCGTAACCGTGTTGTTAACTGCCGTAATCGAGCCGGACAATTCATTCTCACGGCCGGTTGCACGGCTGATTTCTGCAGTCAAATCATCGGCAATGTCATTTTCTCTTTCGGTTGCCCGACCGATTTCTGAAGTCAGGGCACTGCTTAACGCACCGATATTGGCATTAACCGTCTTTTCGGCACTCACACCGTTAGCCGTACCGAGCTCGCCGGCCGTACCGATAACGTCGGAAACATGTTTAACCGCATCCATAACCGTGGTCACGCCGAACGGATTTGCATCTTTATAAGTCTTAATGCTGCCCGACCATACACCGGCATCGGTCAAACTGCCGCCCAAACCGCTACCGATATTATCAATCTTCGTCGACAGATTGGTCACACTGTTATCCAAAGTCGTAACACTGTTCTTAACCGTGTTAATTGACGTATTCAAATTACCTTCAGCCGTTGTGGCACGCGAAATTTCAGATGTCAACGCACTGCTTAATGCACCAATGTTGGCATTAACCGTATTATTTGCGCTCACCCCATTGGCCGTACCGAGTTCCGCCGCCGTACCGATAACGCCGACAACGTGATTTACCGCGCCCATAATGCTCGAAACATTCTTTTCCGTTGCATCTTTATAGGTTTGAATCTTGCCGCTCCATACTCCGCTCGAGTCAAGCGAACCGCCCATACCGGTACCGATATTGGTAACTTTTGTGGTCAAATTGCTCAAATTATTACTCAAAGTAGTAACATTACTGCTGACCGTGCTGATAGAATTATTCAGTGAGGTTTCAACACCGGTTGCACGTGTTACTTCCGCCTCAACCGACGCCGCAATCGTATTTTCTCTATCCGTAGCCCGACCGATTTCCGTCGTCAGAGCGCTGCTCAGTGCGCCGATATTGGCATTAACCGTCTTTTCGGCACTCACACCGTTGGCACTGCCGAGTTCGTTAGCCTTACCGATAACGTCGGAAACATGTTTAACCGCATCAAGAACCGTAGTCACACCAAAATCGGTGGAATCTTTATAAGTCTTTATGCTACCGGACCATTCACCCACGGCGTTCATTGTACCGCCGAGGCTCGAACCGATATTGGTAACTTTCGTCGACAGGTCAGTCAAATTGGTATTCAAGGTTGTTACTCTGCCGTCAACCGTATTAATTGACGTTTGCAACCCGCTCTCAGCCGTGGTCGCACGATTCTTCTCCGTGGTCAAAGCTCTGTCAACAGCGCTGATTGCTTCTACGGCACTTTCCTTATCCTTAGCCGCACCGACATAACCGTCGGCAGAGAACGCGCTGACATCACCGAGCTTGCCGTTAATCGCAGCAATATTGGCATTAACCGTCTTGCTCGAGCTGACACCGTTAGCCGGATTCGTCGATGTATGACCCAAATCTTCTGCCGAACCGATAGTACCGACAACATGATTTACGGCTTCCATAATGCTGCTTACCGCCTTTGGAGAAACATCGCGATAGGTCTGAACACTACCCGACCATACTCCCGAACCGGCAGTAAACGAACCGCCCATACCGTTGGCCACATTGGTAGCAAGAGAATTAACCGCCGTTGTAACGCTGTTTCTGCTGTCTACACTGATGGCGTTATGAGTCAAGTCACTCAAATCACCGGAAATACTGCCCATATTGCTGACATAGTTATCAATCTTGGCAATAGCGTCAACCAAATCGGTCGCATTCTTTGCTTTATTATTATAAGAGCTGGACTTGAACAGGCTGGCATCACCGATTGCACTGTTTACGGCTGCAATATTGGCATTAACCGTGTTATCTTTGCTTACGCCGTTCTTCGGAGATTCGCCTAAATCACCGGCTGTTCCGATAACCCCGACCACATGATTAACCGCACCCATTACCGAACTGACGGCAACCGGATTGGAATCTTTATAAGTCTGGACACTGCCCGACCACACGCCGTCACCATTAAACGAACCGCCCATACCGGCCGTTACGCTGCCGGCAAGTGAGTTAACCGCTTTGGTAATCGAAGATTTATCGCTGATAGCGTTGTGCGCCAAATCATTACGGCTTCCGACCGTAGAATTCAGGCTGTTAACATTGTTGGTTAAAACAGTCTCAGCCGCCTGAGCACGAGTTGCCTCATTGCTGATTGCCGTTTCATTGGCAGCCTCAGCCGCTTGCGCACGTGTAACCTCGTTACCCAAACCGGTTCTCAAAGTAGCTTCAACCCCCAAAGCACGCTCAACTTCACCATAAACAGAAGTATCAACGGCATTGATGGCCTCAACCAAATTACCCGAACCGGTTGCATGTCCGCTTAAGTTTGTTAACGAGCCTTCAACCCCTTTGGCACGATTGGCTTCATTAGTGATTAATGCGTTCAAAGTAGCCTCAGCACCGGTCGCACGTGTATATTCCGCTTCAATATTGGAAGCAAGTACTGCCTCTTCACGGCTGGCGCGTCCGATTTCATTAGTGATGGCCGAGCTCAATCTGGTCAGGTTTTGATTAACCGTGTTACTTGAGCTCAAACCGTTGGCACCGCTGAGTTGCTCCGCCGTACCGATAACATTGTCACTGAGATATTGTATACCTTCTACCAAGCTGGTAACGGTCGTATCGCCGTTATAAGCCGAAATGCTAGCCGACCATGCACCGGTTCTCCGGTTAAATGTACCGCCCATACCGGCACCCACATTGGTCGCCAACGAGTTAATTGCCTTGGTAATCTTAGTCTTATCGCTGATGGCGTTATGAGTCAAATCGCTTAAACTACCGATGCTGGTATTGACAGTTCCGATTGAACCGGCCACGTCATCCATATTGGTCTTCAACGCGTTGATGGCGTTAACCAAGTTAACATCCGTACCGTCGGCAATATCCACTATCAAATTGTTCAAATCACCTTCAACGTTACGCGCGCGATTCACTTCATTATTAATAGAAGTACGCAAATTATTTTCAACCCCGGTTGCCCGTGTTTCTTCGGCAGCAATAGCTGTTTCCAAGATATTTTCCTTGCCTTTGGCGCGATTTACCTCTGAGGTTAACGCATCATCAACGGCATTGACTGCTGCCACCAAATTGCTTCTGCCGGCCGCACTACCGGTTAAGTTGCTGAGCGTACCGATATTTCTGTTAGTGGTTCTGAGTTGACCGTCCAAAGCCAAGACCGCACCGGTCAAATTGGTTTGTCCGCTCACATAGCTGCCGCTACTCAGGTTAGAAACCGTACCGATAGCCGCTTCGGCATTGGTAATCCGGGTTTTAGCACTGTCAATGGCATTATCCAACGCCACCAACTGACCGGAAACCGTCTTCGACAGATAGTTCAAATTGGTACGATTGCCTACAGTTGAACTGGCATCATTTACCGAACCGTCGCTGTTAGCCAAACCGTGTACCAATCCCACCGTATACGACAGGTTATTAATAGCACTGACTATATTCGAAGGCGAACTAGAACTGCCATACGTTAGATTCTTATTATCTTTATCCAAACTACTACGATTTCCCACTTCGCTACGTAGTGTATTTAAATTAGAACGGTTATTCAACATACCTGAATTAGTAGAGGCTAATTGAATATCAAGTTTATTGATATTAGAGGCAATACTGGTGCTGTCCGTGCCGTTATATGGACCGACAAAGTTACCTGCAACCACCGTGCCGATTGCCTTATCAATTGCCTCAAAGGTGTCACCGATGGTCGGAACCGGATTCAGATTCCCCACACTGTCGCCGGCATCGCTAATTTCCCCGCTGGTGGTAATATTGTTATATTGATTGATCCATGTATCGATTTTTGAATCGATTCGCTTCAGATTTTCTGCCACGGTATTGCTGTTGTGACCAAACTCCGTATCAAACAGATAATTTGTGCCGCTCAAAGTACCCAACGCATTAGCCACCGTCTTGGTAGAAGCGATTGTGTTGGCATCACCGTATTTGGAATCTGCAGCCTGCGTATCTAAATATAAAGAGTCGGAACCCGAAAAAGTATCGATATCCCGACCGTTAAATTTGATTGTATTACGCATTTGCGGATTTGTACCCGTATCCACCGAATAATCGGTAGTACCCATAACCAATCTCTTGGCGTTGGCGATAGTAATACCGTCTTTATTAATAGTATTCACCGAAGTACCGTTGGCATCGCGTGTAACAATCGTACCGGTACCGTCGGTTTCGGTCAAAACATCGATAGAAGTTTTATTGCTGCTGTTGGTAAGTTTAATTGAACTCTTGGTTTGTTCGTTTTTCATCGATGTGCCGTCGGTCAGCTTTAAGGTACCGCCGCTCGTGGTAGACTTCAATTCCGTCATAAGCGTCGGAGTGGCACCGGCATACATTTCAAACAAACCTTCCGGAGTCGCACCCGAATTTTTCATCACAATACCTTTGGCTCCGTTGGTATTGTTCATCGTCATCGAGCTGCCGCTATCCGTACTCTGAATATTTACCATCGGCGTTGCACTGGTACCTGAGTTATAGCGTGAAAGTGTTAACTGCCCGTTAGCATTGTTGGCACGATTCAAAACCGCCACCGGAGCCTGACCGGTACTGTTATAAACGCTGATGGCACCATTGCTGCCGTTCAAATTAAGTTGCGGAGTCGTACCGGCACCGCCGTACATTGTAAAGCTCTTACCGTTATCAACCTGAATATCGTTTTTGTATGTCGATTTGGCATTGATTGTCAGAGCATCGGTCGCCGCATTACCTAAAACAATCTCATTACCATTCAAATATGTCTTAGCGTTAACGGTAAAGGTATTGCTGGCATCATTGGTACCGAGTGTCGCATTACCGTCAAAATCCAAATCACCTGCCGACCACATAGTGCCGGTCGCATTAGCAATGGTCAACTTATCGGCGCCGGCCGCGGTCTGAACCGCAATATTGTTACGCAAATTCGACAACGAGTTAACCGTCAGCTTATCGGTGGTCTGATTACCGATGGTGGTATCGCCGTTAACCGTGGCGTTGCCGCTGATTGTGGCATTTCCGGTTGCCGAAATATTGCCCGATGTTGAAATATCACCGGTTGAGGCTGTTACCGACATCTTGTTGTTAACATTCAAGTTGCCGGAAAGTGTTGTAGCACCCGTAACTGCTAAGGTGCTACCCAATGTTGTTGCGCCATCAGCCTGCAACGTACCTGCCGTCCAAATGTTACCGTTGGAGCCGTTAATTGTTGCCTTGTTGGTCGTATTGTTTTTAACCGTTATGGTGTTATAAAAAGTTGAAGCGGCATTAACCGTCAAACTGTCTTGTGAAGCAGAATCACCGAGAGTGGTACTGCCCTTAACATTCAACGTACCGTCGGTTGAAATATTACCCGTTGCCGCCGCAATCGACGCTTTGTCATTAAAGTTAACATCGCCTTTAAGCTTTGTAGCACCGTCGACAGTCAATGTCTTACCTACACTCACACCATCTCTGGTAGTCAAAGATCCTTGAATCACTTGGTTGGCGCCCCAGTCATTTTCCGCACCCAATATATCGAGAAGAGCCTTAGAAACTGTTTTGGTTGTAGCTAAAGTCGACGTATCTCCGGCACTGACATAGAAATTACCGGTTCCCTGCTCAATCGCCGTGGCATTTTTGTTGCCGATTTTGATACTGGAGTGATTGGTAGTACCGTTCAAAACATTATCAATTCTCGTACCTAAAGCGGAATCGGCGTTGGAACGGGTTGTAGCTTCATTTGAGACGGCAGTGGTACGATTCGTTACTTCGTTGTTGATTGCCGTCGTCAATTCGCCATCTCGAGTAGAACGTGCTGTTGCTTCATTACTCAACTCGGTTGTAGTCGCGACATTATTGAACGTCAACGTTGAGGTGCCGGATTGGTTCAACGTAAATGAGCCTGTAGTACCGCGAATACTGATGGTAATGGTCGGATTGTTCGGAGCCGTAACCGACTTTATGAAACCTTGGCTGTTAACCCAGCTTTGTGTAGCGTAACCGGAAAGACTGTCAGAAACATACTGAGTAACGTAACTTTTTGAGGTATAGTTATCTCTCAACCAGTTCAAGGAGTAGTTCACATCCGCCACAAAGTTACCAACGTTGAAGTAATCGTTATCCATTGTAGCGCCCGGATTTTTAGAATCATAAACCTCCGCCTTACCGTCTGATTTATTGGCACCTTTGATATGAGCATAAACAGTCGCTGTGCGGTCGTTGGTATACCTGTTGTTGAATTGCGCATCCAAGTTACTGGCTGCCCACCAACCATCAACAAAATACGAAGAGTCCGCAATCCACCCGGCAACATCCGAACGGCCGTGATCCTGACTCCACTCCAAGCTTGCGTTGTGATAAGCGTTACCCCCGGTAGCTTCTGCCTCGTTTGGAATAATTGTTGCTCCTAAAGCAAACAACCCCACATTTATCAGCCAGCATTTTCTAAGCACACTCCGATATTGTGCCGTTAAAAGCCCGATAGCAGTTCTTGTATACTTCATAACTCGTCTCCTCAAATAATGTCGCTACAATATTATTTACATAAATATATTTTTTACATTTTATCCACAAATCCGCAAAAAGTCAAACACTATTACTTGACAAAACAAGAGTTTTAGTATATTTAGCGCACTAACTTTTTGTTTTTACTTATTTTTCCCGCTATAAAATTTTTTACTTGACAAATTTGCTTTCAGTCATTTGATTGCATTTTTTATCTTTTTTATTTTTTTGTCACATTATCGGTGTCTTAAATGCCAGATATACCATAAAAAATAACGATTCATTCATGTTTTCCAAAAATCGTAAAAAGATAGGCGTTTTCGCTAAAAAAAATCGACTTTTTTTGGCATAATCCTCATTCGGTCCCGTTGAAATTGCAAAAAATGTACATATTTACATACCTCAAAGGAGGTCAACATGGAAATTTACATTTTAGCCGCATTGGTATTCATCTACATCATTTCCGCCGCCGTCGGCAACCCGGATTTGGTGCGTAAAATCTGGACTTTCTCCTTTATCTGTGCCGGATTCTTAACCGCATCCGCGCTGTTTGCCCTGCGCGTCAAACACCAGGAAGTTATGCTGACCGCCGACAACTTTAACTGGTATTTTTTCCTCTATGTTTTCGGTGCACTATCTTTTGCTCTCGGCCTTATCAATCTGTGGATTTACCGTCGTCCGCTCTACAATATGCTCCACTCCTCCGCCATGCAAAAATCGGCAAAAGAATAGTTGCTTAATTTGTTTTTTGCGATTATGATGCGACTATCTGACGGAGTCATAATATGATACGCATCAACAACCTTAAAATGCCGCTGGAGGCTACTATTGCCGATTTACAAAAACAAGCGGCACAAAAACTGCATTGTGCACCCGATATGCTCGGTGATTTCCGTGTTTCCAAAAAATCGGTAGACGCGCGCAACAAACGTAACGTGCATTTTGTATACAGTATCGACTGTAACGCCGCCGCTCCCAAATCGGCGGACAAAGATGTTGAAATTTTAGCACCGGAAGAAGAATTAAAGTTTAATATTAAAAATGACGGCGTACGGCCGATTGTAGTCGGCAGCGGACCGGCCGGAATGTTTGCCGGTTTGGCACTGTCCGAGGCCGGTTTGAACCCGATTATCTTAGAGCGCGGCGCCGATATCGATACCCGCCGGCAAAAGGTCGAAAACTTCTGGAAAACCGGCGTTCTCGACACCGAAACCAACGTACAGTTCGGCGAAGGCGGAGCCGGCACTTTTTCTGACGGCAAGCTGATGAGCGGCATCAAAAAAGATAAATTTACGGCCAAGGTAATGCACGAGCTTTACGCCGCCGGTGCTCCTGCCGAAATTCTCTATTTGGCCAAACCCCACATCGGCACCGATAACCTGAGGATTGTGGTGCGAAATATTCGCAAAAAAATCGAGAGTCTCGGCGGCGAATATCGCTTCAACAGCCTTCTTAAAGAGCTGATTGTAAAAAATTCACAGCTTGTTGCCGTCAAAGTCAAACACGGCACCGAAACCTACGAATTGCCGGTAACCCGCCTGTTTTTAGCCATAGGTCACAGTGCCCGTGACACATTTGAAATGCTGCATGCGGCCGGCGTTTATATGACCCAAAAGCCGTTTTCGGTCGGCGCCCGAATTGAGCACAAACAAGCCGCAATCAATCAGGCACAATACGGTGCGGCGGCACAAAATCCGTACTTAGGCGCGGCCGATTACAAATTAGCAATACATTTGCCAAACGGCCGCTCGGCGTATACGTTTTGCATGTGTCCTGGCGGCACGGTTGTAGCCGCCGCCTCGGAAACAGGCCGAGTTGTT
This sequence comes from Alphaproteobacteria bacterium, assembly GCA_045111335.1. Taxonomy (GTDB): domain Bacteria; phylum Pseudomonadota; class Alphaproteobacteria; order RF32; family CAG-239; genus RUG410. The sequence goes on along the minus strand of JBGUGE010000030.1, from coordinate 19,732 downwards.
ACCAACGGAATGAGCGAATTTGCCCGCAATAAAGAAAACGCCAATGCCGCACTTTTGGTCGGCGTAAATGAGGCGGATTTTGCCAGCCCGCACCCCCTCGCCGGAATGTATTTTCAGCGCAAATTGGAAGAACGTGCGTTTGCTTTGGGCGGTGCTAACTACCATGCACCGGCTCAGCTCGTCGGCGATTTTTTGCAACAAAAAGAAAGTACCCGTGCCGGCGAAATTCGGCCGAGTTATGCACCGAGTATAACTTGGACCGATCTTAACATCTTATACCCGCCGGAAATTGCCGCAACCATGCGTGCCGGAATTGCGATGATGGCGCAAAAACTACACGGTTTTGACGCGCCCGATGCCGTATTGACCGGTGTAGAAACGCGCAGCTCATCGCCGGTGCGAATTGTGCGTGACGAAACCATGCAGAGCAACATCAAAGGTTTGTATCCGTGCGGTGAAGGCGCTGGATATGCCGGCGGTATCACTTCATCTGCCGCCGACGCCTTAAAAGTGGTATTTTCCCTTTGCGAATAAACTCACAAAAAAATCCGGTTTCATTTTCACAAAACCGGATTTTTACGATTAAAAACCGACGCTATTCAAAGCGGTGCGGCATTTCGGATTCCGCCTGAATTTGCTTTACAAACTCATCCAGCGACATTGTTTGTTGCTTATCGCTGCCCAAACAGCGAACCGTCACGCTGCGACTTTCCTTTTCTTTAGCACCGACCACTACAATAACCGGTACTTTAGCCAGCGAATGTTCACGCACTTTGTAGTTAATCTTTTCATTGCGTAAATCCGCCTGAGCCTTGATTCCGACCTTATCCAACGCCGCAACCACCTCTTCGGCATAATCATCGAATTCATTGACAATCGGCGCTACCACCACCGGCAACGGCGACAGCCACAACGGCAATTTGCCGGCATGATGCTCAATCAAAATACCCAAAAAGCGCTCAATCGAACCGAACAATGCGCGGTGCAACATTACCGGACGATGCTTTTCACCGTCTTCGCCGATATATGAAATATCAAAGCGCTCCGGCAAGTTCATATCCACCTGAATGGTGCCGCATTGCCACTCGCGCCCGATGGCATCTTTCAAAATAAATTCGAGTTTCGGACCGTAGAACGCACCTTCACCCGGATTTATTTCATAGGCATAACCGTGCTTTTCGAGAGCGTGTGCCAACGAATTTTCGCACAAATCCCAAATTTCGTCGCTACCGATACGATAAATGCTGTCCGGACGCGTCGAAAGATAGATTTTCACATTATCAAAACCGAAGTCCTTATAAATATCGAAAATCAGTTTCATGGTATTGATGCACTCTTCTTCCATTTGCTCCGGAGTGCAGAAAATATGTGCATCGTCCTGCGTAAACTCACGCACCCGCATCAGGCCCATCAGCGCGCCCGAAGCCTCATAGCGGTTAACTTTACCGAATTCCGCCATTCTGAGCGGCAAATCGCGATACGACTTCACACCTTGCTTATAAACCAATAATCCGCCCGGACAGTTCATCGGCTTTACGCAAAACATTTTGTTATCTTCGGTTTTACCCGAATAGTTGTGTGCACCGTATTTATCCCAGTGACCGGAAGTTTCCCACAAAATACGATCCATAATCCGCGGAGTTTCGATTTCTTCATAACCGTTATGCTCTTGGCGATTGCGCATATATTCAACCAGCTTACGATAAATTTTGAAGCCTTTATCGTGCCAGAACACAGCTCCCGGAGCATATTCCGGCTCAAAGTGGAACAAATCCATTTCTTTACCGAGCTTACGATGGTCACGTTTGGCCGCTTCTTCCATCATGGTAATATAGGCATCCAAATCTTTTTTGTTGCCCCATGCGGTAGCATACAGGCGTTGCAACATTTCGTTGTTGGAGTCGCCGCGCCAATAAGCCCCCGCCACCTTCATCAGCTTAAATGCATCGCCGACTTTGGCGGTTGAAGGAACGTGCGGACCGCGGCACAAATCGGTATAATTACCCTGACGATACAACGTAATCGTTTCATCTTCCGGCAAATCCTCAATAATCTCCACCTTATAATGTTCACCTTTTGCCTTAAAGAACTTAATTGCCTCGTTGCGCGGCATCACAATCCGCTCGATTTTCTCATCGCGCTTCACAATCTCATGCATTTTTGCTTCAATTAAAGCAAAATCATCGGTGGTAAACGGCTCTTTGCGCGCAAAGTCATAATAAAATCCGTTTTCGATTGCCGGACCGATGGTAACCTGCGTATCCGGCCATATTTCCTGTACCGCCTCAGCCATAATGTGGGCGCAAGAGTGTCTTAAGATGTGCAAACCGTCTTTATCTTTGACGGTGATAATAGTGAGTGTAGAATCGGTTGTTATCGGAGCAGTGAGGTCTTGCAACTTATCGTTTACGGAAACGGCAAGCGCCGCTTTTGCTAAATTAGGACTGATTTTTTGAGCGATTTCCAAGCCGGAAACACCCTCTTTTTCCTCTAATATACTGCCGTCTGGCAATTTAATTTTTATCATTTTTTTCTACCTTTTCACTATTAAAAAATTCTACTTTCGGTTCATGAGTTCTTCATAAACCTTGATTGTTTTATCACACATAATTTGTTTTGTAAAATGTTCTTTTACATTTTTTATTGCCGCCGCTCCGATTTTTTCTCTTTCATCGGTAGAAAGCGCCAATCCCCACTTGATAGCAGCCGCCAAATCATCGGCATTTCCGCTCTCAAACAACTTACCGGTAACTCCATCTATAACGGTTTCTTTTGATCCGCCGATGGCAGATGCAATCACCACGCGCCCCATTGCCTGTCCCTCAATCGCAATCCGGCCGAACGCCTCCGGCTCAATTGAGGTTGAAAGCACAATATCCGACACCATCATCGCTGCCGGAACATCCGAAACATGGCGAATAAAGCCGAATCGGTCATCCATACCGTAGTCATCAATCATTCGATGTAGCTCGTCGGTGTATTTGACTCGTCCTTGGTCATCGCCTATCAGCAAGCAATAAAAATCTTCATCCTTGATTTTATTTAAGGCTTCAATCAAAAGCTTCTGCCCTTTCCAGTTGGTTAAACGGCCGATAAGCGTAATCAGCGGTTTATCCGTCGGAATTTGATTTTCTTCCAAAAACTTAATCATTCGGTCGGCAGAAGTGGCGTTAACGTCAAAATTCTCCATATTAACACAACGCGCAATCAAACGAATCTTAGCTTCGTCGGTACCGTAATTTTTGATGATATGCTCCTTAATATGGTTAGAAATGGCAATCACTCTCTCGCCGTAGGTCATCACGCGATTATAAAACTTTTTGATGCCGTGCGGTCCCAAACCGTAAGTCCCGTGAAAGGTGGTCATAAAATGTACACCGCAATTTTTGGCTGCCCAATAAGCACTCCACGCCGGAGCACGCGAGCGGGCATGCACAATCGTAATTCCGTTTTCTTTGATTATTTTTTCTAATTTTTTGGCGTTGAGCCACATTTTGAAAATATTTTTAGTTTTGAGCGGCAGTGTAAAATGCGGCACTTTCATTCGCTCAAGCTGATATTGCATACGTCCGCCTTCGGAAGCCACAAAATTTTTAATGCCGCGGTTTTGCAACTCGGAGGCAATCTCGATGGTGCCGAGTTCGACTCCGCCCTGATTAAGTTCCGGCAAAACCTGCAACACTACCGGTTCATTATTTTTTGATTCAGACATTTATTCCTCTGCTGATGTTTAAAATATGCTGCATTTTATCAATATCGTTATTTTTTTCAAAGCTTTCCGGCGGTTTATGCACATATTGCCCAAAAGAAAAAGCGTTTGTGTGACGAACACAAACGCTCTCTCTTTACTTCTCAGGCGCCCACAGCTTTTTGATCATCTCCTTGATTTCCGGATTTGAGCCCACCACCCAAGTGATGGAAACCGTTCCGAAAAACAGGACTGCTAAGGAAACAATCCCTAACAATGATCCCACGACCAGCTCCAGTACTAATACCACGCTGGCAACAAGCTTATTGTCAATCGCCGCAAAAATCGCCGCCAGAGTTACGGCTATGAGGGCAATACACCATTGGAAATTCTTACCCCCATCTTCGATTTTAATAATATCCTTGGCAAAGAATACCATTACTGCAGCGAAAATGGCGCACATTACGAAGAAAACTGTTTTTTTCATATTCATATTTTTTTGAGTTTGACATTTCTTAGGAGTTTTCAAGTACATAAACGCCGTTCCTCAAAACTATGAAAAAAAACGAGGACAATACATCTACAATAATTGGCGCAATACTTAATAAAACAAGGTCAGTATAGCCGATTTGACAAAAATGTCAAGATAAATTTATTAAAATATACATACCTAAAAGGATGTTTTTTCTGTTTACATTTTATTTTTTTTGCGACATTATAGGTTTATCAAAAAGGAGAATGTACCATGAAAAAATTTTTTGCTTTGATGATTTGTTTGGGTTTAAGCGGTTGTTATGTTCCGGCCGACTACTATTACGATGATTATGTGGTTACCGACAGCTATGCCGCACCGGCATACACAACCACTTATGTTTCATCTGCCCCGACCGTAGTTTATGAACAACCGGCGGTTATATATTACGACAGCCCGTTGCTGGCACCGCGTCCGTATCATTACAGCGCTCCGCACCATCATCCTCATCACGCGGCCCCGCGCCCGCATCACGCAGCGCCGCACCACAATGCGCCGGCACATCGACCGAGCGGCGGCGGACAACCGCACGGCGGCGGGCACGGACCTTCTCACGGCCACCATAAATAAAAAAAATGCATATTTGTCTAAATTTTTGTTGACAAAAACAATTTAATCGGTTATGGTTTTGTTAACACCATACAATTTAGATATATGGAAAGATTATCATTTGATTACTGCACGATTGCCACAGGCAAGAGTGTAATTTCCTCCTTCCGTGCTGCCAAGCGCACCATTTTGAAGAGAGGCCTTAAGGGTACAGTTGATCTGTACCGGGTTATAATCGCACCAAACCGGGAGATACCTTGCTGGGTGTGTAAATACGAGGAACGCGTCATCTACATGATGCCGGTTTTTCGTAATGAACCGCCCCTGCCGAATGGTGAGAAGTATGCAATCCAGAAGATGACGGGCAATGAGCTCTTCTGCTACAAGGATGCATTTTTCCGCACGTATCTCAACAGCTCAGGTGAGATTGGGATTCGCGCGGTAATGATTTTCCCTGACGAGGCCCTTGTTCGCGCCGCTTGCCAGGTAAAAGGCTACAACGTTGTAAGCGTTACTCCGGTGCGGGTATTGGACGACAAAACGCAGAAGTATTTGGCTGCGGCATGGTTCGTTCGTTGCATGGATTGCGATACGGATTTCGCCATCACCTTCATGGATCTGCGTGAAGGATTGGTCCTCGAGGGTTTCGACCTTCTGAACAATGCCTGCTACCAGAACTTGAACCCCGGCGAGGATTTCTTGGCCTACAACACCTATTATCAGGCCATGAACGACGGCGGCGAATGGTATTTGAAGAAGAGCCCGATGCAGGTTTGCTCAGGCTCAAAACAGTAAAACAACTTTAACGAGGGGTTCACGCCCCTCTTTTTTTGTACTTTTTACAACATTTTATATTGACAAAATTCATAAATTCAGTATACTGCTTATAAACAAAAATTTTTAGCTTATGAATTATGGTATTGGATTTATTTCAAGCCTCGTGTCAGGCTGACGCGCTTTGTATGGTATATTGCAAAGCTCAGGCGAATCTGCTTTTAGAGTGCGACGATGCCACTCTGGTTCGGGTAAAAGCTCCGGAGAGTCATGAACACATTGTGTGGGTTGACCCTTCCGCATTGCAAAACGGTATTTTTTCATTTACGCGCGCTTTTTACGAAACGCAGACCGAATTTGACGAAGATATCGGCAGTGCTGTTACTATGGAAGCAATAAAACCGGATCAGGACATCATTTGTTACAACGGCTCTTCCTATTATCTCTACAAAGCCAAAACCGGCAATTATTGCATCAGGCGTTTGCGAGCGTATTGCTCACAAAGAATTGTAGAGGAAATGGAGCGCCAAACGGCTGAAGAGAAAGGCGAAATAGAAAATATTTTCCTGTCCAATCTCTATCTGTTTGACGGTAAAGAGCACAACTATGCCCTAACCTGTTGGGGAATAGTCTATGCGAGCGGCTGTAATTATTTGCCCGTGTTTGATGAAGATCAGCACTACGTTCGGGATTATAATTTGTCGGCATTTACCCGCAAAGAAATCCCCGTAGGCGGCATTTTTAAGAACAACGGCTGTTATTACAAGCTTAAAGAGGACGAATCCGGTAAGCTGTATTTGGAATACAGCAAAATGGTTTTCGCCTTAAACCGTACGGAAAACACCAAACCGCCCGAGTTCAAGACGGCTCGTGTAATTTCCGTAAATTTTCGAAAGTAGTTTTTTCTGTTATTATGAACAAGACAACCAGGTTTGAAGAATGGCGTCGACAGGGTGTAACACCCCAAGACGCAAGAAGTTATGCCGAATGGCTGACCAACAAGGAGTTACCGCTTAAAAAGGCAGACTGGATACCGACCCCGATGCCGGTGGCTTATTGGGGCAAGGATATGCAGATTATCCGCCTTCCGTTCTTGGATTTGAGCAAAAAATCCTATGTTTTAGGCGTGGCCTGCGGTCCTATTTGCTATCAGGCCAAGTGGCTCACTGATGAAGTTTATCGCTACGGTATGATAAGTGTGGCAAATACCCTCAAGGAGCTGCGTGGCAGATATTATCCCGCCGGCAAAAACGTCATCGGCAGGATTTTCTCATCCGAAGGCGTTTACGCCCGTGACTTCATTATCCCGACTCTTGATGAAATGCAGCGTGCTTATATGCACAAAGATGCCATGGACGATACGTTATGGATTCTGCAAGCCAACGGGATTGATGCCGACTTATGGGATGACGGTGACTTCATTTGCCGCGATGACAATGATACTACGCACTTCCATCAGGTCATTGACTTCGCCGCAGGAGTGGTCAAAGACTATGCCGGTCCCCAGCAAAACGGCGGTAAAACAATGAAAGCCCGTGCGGCAGTTAAGGTCAACGATTATGATCCGGAATACCCGATGACCAACATTGGCAAAAAGTATGTATTTGACTGGTCTTTGTGGCGCAAATGCGAATCGGAATTCTGATTACAATGTTCAAAAAAGTCTCTCTGCTTCATTGCAGGGAGACCTTTTTGTTTAAATTTAAGGTAAAAATAAGGTAAAAATCTATTTTTTAGCCGAAAAAGCTTGATTAATTGTTAAAAATAGGTTAATATGATATGCAGACATGAAAACAAGGAGAACAAAAGATGGGAGTTGCAATTAAAAAAACTCTTGCGAGCGGTACTGTGGTGTTGCAAGATGTTCAAGGTCATATCATAAGCGCACAAACCAAAGACGGCACCGTTGCAAATTATGCCGATTCCAAGATGACCAGCATGGTCAGACCGAACGGAACCCGCGCCGAATACGTTGACGGTAACATTGATCACGCCGAAAGAGACGACGGAACGTTTGTTAAATACGAAAACAACAAAATAGACTTTTTCAGAGACGACAAAGGCAACGAAATTCACTATGATGAACACGGTAAAATCATATCTGTTCTTGATGCGGACGGAAACCTCATTAAATTTGATGATAAAGGTCACGTCAGCACAATCATAGATGCCAGCCATCGTCGTGCGGAATTTGATAAAGACGGCAACCTTAAGGTAAGCAATCCGGTGTTTAATGATAAAGATACCCTCATAAAAACCATGCAAAAAAATGCCAAATGTGCATACTCGGTTCAGAGAATGACAGAAGCCAGAATGCTCGGAATTGCAACCAATGCCGACTATTTGAAACGCTCATTGGATGTTAAGGCTCAAAATATAACCCGACAAATGATGATGAAAGATAACGGACGTTAATTCATCGCAACATACATAATCCGAAGCGACATTGACTTTATGCCGATGTCGCTTTTTTTACGTGCTTTTTCCGATAATGCAATTCTGTTGTTTACTTTTATGATTTTTTGCTTATAATGGGGCGAGATATGAAAGACGGCGATGTTTAATAAACTGTTTTCTAAATTTACGAATACCAATTTTGTTCGCGACTATCATCAAATGTGGCCGTATATCAGGCCGTATTTGGGACGGGCTTTGGCTGCGGTTCTGATTACCATTCCGGTCGGTGCGCTCGATGCGGTTATCGCTTGGGCCTTAAAGCCGTATATGGACGTGATGATGATTGAAAAAAACACCAACACGCTGTGGATTCCGCTGGTTATTATCGGGTTCAGCGCTTTGCAGGGTATTTTAACCTTCAGCGCCATGTATCTGAACACTTGGGTAGGACGGCGTATTGCCAGCGATGTTAAAGTGGATTTATTCGGAAAATTGATGCGCTTTGACGCCGAATATTTTGATACCAACACTTCCGGCAACATCATCATGCGCTTCAACAGCGACGTTGAGGCGGCGTGTAGCGGATTATTGGAAAATCTCAAACAGTTCTGCACGCGCTTTTTCTCCTCAATCTCATTGATTGCGGTGCTTTTTTATAATTCGTGGCAGTTGGCGCTGATTGCGGTCGTGGTGTTGTTCTGTGCGCTGTTTCCGTTGACCAGAGTACGCAAACGCATTAAGGATATTAACCAAAAAACCGTTTATACCAATGCCGAGGTCGTTACCCATTACAACGAAGCATTCGGCGGCAATCGGGTAGTTTGTTCGTATAACTTGTACGATTATGAAAACACCCGTTTCAGCGATACGCTTCATCGCGTTTTCAAATTAGACATGAAGATGATTCAGCGTACCGGCATGCTTTCGCCGCTGATGCATTTTATTGTTTCGCTCGGTATTGCCTTGGTGATTTGGGTCGGCAGCTATCTGATTTTATCGCAACAAATCACCGCCGGCAATTTTGTATCGTTTATCGCCGCATTGATTTTACTCTATAACCCGATTAAAGGTATCGGCAACAGCTTTAACAACGTACAAATAGCCTTAATGGCGATGGAGCGCGTATTTGAGCTGATGCAATCAAAACCTAACGTCAGTGATGCGCCGAATGCTGTCGAGCTGAAAGATATTCGGCAAATAGAATATAAAAATGTCGGGTTTGAATATGTTGAAAACAAACCGGTGCTAAAGAATATCAATTTACTGATCAATCAGGGAGAAACAGTTGCACTTGTCGGCAATTCCGGCGGCGGAAAATCGACTTTTGCCAGCCTGTTACCGCGGTTTTATGATGTCAAAAAGGGCGCGGTTATGATAAACGGTCGTGATATCCGCGATTACACGCTCGAGTCGCTGCGCGATAATATCTCGGTGGTATTTCAGGATAATTTCCTGTTTTCCGGCACCATTCGCGACAATATTTTATTGGGCAAAGCCGATGCCACCGCAGAAGAAATACAAAAGGCCTCCGAAATGGCATATTTAAACGACTTTGTGCCGAAATTGCCTAAGGGATTGGATACTGAAATCGGCGAACGAGGATCTTTGCTCTCCGGTGGTCAAAAACAGCGTATTGCCATTGCGCGCGCCTTTTTGAAAAACGCACCGATTGTAATTTTAGATGAGGCCACTTCAGCTCTCGACAATAAGTCCGAGGCAGTGGTACAAAAGGCCATTGAAAACCTGATGAAAGATCGTACGGTAATTGTAATTGCGCACCGCCTCTCCACCGTGCGCCATGCTGATAAAATCGTGGTCATCAATTACGGTGAAATCGTAGAAAGCGGGACTCACGAAGAGCTCTTAAATAACCCTGAAAGCATTTACGGTGCTCTTTATAAAGCGCAATTAAAATAGGACAGTTTCAAAATATAATTAACATATTAATTAATTTAAAACATTATAATTATGAACCTGATTAAACAACTGTATCACAAGTGCAAAATCAGATTTGGCACTCCGGATGCGAAGTATGTCGAACAACTTTGCATCGCTTATGACAAGTTTACGGATCCGCGAGAGAGCGCTTCCCAAATGAGTCTGTACTGCTGGAACAACCTGACACGTCAGGAGTGCAAATGCTTTATGAGACTGTATCTGAAGCATCACACCGCTGATGAAGGCTTACTCAAAGCAAAGTGGATTTTGGAAAATGAACACATTCGCCAAGCTTATTTGCACGGCCTGTGCACTCGCAAAATTCCGCTGACCGCCGCCGAAGAAGAATGGATTTTGAACTGCGGTGAAGCGGGAGCAATGCGTTGCCTTAAATTTCCGTTGTCCAAAAAGAGCGAGCTTAAGCTCCTGCTGGGCAATGACTTTAAGATGATGAAGAATTACGTTATCTGCCACGTTTTGAGCGATGCCGGCGAAGCATTGTTGGCCAAGCTTGCCACTGATAAACGCCGTCCGCGTGCGGCTGATATGTATCGCGAAGTGCTGAAACGTTATTTTGAGTTGCAACACGATGCCCTCAAACAGCGGATTTTTGCCTCTGTCGAAGCCCAAAGAGAGTTATTTGCCGACGAGCGTAACAGCAAGTTCATCATGGCGGTTATCGATCAGTGCAACATGGATGACTTTGTGCTCCACAGCGAAATTATCCGCCATTTAGCCCTCGACATGCGACCGCGTTATCTGACATGGTATTTGGTGTACAGCTTTATTCCCGACAGTGATTTGGTAGCCGAGTTAATGGCTCTTGACTTGCCCGAAAATCTGCACAACATGATTACCATTTCGGAACAACGCCGCGTAATTCACGAAATATGTTGCAATTCGTGGCTGCTTATTTCCGATGATTGGCACGAAGACGAGTGTGAGGCTCGGTTCCGTTTCAGTCGCGAAGACAACGAGCAAAAGCGCATGGCTGAGTTGAATGCATTTTTGGAGCCGCGTCTTAAGGCCGGAGCCGTCTCACCAACAATGTCGGCATGGGTGGCGGCATGTTGCCCGACGCTGGCCAAAGAGGTGATGCTCAACCTGTCGCGATACGAGCGGAATGTCTTAAACAAGATTGTGTTTATCAATCCGCTGGATTTACGCGATAACGCTCCGGGTGTTTACTACTAAAAAAAAGAGAACCAATCAGCGACGATTGGTTCTCTTTTTTATTTACAGTTTTTTCAATGTCAAAACCTCGTTAGGGAAGATTGTGTAAACACTATACACGATATCATCACCAACCTGCAACGAAACATCCACTTTGCTCTTTTTGACATAGATCAAATTACCGTCCGTGGTTTCAATAAACCATGTGTCAATCGGCCAGAATGTAATGCTGTACCGAATTTTCATGGCGAACACATGTTTTATTCGAGCCGCAATCGGGTCGCTTGCCACCAGATATTCTCCGGCATTGACATACTCATTGTACTCCGGCGTTTCATCAACTTCTCCGACATCAACCCCGTTTATGCGGGCAATTTCATTCGGACAAAACGAGAACACACCAAAGGAAATTTTATCGCCGACATGCAAGTCCTGCTGATAGCGCAGACGCAACATATAGAAATAACTTCCGTTGTCAATCTGCAACACATAGGCCTTAAACGGATAAGGTATTTCCCTACGCATTACAACCGAATAAAGCTTGGTGATGGTAAACTGCGTTATCATATCACCATCGTTGTTATCGGGATTATTGTCATCGGGTTTGTTATCGTCCGGTTTGCTATCGTCCGGCTTGTTATCATCGGGCTTGTTGTCATCGGGCTTGTTGTCATCGGGCGGAGTCGTAGGTTCCTGCGGATATTCACTCTCCTGCGGTTTGACATGCCACGGTTCGGGCTCACAGGCTGCACATAACACCATTACGGCAGCCAATAATAATACATACTTCTTCATACGCATAACAATTTTGTTTGCGCCCAGTATAGCATTTTTTGTCAAAATGTAAATACAAAAAATGCGCTATTGAAAAAAATTTGCCGATTAGTTCTTAATATTAAAGTCTCCGCGTTCTTCCATTGTTTTCTTCACCCAGCGGATAAACGCCGTCTGACCGTCTGTATTTCCTTCTTCCGCCACACCGTGCCCTTTGCCCCAAACAGCCTTAAAATCGACCCTTTTCACTCCCGGATAATTCATAAGAGCCAACGCCAAATTGATTTCCGTTGTCAGCGCCGTTTCCGTTTGACTGATTCCGGAACGAATACGCCAGAAAGGTGCCACTTTCGAGGTTCTGTACCCTTCAAATGACGGCATCAGAAAATACAGCGGAGAATACATATTCAACCTATCCTGAACCGAATATCCCAACCCGTCTTGGCGTTTCAGGTCATCGGCATAATCTTTTGCCAAAGCATTATCTTTCAGTATTTTCACCATATACTTATCAAAGTGATATCCCTGCCCTTTGCCGTTTCCGAACAGTATATTTTCCGGATTTGTGCGTGCTATCGCATCAAACGCTCCTATCGGCTCGGTTGCCGGCTTTAAGAGCCGCACAAAATCTTCAACACTGCGAACTCTGTAACTATCGCTTTCCGCATCATACTTAATCCAGCTCAAGCGTTCGTTCAATCGATGTAAATATTTTTCCTTATCAATAAAAAATCCGGAATAATCTTTCAAATGCAAAGGCACTTGTTCCTCATCTATTTGCAACGGATATTTACTGGTTTGCAAAAACTCGTTCAAAGAATCTTCAATAACCCCCTTAACATAGTGATAATAGCTGCCTTCCTGATATATACCGCGATCGGAATACTGCAAAATCAGCGGGGCTCCGTTGCCATCACGAAAACCGGCGCTGTTAACATACCGCACATACTCCTGTGCCATTTTTTGTGAGAGTTTCTGCTGATTTTCGCTTAATTCGCTCCGCACACTGCCCATATTCCATTCGTATGCCTCATCGGCGGCATCCAAATTGGTAATCGGGCTCCAGACCATCACTCCTAAAATGCGGTCATTACCATATTCCAATGCACCTATATCCTTAAAATACGGCCTGAACAAGGCGCTGTCTGCGGTAGTGCCCAATAAAGCGGCGATTCCGCCACCTCTGCCCGTTCCGAAAGCATAGATATAATCGGTGTTTGCCGGAATTTGTTGTTGATTATGGCGCAAATAGCGAATGGCCGCCTTCAAATCAACCAAACCGACCGGGGCACCGTGTTCACTCCCGCGAAAACCGATATGCACATAAATCAGCCCTTCTTTAGTATAAGAGCTGAAGTCCTTATACTCGGTCAATGCCGGATTTGCACCATATTCCGGAGATTCCACCGAAACCACCATCGGTGCCGTATTGAAATTAAACCCGCTGATATATTCGGCCGGATTCGGCTCGCAACTGTATGTTTCCGGCCCATTGGCGCGACAATTCATAAAAGCCGCCGGCACAAACAGCGCCAAACGCTCGTACTTTTCATCGGCCGGCCGCCGCACATATAAAATCCCCAGCTGATAATAAACACCGTCGGTCTCATTATAGCGCCATTTTGACATATTGATAATTTCAGAATATTCCTGACTGATCGGGCGCTTGCGATCTTTGGTTTCTTCATCGACGATATAGCCTTCGGCATCAACCGCATTTTCAGAACTTTTGCCGTGATGGATACTAAATAAATGAGCCGCATATCCGGCCAAAATCACGGTTATAACAGTCAATAATATTAATATTTTGCGACGCATCAGCTTTTCCTTTGCATAAAAATTGCACCAACCTGTTTTATAGGTTAATCCAAGCCGCCAACCGTGTCAAACCCAAAAATCGTTTTATTGGCAATTTCGATATAATCCCCTTGACAAACCGTGATTAGTTGTTTTTAATGAGCCGTTGTTATGCAGTCTGAACAATGATTCATAAAGAGTGGAATAATCATGCGGTTTTTGAAAAAATTAAAGCACAAAAATTATATTCAATGCTGTCTGGCAATTTTGCTGACCGGTTTCATATTGTGGCTTACCATGTCTTTTTGGTATGGCAGAATATTAGAGGTTGCTTTTGAATCTCAGGCGCAAACAGATATCAGATATCAGGTATTTTATACTACTGCAAGCGAGCAAACTTTCAACCAAATACAGTCCGTTGCGCAAATTGTCAAATCCGGCAGGCATCCGGTGGAAATAGTGCTGCCGATAGAAAAAATCATAAAATTCCGCTTAGATACCGGCACCCGTCCGGGAAAAGTCGTTATATCCGACTTAAGAATCAGAGGAACGCATAAACTTTGGTTTGATCACAGAGAATTCTATCAAAACCAGATAGATAAATTCTCGGCAAAAGACGGAAAATTCTACATAACCTCCAATCAGGGCGATCCGTACTTGGCATATAAAAAAGAGCTGAACCTTTCCGGCAAAATAAAAATAGATTGGTGCCGATTTATTATAATTTCGGTGCTGGGATTTTTATCGGCTTATAAGTTTGTGCAATATTTAGCAAAATTCAAATTGGAAAAACATCATTCACGCATTGATATTGTGATGCTGGCAGCCTTTTTCGGTTTATTGTTTGTACCGATGAGTCATATTTCAACAGCTACAAAATCCGAGCAGGAAAATCGTACATTGGCAAAGTTTCCGCAACTTACAGTAAATGGCGGGGAAAATAGCAACTTTGGCGAGCAATTTAACGCATGGTATAACGACCACTTTTTCGGCAGAAATCATCTTATAAACTTATTTAATGTCATCAAATACAAAATCAGTCCGCAATTGGGAAATGATAATGTATTGGTAGGCAAAGACGGCTGGCTTTTTTATAAATCAGATAACAGTCTGAACCTTTTTGCCAACAAGGTTACTTTATCAGAAAAACAGTTGGAAAACGGTCTGGCTTATCTGAAAGCTTTTGATGAATGGTGCAAGAAAAACGGCAAAGAATTTTATTATGTTATTGCTCCGGATAAAAATAAAGTTTATGGCGAATATTTTCGACTTATTAAGAAACAAAAATCTGATGACAACGGAATAGCACACCAATTTATAAACTACATCCGTAAACATTCCGATGTGAAAGCTCTTTATTTGCTTGACGGGCTGATGGCACATAAAAAAGATGGATTGTTATATTATAAGCATGATACGCACTGGAATGAATTTGGGGGTTATTGGGGATACAAGACTTTAATGGATTTTATGGGTATTCCTGCTCCAAAAACTTATACATTCAATACGGAGCGTCATGGTGGAGACTTGGAAAGACTGTTGGGAAACACATCAATCAGAGACAATACCGAATATAAAAAATCTTCGTCAACCATCCCGTCGTTTTGTAAAACTGACCCGGAGGACAGGTATAACAGCAATTGCACCAATCCTAAGGGCAAAAAAAATGTTTTTATGTTAAGAGACAGTTATGCCAGATTTTTAATACCTTATTTGAGTGATAATTTTCATAAAGTTCAAACTCATCATTACTTTGGTCATTTTCACACCTTCGGCCCGAAAGATTTACAAGATATCAAAGAAAATTACGATATTGTTATTCTTGAAAATGTGGAAAGATACACTCCCAGAATTATAACCCTTAATTTTCCCAAAGATTCAAAGGACTGAGCCATGCTGTTTTCATCGATGACATTTGTATATATGTTTTTGCCGATTGTTTGTGCAATATATTTGCTGGCGCGTAAAGACTTGCAAAACTACATTTTGCTGATTGCCAGCATTATTTTCTATGCGTGGGGCGAACCGCGCTATCTGGCAATTATGTTTACCACTATTCTTATCAACTATGTCGGTGCCAATTATATCAGCCGCAGCAAAAATCCGCTGCACTGCAAGTTACTTTTGGCTCTTACCGTTGTTGCCGATTTGGGCTTTTTGTTCTACTTCAAATATTTCAATTTTGTAATGGACAACTTAAATGCCGTATTCCATGCACACATCAATTTCATCGATGTGGTTATGCCGATCGGTATTTCGTTTTACACCTTTCAAGCGTTATCATACGTGGTCGATGTCTATCGTAATGAAGTTAAGGTACAACGAGATATTTACAAGCTTGCCCTCTATATTTGCCTGTTTCCGCAGCTTATTGCCGGCCCGATTGTCAAATATCATGATGTTGATGAACAAATCAGCAATCGCGAGGTTACGTTTGACAAGGTTGCTTATGGCGTTAAACGCTTTATTATCGGTCTTTCCAAAAAAATGTTATTGGCAAACACCTTAGGGGCGGTTGCCGATAAAATATTTTCGCAGCCGGTGGAACAATTTGATACCTTTACCGCATGGCTGGGAGCGATTTCATACAGTTTACAACTGTTTTATGACTTTAGCGGATATTCCGATATGGCGATAGGTTTGGGCTCGATTTTCGGCTTTAAGTTTCTGGAGAACTTTAATTATCCGTATATTTCCAAATCAATTACCGAATTCTGGCGGCGTTGGCATATCTCGCTTTCCACTTGGTTTAAGGAATATCTGTATATTCCGCTCGGCGGCAATCGGGTAGCCAAATGGCGCAACTATCTTAATTTGTTTATTGTCTTTTTAGCAACCGGATTTTGGCACGGAGCAGCATGGAATTTTATTTTTTGGGGCTTGTGGCACGGCATGTTCATCATCTTTGAAAAAGCCACCGGTTGGCACAAAAAAGAAGGAAAACTTATCGGTTTTGTGCAGCATATCTATTGTATTTCAGCGTTTGTCATCGGCTGGGTTATGTTCAGAGCCGATAATATGGGTTACGCTTGGGACTATATCAAAAATATGTTCGGTTTAATACGTAATCATCAAATTGCTTATGAGTATGCATATTATATCGACAACATAGAGATAATTGCGATTATGGCAGCGACAGCATGCTCCTTGCCGATATTCAACAAACTTTTAGATATCAAATATGAGCATAAAGTTCTGCGCACCGGCGTAAATATTTGGTTGATGTTGTTGTTTATTCTGTCGTCGGCAACAATCGCGGCCTCTACCTATAATCCGTTTATTTATTTCAGATTTTAGTGTTGAGATTATTGTTTTGAGATTCCGCGCTTAATACGGTAAAAACCGCCGATGTGGCGGTTTTTATATTTTGACATTTCTGTAAGCAATCAACCTACTCTCGGCCTTTATATACTCTGCTGTTATCAGATATTTTTGTTTGCGAATTATAAATACTCGTATCAATTTTTTTGAGCACCTTATAAGCATCAACCGGCACCCCCATCAATTCGGCCCGCATATCCGGCATTTGCATTGTATCGCAAGCATCATTCAAAAAAACAGCGGCCTCTTTCGGCGTTTTATAACCCTGTTTTGAAGATACCGCCAGCATCGGACCATGCCTTTCGTCATTTCGATACATCAGCCCGTAGAACAGCCCGTCCTTTTTGTTTTTGCCCACATGCAGAGTGAACAGATTATTCATATACTCGGAAATACTCTGCACTTCACTTAACGGAACATTCCAATGCTCGGCCAATTCTTCATTTGTCATCACATAATCTCCCTAAACATTCGTCGAACCTTAATCATCTTTCAACATCGCTCGCACTCAGAAGTAACATTATTCCCGCTGATTGTCAAACATAAAGACGCACCGCTTAATCATGCGCCGCACCTTTAAACCTCGCGCTCTTTTTTCAGCGGCTTGGCGATGGATTTTGCGGTTGCCTGCATAATTTTATTGCCGATTTTTTGTAAATCCGCCGATGAATGTTGCGCCATTTTTTGTCCTAACTCACGCAAATTGGCAAAAATCAACATATCCTTACTGTGCAAGGCAGTCCGATTAGTGTCAAGCGACATAATCTCTTCTTTTCTCTTATCCGCATATAAAGCATTATACGCTCTGATACCGTCGATACCGGAATTCTCTAAAATTGTTTTGAAATAGTCTTCATACGAATAATCTTTGCTGAGTTTCTTTTTACTGACCAATGATGCCACCACATAAGCCTGTTGTTTCGGCTCATACGTCTTAATATATTCATCAACCAAAGTTTTATATATATTATCGTTTTTGGCTTTTTTCGCCACAAATAATTCCAACTTACCGATACCGTCGTTATTACTGACATTTTCTAACAGCAGACAGAAGATTTCCGCACGTTTTTTAGGGTTTATATTTGCCATATCATCGTGAATTTCCTTCAATACATCCTCTTTAATGAACGACACGGTCTTCAATGGTTCATCGCGACGGGTATAATCGTTATACCAATATTTTCCTTCAAAAGTTTCATAACGGAACGGCTTGATTTTGTTACTGCTTAAATATCTCACCGTTTTTACGGCCTGGTCAAAACTCAAGAGACATTCGGTAGCTAAAACTTCCATTCTGATTTGTTTGGTTTCCTGGCTGTTATTCTGCGCAAACGATTGCAAGAGCAGAATATTGCGGTCTGTTAATTGCAACGTATCCTTAATATTTTTCAATAAAGGCAACACGTCGGCATTGTGCAATTTGTTGTGAAATTTCTCCAGATTTCCGGCGAGCTCGGTCGCATATTTTTCAGAACCGTCGTCTTTGCCGTATTGTTCAAGCAGACACTCCGTATACCAATTCTGCAATTGTTTGCGATGCCGCGGAGATGTAAACCGATGTTTGTGCCACAACAAAGTTTCAACATTTTCTCTGAAGGTTTGCGGATTCTGTTGCTGGCTCATAAGATTCAGCCGTTGCATAATCCTCCCTCCATACAGAGCGATTTTTTCGGCTAAAAACCAATCATCACTATTTTCAAAAGCAACATGCTTCAAGGTGCTGTACATTTTTACCAGCACTTTATAATCTTGAGACAATTTTCTTTCTTTCAAAATCTTTTGGCTCAACTCACCAAGCACACCCACCGACAAGCCCAACAAATCGGCACTCAATATTTTATCCCTGAATTCACCGACGGAAATATCATCGCGCATAATATCCTCGGGATTTAGTTTTGTTCTCACATCATCATCTTCTACGCCGAACTTTTTTCTCAGTCTTTCACGCCGCAGAGTAATATCAAAAGGAGCTTCGGCATAATCTTGCCGCGGTTTTGGGGCATTTTTATAATTAACTTTCACATTGTTAAAATCGTCCATATACGCGGCAACTCGTTTCATAATCAGATATCTTATTTTATTTTGCGGATGCTCGTCGGTATTTTCTATACGTTTCAATTTCTCATTCCATTTTTTCATGTCTTCCGAAATATCATATCCGGCGCGCTTACATAATATCATCCCGTAAACATCGGCGAACAACTCATCTTCTTTATTCCGCTTAAAACCGTATAATTCATAATAGGCAATATGCGCCAACTCATGCGCTATGGTTGATTCTGCCACCTGAAGTCCGCTGATGTATTGCGGATTAACTTTAATCAGTTTATTTTTAACATCGACAGATCCGTTTTCTGTTGCTTCCGTCACCTCTACCGATATCGGCATATTGCGCAAGATATCGCTTTGTTGTTGCAATTTGCTCAAAATTGCTTGGCATTTTTGCTGCATTGAAATACTCCCGTTTTTTAATTACCGCCATTATATCACTTTTTGTACAAAAGTAAAGATAATTAATTTTTCGGCAATTGGTAACGCTATGCAAAAAATTCGGATTATTGTCGTCGGTCTTGCATCGCTTACGCTCGCTTCGGTCACTTGTTTTGTAAATGCGCCGCGGTTGCTTGCGCTGCCCTTGCTTATTAACAAAACTTCGCCGCTTGCGGTAAAAACAACATTTTGAGGTTGTTTTTATCCTCTCGCCCTCTACCCGGGTTCAAATCCTCTGCCCCACACAAAACAAAAAACCGCCATAAAGGCGGTTTTCTTGTTTTGGCAGGGGCAGAAGG
>JBGUGE010000029.1:0-5366 GCA_045111335.1 Alphaproteobacteria bacterium | reverse complement strand
GCGTAAACCAATAATCTCCGGAGCCGTCGGCGCGATCAACCATTTCGCTGTTGCTCTTGATTTTTCCGCCGGTGGAAAGATACATGCCGACGGTGCGGCTGTCACCGACATTAAGTATTTTACCTGTTTTGGTGGTGTTACCCGAATTTCCGGCGTTACTCTTTGATTTATCGGCCATTTTACGTATAACGTTATTAGCTTTTTCAGAATCTTCTTCAACCTGTTGTTTGGTAGGATCATGTTGAGCGGAGGTTGAATGGCGAAGCTGTCCGGTCATACCTTGTTTGTTTACGCGGCGAGCGGTATTAAATTCAAAAACTCCGGAATACATAGTGGCTACGTTATCGCGACCGCGTCGGCCGACATCATGAAAATATTTTGAATTTTTAATTTCTAACGCGGCAGTATGATAATCGCCTGTATTGAGTGCGGCCAACATTTTCGGGAAGGTTTTAACCTTAGGAATACCCATGTTATAGCACATATCCAACAACACAAATTGCCGTTCGTCATCAAGCTTGGCATAAATCGGACCCAAGGTCTTATCATTTTGCAGTGTTCTTTTAATTGTTTCATAATCCTTTTTAAGCAAAAGATCGGCTTGCGCTTGGGTAATTCCTCTGTCCAAATCGGCCACAGTCATATTAGGATAGCCGTTTTTCTGAAGATAATCACACGCTTCTTTTTTGGCGCGGGCAATTTGCTCCGGCTTTCTGCCGTAGCGTTCTAAATTATAGCCGTAGCCTATACTTAAAAAACCGGCCGGACATCTATCAGGAGTATAGAATATACCTTCACTTTTCTTAATCCTGGCAAGGCATTCATTATCGCTAATCATTGTTTTTCTCCTGCAACAATATCTTATTATGGTTTTATATTATCATGAATTAACTTAAAAAACAATCTTCATTATGTTAAATTTCTGTTACACTGAAAAACAAACACCGCAATATCCGTTGCGGTGCTATGAAATATTAAAAAGAGCAGACTACATTGAACGGTCGTGTTTTTTGCCTATAACCAATGTAACAGCCTGTTGCCGCTGTTGGTTATCCAAATTGCACAGCTTAGTGATAACTTCGCGGGAAGTCCACATTTGTTTGCCGTTTTCGCTGGTTAAGCCCAATTTCTTCGAAACAGTGGACGGAGCCATCATTGCCTTAGCCAAAACCTTGGAGGCATCCGGTCCGAATTGATTGATTAAAGCCTCCATTGTGGCATCTACATCCACTTGCTTGTTCTTGCCGTTAACCGCGTTCAGTTTATTCAGCATTGAGCGCATTTTGGCTCTATCTTTATCGGTAGCATTACCGGTTTTGGCCGGAGCGGAGCGTGGCGCTTCTTGAGGCTGTGCTTTGGTTTGCGCTTTCGGCGCTGCTTGAGGTTGTGCCTTGGTTTGCGCTTGCGGTGTAGCCTGAGGCTGTGCTTTGGTTTGCGCTTGCGGTGCAGCCTGAGGCTGTGCTTTGGTTTGCGCCGGTGCTGTGGCCTGACGCACCTGATCCACTTTCTTTACCTCGTAATCTTTGGCTTTTTGTGTATCTTTCTTTACCTGTTCTTTGGTGACATCCTGTCCTTTTCCTCGGGACGGGTGATCCTCATAGTTATAACGTTTACCGGTCTGAGGATCTCTTACAACCCATCTGCCTTGGGAGTCTTTATAAGGACTTTTGCCTTTCAGCATACAATCCAATTCACGCCACTCACCGGTACGCAAAAACTCGGAATTTCTTGCGGCTCGACCGGTTGTATCGTTGTAATATTTTGATTTAATTATCTCTTGTGACGCAGTTTGATAATCGCCTGCTTTCAGGGCACTGAGCATATTAGGAAAACCTAAAAGACCATGTATTTTACCGTCTTTACCTTTGCCGCCGATACCCATAGTGTAGCACATATCCACCATAACATATTGGCCGGTCGGATCCAGATCACGCCACCACGGCAGATGTTTATCTAAAGCGGCATAAACGGTTTTTAAATCTTCGCGGCACATTTTATCGGCATCGGCGCGAGTCAGACTATCACCTTTATCTATATCTTTTCCGGTCATCTGTTTAACCCATGTCGGACCGCGTCCGCTGGTGGTTAAGTTGTGTCCGTAGCCGACGCAATAACCTTTACCCGACGGATCAGGATTTCTGGTTGGAGAAAAACCTTCACCTAAAGCAATACGTCCTACCCAAACATCTTCGGTTGCTTTGTCTATTGTTGCGCCCATTGTCGTTCTCCCTGATATCATGGAAAAATCGCATTTCCATACTTATTTATTTAAGTATAGCATATATATTACGCAAAAACAATTATAAAAATGTTAAATTTGTGTTACAAAAAAGGCACCGCAAGTGCGGTGCTGAGGTTTTTAACGAGTGAGATCTGATAATCAGGCCATATTTCCGCGACTGCGTTTTTGTGCGGAAACAAGAGCCAAAACCTGTTGATTTTGCTCCTCGTTTTGCGATTGGCACAGCTGCATCAGAACTTCGCGAGAGGAGGTTATCGGTTTGCCGTTTTTATCAACCAAATTGAGTTGTTTTGCGATTTGCCCCGGCGCCATCATAATCTTGGTTAAAACCTTGGAGGCATCCGGACCGAATTGATTGGACAGAGCGGCAATACTTTCTTCCACATCAATGGTTTTCTTGCCGTTAATACGGTTCAGATTGGTCAGCATGGAGCGCATTTTGGCTTTATCTTTCTCCGATATGTCATTTCCGAGCTTAACCGCACTCCGGTCGGTATTTCGGTCGGCCGCTTTATCCGGTACGGACATCTTTTCCGGCTCAACAGCCGAAGATTCTCGCGGAGCATTGGTGGCAGATGCGGAATTAAACATCAATAGGCGCTTTTCAATCCGATCTTGTTCCTGTTCGGCATTTTGGGCATCGATACGCATGATTGCGCCCGGTACATGAGAACTCTTAACATAAGTATCGGCATAGTCGATAACTTTTTGTTGGCTGCCTTTACTGGTAAAAAGATGATTTTCGGTTTTTTCCAAAGCATCGATACGGTCGCTAAGTTGTTGTCTTTGTTGCTCCACTTCTTTAGCTAAATCATCAATGGATAATTGCGCTTTTTGATTTGTTTCATCCTTCAACTTGTTCGTCATCCAACGATTCATATCTCCGGCGTAAACGTTTGAATATATTAATCTTGAAGTTACAACTTCGAGATTGTTGCGGTTGTTACCTTGTAATACATAGTTTTTCAAATTGCCGTTCTCGTCATAGTTTACGGCAATAACCGTTTTGGCATGATACCCGGAAGCGGTCCTGCTCGGTGTGGCAATGGTGCTTCCCGGACCGACTTTGCCTTCGCTGACTAAACTCCACAAATCACCATGCTCCGTGTATCCTTCAAGGGCGGGATCACTCATAAAACCGTTGGCAAAACGGTGACAACCGGCATCCGGATAAGTGTGATACGGCTTCACAAAGTTATCATCTCCGTCAAATCCCATCTCGGCAGATATTTTTGATTCCAATGCCTTGCTGCTGACCGCGCAACAGTTGGCAGAACCGCCGGATAGCGTGTTGGTCACATATTGCGGAATGCGAGCATAACAACTGTCTGCCACGGCCTCACGCAAATCGGGATATTTTTTTATGACATTTTTACAACCGCTCCACGCTTCTCTGTTCATAATTTTGCTGTTGCCGGTGCGACTGCAAATTGATAAAGACACGTCATAAGCTTTAATGCCTTCATTGAGACATACATACCGGTATTCTTCCTGGCGCATAGCCTGATATTGCTTAAGCAAAGCCTCTCTGTAGACTTCATCCGAGGCAAAGTCTTCAGGATTTAATTGCGGAAAATTATCTGCCAACTCCTGTCTTCTTTGGGCAGCAACATCATCGGTCAGATTTCCGGCCTCGGTTGCTTTGCCGGAGATCGTGCGCTGTGCCGTTGATTTTCTCTTTACAACTTTCTTTACCATTTTCTTTCTCCGTATAACCTGCAATCGGTATACATAATATTTATTTTATGCTAACATAAATCTAACAAAAATACAACTGTCAAAATGTGAATTTTATGTTACAAATAATGCCGAATATGATTTATGTAAAAAGTTTTTGCAAAATTGTTTAAAAAAGTGTTGACAGACGTTATTTTTGTGATAACATCGCGCACACTAATGCTGGGCATTTTTTCAGGTGCTCGGCAGTTAGTTTTGTGTAAAATTAATAACTTAAGGAAAATGTGATGCCTACAATTAATCAGTTAATTCGTAAATCACGAACACCAAAAGTGAAGAGAAACAAAGTTCCGGCTTTGAAATCTTGTCCACAAAAACGCGGTGTTTGTACAAGGGTTTATACAACAACCCCTAAAAAACCAAACTCAGCTTTGCGTAAAGTGGCACGTATTCGTTTGACAAACGGCTTTGAAGTAATCAGCTATATCCCTGGTGAAGGTCACAATCTTCAAGAACACTCAGTGGTGCTGATTAGAGGAGGCCGTGTGAAAGACTTACCGGGTGTTCGTTATCATATCATTCGTGGTACCCTTGATACTCAGGGTGTGTCTAAACGTCGTCAACGCCGTTCTTTATACGGTGCTAAGAGACCTAAATAGGAGATAAGATAATGTCACGTCGTCATAGTGCTGAAAAAAGACAAGTACTGCCTGATGCCAAATTCGGCAATAAGGTGGTCGCAAAGTTTATTAACAATGTGATGGAAGACGGCAAGAAGGCCGTTGCGGAAAAGATTGTTTATTCCGCATTTGACCTGATTGCTTCCAAAACAAAACAGGATCCGTTGGAAGTATTCAACACGGCTTTGGAAAATGTAAAGCCGGTGGTTGAAGTTCGTTCGCGTCGTGTAGGCGGTGCAACTTACCAAGTTCCGTGCGAAGTTCGTGCCGAACGCCGTCAGGCTTTGGCTATTCGCTGGATTTTGGGCGCTGCCAACAAACGTTCCGAAACAACTGCAACCGAAAAAGTTGCATACGAATTGATGGATGCTTATGCAAATAAGGGCGCAGCCGTTAAAAAGCGTGAAGATACGCACAGAATGGCTGAGGCCAACAAGGCATTCTCTCACTACAAATTCTAATTATAGCAGAGGGAAAAGAAAATGCCAAGAACACATAAATTGGAATTATACAGAAACATCGGTATCATGGCACATATTGATGCCGGTAAAACTACTACAACTGAAAGAATACTTTTCTATACAGGAAAAACTCACAAAATAGGTGAGGTTCATGATGGTGGAGCCACAATGGACTGGATGGCTCAAGAGCAAGAAAGAGGTATAACAATTACTTCTGCTGCTACAACATGTTTCTGGAAAAATAATAGAATAAATATTATTGATACTCCAGGTCACGTTGACTTTACAATAGAAGTTGAAAGATCT
>JBGUGE010000028.1:0-12111 GCA_045111335.1 Alphaproteobacteria bacterium | reverse complement strand
CTTACGCAAATCGAGCTTTTTAATAATGTCTTGATATCTTTCTTCGCTCATGCTCTTCAAGTGATCAAGCAAGTGACGACGACGGCTTACCATCTTCATCAAACCCAAGCGGGAGTGCAAATCTTTAGCGTGAACGTTGAAATGTTCAATCAAAGCGTTGATACGATATGTCCAAATTGCAATCTGAACTTCCGGACAACCGGTATCGTTTTCATTGCGGCCGTATTTAGCCACGATTTCTTTTTTAACTTCATTTGTTATCGACATCTGTTATTTCCTTTTTTATTATATTACGAAACAAGCGTATCGGCGAGATTTTGCGCTCATCGACACGCACCAATGCAATCAAACAATTATTGAGCTTTGCCGCCACCGTTTCCGCAGGTTTAATCCCCGGATAATTTTTAGGCGACAGCCCCTGCCCCATACTTAATTTTCTTGCATCTTCTGCCGAAACAGCAATCTCCGCGATGTCGCGCAGAGACGTTTCAATCGGCAAAAGTGACTTGCGTCGCTGTTCTATATACTCCACTTTTTCCAAAGAATCCAGCAAAATCGTATTTTCAAGCGAAAAATTTCCACATTTGGTACGGCGCAATTCGCTTAAATATCCCTTAGAACCGAGATATTCAGCTATATCAGCGCCCAAAGTGCGAACATACGTTCCTTTAGAGCAGCGCACCCTGAATTTTGCACTTTTTTCATATTCTGCGAGCAATTCCAACGCATAAATCTCTATTTCGCGCTTCGGCATCTCAACACTTTGTCCCTTGCGCGCCAATTTATACGCCTCCTGTCCGTTAATCTTAATTGCGGAATACATCGGTGGAATCTGGGTTATCTTACCGATAAAATGCTCAATGGCAACCAAAATTTCCGCCCGATTCGGAATTTTAGCTGAAGTAGCGATGACTTTTCCTTCGGTATCTCCGGTATCGGTTTGGGCTCCCCACTCGACCACAAACTCATACTCCTTTTCGCCGTCGGTTACAAACGGTACCAATTTGGTGGCTTCGCCGAATGCAATCGGCAACACTCCGGTAGCAAACGGGTCGAGTGTGCCGGTATGCCCGTTTTTATTGGCATGCAACAACCAGCGGGTTTTGCCGACCACCTGGGTTGAACTCATGCCTTTGGGCTTGTCGATAATCAGCCACCCGTCAACATTATCCGCCTTATTATGTTTCACTCGTACCCCCTTTGCTTTAATCCCTAAATTTCAAGTGCCGTCGCCATCTGTTGACGCTTAAATTCCGAGCGCCGTATCAAGTCGTGTACCCGCTCAACCGTGTTTCGTTCAAAACCGGCGGCAACCGCATCATCAACCGACTTCCGGCCGTCATACAACAATTTCAAAATTGCGTCTAATACAACATAAGGCGGCAATGAATCTTCATCTTTCTGCCCCACTGCCAACTCTGCCGACGGTGCCCGCTCAATTACCTCCTGAGGCAGAACACAACTCTGGGTATTGCGCCATTTGGCAAGCTCAAAAATCGTGGTTTTATACACGTTTCCGATTGGCATTAACCCGCCGCAGGTATCTCCGTACAGCGTGCAATATCCGGTAAGAGCTTCCGATTTGTTGCCGCAGGCAAGAACCAGTCCGCCGTTTTGGTTAGACCACGCCATCAGTATTTGTCCGCGAATGCGCGCCTGCAGATTTTCCGCCGTGATTTGTCGCACCTCTGCCCCGAAGCTGTCTGCCAAAAACTTGCTCTCTGCCGCCACCAACGGCTCAATATCCAACTCATGATATTGTAAATTATTGCCGGTAGCAACTTCGCGCGCGATTTTAAGGCTCAACTCCGACGTAAACTTAGTTTTCATCATAACGGCCGTCACATTTTTGCCGCCCAAAACATCAGCTGCCAACACCGCGGTCAGTGCCGAATCAAGCCCGCCGGAAAGCCCCAAAATCACCTTTTGAAAGCCGTTGTCGCCGCAATATTGCCGCAAACCGTCTTTAAGTTTATTCCACAATTTTTCCATGGCTATCTCCCGCGCTGTGCATTCATAATCAAATTCTGCCGCGTATTATAGAGATTCGTTTCCAGCCCGACGCCGTAAATATGCGGGTTAGCCAAACGCTTATACGCCCCGTCCAACCGCGCTAAATTAGCCTTACCGCGCTGTTGCAACTTTTGCAAATTCAACTCCGGAGGATTTATGACCTTACCTTCTCTGACTACCGGTTGCAGCAGCAAATATGCCTGCTCTCCGGCCTTAAATCCCAACTTTAAACCGTTCAGACTGTTCAGAGTATAAGAAGTAATATCACGAGACAGCTTACCGTCTTGTACCAATTTCTCGTCTGCGGCCTGACAAATGATATCCCCTTCAAACTTGCCGTCACGCACGATTCTTACCACATTGGTTGCCCCCGGAATGGTGGTTTTTCCTTCGGCAATTTTGATGCATGGACGCCCCATATATTGTTTGGTTTTAAACACTCCGCCCAACGCCGGCGTATCATAAGCCGTAACCAATTTTGTGCCGGCCGCCAACACATCGTACGGAGCCTTTTGCACAATGAGCAGATTTTCAATTAAATACTCATCCAAATCGTTGGAAGCCACCATCTTCACATCGGCAAACAGCGGATTATCTCCCTCGGCATCAAGCATTTTTCGTGCCTCTTTGGCCCAATAAGCCAAATCACCGGAGTCCACCCGCATTCCCATCAGCGGCAAATTTACTTCTTTGGCGGCCTGTATGGCGTTTTTAATTCCTTGACGCGTATCGTAGGTATCTACCAAAAGTGTGGTATTCCCCGGATTGCCGCGCATAAACGCTTTAAAAGCGTCAATCTCCTTTTCATAACTCATCACAAACGAATGTGCCATGGTACCGGAATCCGGAATCCCGTAATGTTTTGCCGCCGCGGTATTGGAAGTGCCGGTTGCACCACCGATATACGCGGCTCTGGTTTCGGAAAATCCGCCCAACTCATGCCCGCGTCTTAAACCAAACTCCAACAGCGGACGTTTTTTACCGTCGAGTGATGCCGCATGCGCCATACGCGACGCCTTAGTTGCCACCAAACTCTGCGAATTAAAGGCATTCAGCAGTGCCGCTTCCACCAAATCGACCTGCCATGTCGGACCGGTCACGGAATAAACCGGCTCGTTGGGAAACACCAACTCTCCCTCCGGCACGGCATTGATACTGATTTGTAATTTTTTATCCTTGATATAATCCAAAAAACGCTCGCCAAAGCGCGCCGTACCGTCGGCATTTTTCTCCTGTCGCAAATAGTCTATATCCTCTTTTGTAAAATGCCAATTTTCGAGCCATTGTACAAATTCTCCCAAGCCGGCACACATCAAATAACTGCCGCCGAACGGATTTTTGCGGAAAAATGCTTCAGATGTTTTGATTTCTTCGGCCTTGCCGTCCAAAAACCACGCCTGCGCCATGGTTAAATGATATAAATCGCAAAAAAGCGGGGTTCCGGTTTCTAAAATATTCGGTCTGGTATCGGTCATGGCTATTCTCCTAAACTTTTGTGAACTAAATTATGTTGAATTTTTTTGTTGTGCAATTCTTTTCTGAAAAATTGCGCGCTCGTAATACACCGCAACATACCGGCCTCAATAAACGGCCGATAAGCATCTTTTTGCAAAATATCGCCGATTTGCTCTTGCGCACCTTGACACAAATCTCCGATTATAATGACGTTGGCGCCGCGCTTTAAGAGCCCGTTTAAAGCATATTTTACACACACTTCACTAAACACGCCGCACAAATATACGTTTGCGTCGTCCCAACCTTGTTGCAAAGTACGATACTGCTTGAGCTCGTTCCAAATGTTTACGGTTGATTTATACATTTTTTCGACTTCCAACTCCGGCTTAAACGGAGCCGCCTGCTGCCAACCCCAAGTTCCCTGAACACAATGCAACGGGAAACTGTCGGATTCCGATGTATTGCCGTAGGTTTCGGCATAATGCGTATCATAGGTTTCGATAATTTTATCAAAGCTGCCGGCAAACAGGCTGTCGGCAAATTTTTGATGTTTTTCAATCAATTCCGGCGCATTTAGGCTGAGCGCGCCGTGCGGATGCACAAAATCGTTTTGAAAGTCAATCCGCATTAATATATTTTGTGTCATAATTTCCTTCCCTTCAGGCTTATCAGGTTAAAATTCGCGCCTGTCTCGCATAAGCCCCGCGCAAGACGCAGACGCGGTAAAAAAACAGCTAAACAATACCTTTTTTCTTATTAAAATATTCTTCCACCAAATGATGATTTTCCGGTGCCACAAAATTTTTCCAACGAGCATCGCCGAATTTAATCATATCACGCACCATTGTACCGGTTACAAACGGGAAACTCGGATCGGTACGATCCACCAACACAATATGCTTGAAATGTTCTTTAAACCAGTGCGCATCGTATTCCGAACCGGCATAATAGGCTTCCGGCAACGGCAAATCGGGAAAACTCTCTTTTAAGAAATCTACCACAAATTCACCCCATTCCGCCGGATTATTGATATCAAACAGCCCGATGATTTTAAGCCGATCATATTCCGGCTTGCCGCGATAGATATTCTGAATCATTTTTTTGCGGGTGGTATAGTTAAGCGGATTACGGGCCGTTCCCTGTTCCTGAATTGAACCGAGAGCCACCGTAACACGTTCGCATTCTCTCAACATTTGATCAATAATCTTCTGATGCCCGATATGAAACGGTTGGGCGCGCATTATGCAAAATCCGTGCTTATATTTATATTCGCTCATAAAAAAAACTCCTTATAAATCAGGAGCCGTCAACAAAATAAAAATAACTTCATTCCATTAAACCGGCTCGGTTCCATAATGTCCTCTGCTTATAAGCCCTGCAAGCACCGAGAACAACTTTACGATAATCCTAAAAATAAAAATGTCAAGCTCTTTTCAGAATCGACACATCTTCGGCAACCACGATTCTCCTCAAAGATTGGTCAATTTCATCCGCAGATTTTTTAACACACTGACCGCACTCGAAATATTATCAACCGCCTCTTTGCTGAGTTTCTGTTGCACTAAAGTCGTTGTTGCCGAAACAACATCCGTTGCGGTATTTTTCGGCGTTTCTTCTTCAAAAAAGTCTTTTTGGATTTCTTCCGAACCCAAAAGATTTTTCAAGCCTTTGGTTTTAATCAGCTGCTGCGCGCCTTCAATGGTATAACGATTATTATAAAGCAACCCTTTAATCAGTTTAATGACTTCTACATCATCGGGGCGATAATAGCGCCGTCCGCCACCGGTTTTCATCGGCTTAATCTGGCTGAATTTCGTCTCCCAAAAACGCAACACATGCGTCGCCACACCGAGCTCATCAGCCACTTCGGCAATTGTTTTGAATGCGGACTTAGACTTATTAATAATCATAACGCGGCCGTTTCTGCCTCAAGCGGTTATTTTGCGCCGTTGACAGCCTTTCTTAAAATCTGCGAAGGCTTAAACGAAATCACGGTACGCGGTGTAATTTC
The DNA here is from genome assembly GCA_045111335.1 of Alphaproteobacteria bacterium. Lineage (GTDB taxonomy): Bacteria > Pseudomonadota > Alphaproteobacteria > RF32 > CAG-239 > RUG410. Next base: position 6,632 of record JBGUGE010000028.1, on the reverse strand, counting down.
GGCTTCCTCACCGGTTTTCGGATTGCGTCCGATTCGCGCATTTTTCTTGCGCAACGCAAATGTACCGAACGACGAAATCTTAACATCATTGCCCTTAGCCAACTCCGTCTTAATTTCTTCGATAATCATATCCAAAACATCGCCGGAATCTTTACGGGACAATCCGATTTCCTCATAAATGGCTTCGGTAATGCTTACACGCGTAATAGTTTTCATTTTTCCTTCCCTTTAGTTAAATTAAACAATTGCCTTAATATAATACGCCTGAAACTTAAACAAAACCTATTTAAGCAAATGATTCACAACTTTTTCACCTACCACGAGTCTTTATTTTCTGCCAAATCGGCAAATTTCTGTTTCATGGTCGGATTGTTACGAGTCAATCGCTTAACCGTCAACTCTTGCGCTTTATTGTTGGCCAACCGCAGATTATTATCCGACGATAGCAACGCTTCTTTGGTTTTTTGCAGATGATCGATGGTTTTATCTATTTCCTCAATGGCTTTTTTGAATTTATCGCTCGCCAACTGATAATTGCGATCGAATTTGTCACGAAATTCGTTCAGATTTTCTTCAAAATGTGCAATATCGATGTTTTGATTGCGCAACTCCAGAGCCTGTCGCCGATATTGCACCGCATTCAGCGAGGCATTACGTAACAATGTAATCAACGCAATAAAGAACTGTGGCCGTATCACATACATTTTAGGGTAGCGATAAGATACGTCGACAATGCCGGCATTATAATATTCGCTGTCACTTTCCAAAAGCGACACCAACACCGCATATTCACACCCCTTTTCATTGCGGTCTTTATCCAGCTCTTTGAAAAAATCCTCGTTTTTATGCTTGGTAGCGGTGGTATCCATTTCGTTTTTCATCTCAAACATAATGGAGAGAAATTCCACGCCGTCCTCGGTTTTATCGCGAAAGATATAATCCCCCTTACTGCCGGTTTTGGCGTCATTATCTTTTTCAAAATAAGCATTCGGAAATGCCGTCATTCTGAGCTTATTAAACTCGGTTTCGCAGTGCTGTTCCAAGGTTTCCCCCACCATTTTGGTCGACATCTTGATTTTAAGGTCTTTATAAAATTCGATTGCCGCATCCTTGGCTTTAAGTTGGGCATTAAAGTTTTCCTTTAAGTTTTGTTCTTTAAGCAGACTGTCTTTTTCCGCTTCTTTAAGCTGGCTTTGCAACTGCATAATGGTTTGTTCTTTCTTGGTCAGAACATCTTTTTGCGCGTCCACCGCAGCAATTACCGCTATCTGTCTGTCTTTATCATTGGCGGCAATTTGTGCCTTCAGCTGTTCGATTTGTTGCACATATTGTGCCGCCGATTGCGTTTTTTCTGCCTGTGCCTGTATTGCGGCTAACTTAAGTGCATCGTCCTTTTCTCGGGCCAATTGCACCGCTCGTTCGTGCAGTTCTTTATGAAACTCGGCATCGCGCACCTGATTGAGCAATGCGGCATAACCGGATTCGTCAACCGTAAACACCTCGCCGCATTTCGGACATTTTATTTCGTGCATAGCTTATATCCCCATATTAAAATATGGCTGATTATAGCATATTTATCCCCTATCTCAATCGCTTTCTTGAGTTATACCACGAATTAAAAGATACACATAAATGATGTGCTAATGTTATTTTTTAGGCTTAAACAGACGATTTCTCTCGGCCTTGAGTGCTTCGTTTTTTTCATAAACCTGCGATTCGCCGTCTTTGATGGCTGCCTTATAATATTTGATTTTGAAGTTAATCTTTTCCATATTATCCCGCAATGCCTTAATTTGATGTTCGAGCCGCGCTTTTTGCGCCAAAAATATCTGCATACGTTCTTTAAGAGTAGAATCTCCGTCTTTGATTAACTCCAAATAGTGTTTGATTTCTTTAAGCGGCAAACCGGTTGATTTAAGACACTCCACTATTTCGAGCCAATTCAAATCCTGTTCGCTGAAGCGGCGTATTCCGGCCGAGTTTTTATGAATATGCGGCAACAACCCCTCCTTTTCATAAAAACGCAAAGTATACGTAGTAACCCCGACGCGCTTTGCAACTTCTCCGATGCTGTACGTCTTCATATTTTTCTCCTTCAAATTGAAGTGTAATTTTTAGACCGTACTCTAAGTCAAGCATTTTTTTGCACACCTTCCGAAAGCACCGGATATATTTAAGGCGTCGCTCACAATCGTCTGATATCAACGCGTAAAGCGACGCCTTATTATATATAGAAAGTCAATTAATCTTCCAACAGATATTCCACCGTTGAAACGACTCGCACCCGCTTCTCTATTTGCAAGGCTTCATAAGCGTTGGCATCATCGCGCGACTGGATTGAAAATACACCCTGATTGGCCTTGTTTATTTTGCCGACTTTGCTGCCGCTGTTGCGGGCAAATTCAAGTGCGGCTTCTTTAGCATTTTCGGTGGCCTGTTTCAGCATTTCCGGCTTTATATCGTTTAATTTGGTGAAAAAATAATTGGCGGATTGATTACTGAACACGATTCCTTTGGCAATCAGCGCATTACTGAGCGACATGGCGGTGGCGATTTGATACACCTTCGGCGAACGCACGGCAATGGTCTGCGTTAAGATAAAACGCGATGTCTCCGCTGCAGTGTTATCGCGATACGGATTCGCCATCAAATCATTGGTTTCAATCCGACCAATGTGAATTTCTTCATCACCGAATCCCTGCTCATGTAAAAACTTCACAATCTCACGAGCCTGCTCCCCGATTTGTTTTTGCACCGCGGCCAAATCATTGCCGTTAACCGTAAACTGAATATTCCACAGCCCCATATCGGCCACAACATCTTTTTCGGCCAAACCTTTAACCGTTACCGAACGAAAATCGGCGTGGGTTTTATAATAGTAATACCCCGGAAAAAAGCCTCCGATTGCCAAACCGCCGGCAATCAAAAGCGCGGCCCAAATTTTATTTGATTTTTCCATTTTAATCTCCTTAAAAATAATTGATACATTGACATTATTAAACTTGTTAGCTAAAGTCAAACCAAATATATAATAAGGAATCTTAAAAATGGAATCGCCGAAAACCGAATTGGAAATATTTTCTCCGCTGTTGATTTTTGAATATATCCGCCTGATGAGTGTTGCCGCGTTTATCAAGGCCGACGGACAAGTCAGTGAGGTTAAGTTCAAAATAAGCACCGATGATTATGAGCGCCTGATGCGGGAACCTTTGCAAACCGCGCTTATCGGTATAGATACACACTTTGAAAACGGTGTCCTGACCGCGATCCCAAATAAAAAATGCTTAGCACTCTATGAGCATAAGGTGATGAAAGAAGGCGTGTTGCAATATTGGGATAACTACGGCAAACGTTACGCCAAATATATTTCGATTATCGAATAAACAACAAAAAAGCCCGTCTTAATCATAAGACAGGCTTTTATAACAATTCCATCAACGCAAGCGGATTATCTGCAACCGTTCTGTCTTTTTAAATCAGTTACGGCCGCCAAATCGGCAACATTTACGACTCCGTCTTTATTGACGTCAAATCTTACCGACATTCCGCCTTGCGAATTTTCCATAATATGAGCGGCGAGATCATCAAACAACTTTTCATACTCATCGCAACTTGCATGGCTCTCAGAACGACTCGGATGTGAATAATTTCTGTAAGTCACGCCGTTAGCTGCAACATGAATTATATTGTCGCCATAACAAACACCGGTACCTATAAAACATATTTCGGCAGCCGCCGGAGAAGAATTTGCCACCAGCAAGATTCCTGCCGTTAATAGCGCTGCACTCAAAGATTTTACTGTGTTCATTATCATACTCCTTTTATGAAAGTATATGGCTATTTTATCCCTTAAATTATTTTTGTCAAGTAAAAAATTCACATTTGTCAATTTTTTCCAAAAAAATTAATTTATCTGCGATATATGCAGCAATTACATTATTGTCAATCCAAAATAAAATGTGTAAAAATTTATAAATGACGGATTTTTATTTGACTTAAAAAGCAAGTTTGATATACTCGAGGCAATAATGTATTATGAAAGGATAAAATGATGGAGTATAAAACAGAAAAGGACGGCGATAAAATTGTATGTACGGTTATGGGACGTATTGATACCAATTCGGCACCGGAGCTGCTTGAGGCCGTGGATTTTACAAACTTAAAAGAGCTGGTTTACGATTTGTCCGATGTTGATTATGTGTTCTCGGCCGGCCTGCGTATTTTTCTGCAAGCCCAAAAAATAATGAATGCAAACGGCGGCACCTTAAAGTTGATTAACGTTCAACCTTCCGTTAAAGAAATTTTTGAAATCGTCGGCTTTACCAATATTATGGATATTGAATAAATATGTATTCGGCCGGTTGGAAATGGTACAAGCGGCAATCTCTGACATTTAAGCTCAGTGTCAGCATTTCGATATGTGTGTTGATCGGTGTAGCGTGGCTGTGGTATTTTTTATCCGCACACTCGCGACCGATTATTCGGGAGCATATCGAGAGCTTGGCGCGGGAGCCTTTGCAAAAAGTCGTATCTGATTTGGAAACAACCGGATGGGAAACGGAAAGCGCGGCTTTAACCATTAAAAACACCCTCAAAGAACTGCCGAGCACCGATGTCGAAATGATGCGGCATTTGTTGCATTCGGCCATGCAAACCCTCATTCATGACGAATCCGATGCGGCACACGCGTGGGTTTATGTGTTTGAAAACGAGGACGTTACCACCGGTACCATGTATTCGGCGGTGATGGATGAAGGCAGTTTTCAGTTCAAATCAACCAAAATAACCGATTTTTACCATCTCTATCCGTGGTTTAAGGCCGTACCTAAGGAAGAAGCAACCTTTTGGAGCGAACCGTATATTGCCGAAAGCTTTGATACGCAGTCTCCGGTTGTAACCTGCCTCATTCCGTTTAAATTTGTCGGCTCGCAAAAATTTGACGGTCTGGTTGCCGTATCTATGGATTTAAATGTGGTTCGCGGCGATGTGGCCAATATTGAAAAAAACAGCATCGGTAAATATTGGGTGATTTCGCCTATGGGTAAATTTATTATCCATCCCGATGCACAGTTGCAAAAAAATGCCAGTATCCAAGATATTGCCTCACAACATAATTGGCCGCAATTACAACAGGCATTTATCAATATTCAAAACAACAAAGGCGGAAGTATCGAAATTCCGGCCTCAACGGTATACGACTCGGCGGTGATGGTGCTGTATGCTCCGGTTCAAGACTTAAGATGGGGTGTAGGGTTGGTCTGCTCCAAAACACAATTTATTGAGCCTTTGCGCGATTTACAGGTCAAAACCGTGACCTTTATGTTATTCTGGCTGGCCGGTCTGTTGTTCTTAATCAACTTTATCTGCCGCCGCTCTACCAAACCTTTGCTTGATTTAAGCAGAGTCGCGTTGCAATATGGTGAAGGTAAATTTGAAGCCCGCCTGCCGGAATATATCGCACACGACGAAATCGGTATAATGAATCGCGCCTTTCACAAAATGCGTAACAACCTGTTAAAGCATATTGATTTGGTGCGTTCGGCCGCCACCGAAAAACAACGTACCCAAAGTGAATTGGAAATTGCCAAGCAAATTCAGCAATCTGCCCTACCGGTTGAATTTCCGTTTCATGAAGCCTTCGAAATTTATGCGGTGATGACCGCGGCCAAAATGGTGGGTGGAGATTTTTATGATTTCTTCTTAATTGATAACAACCATGTTGCCGTGGTGATTGCCGACGTATCCGGCAAAGGTATTCCCGCCGCATTATATATGATGAACGCCCGCGCCTTAATTCGCAGTACAGCTCAAACCGGAGTTTCGTTATCCGAAGTGTTCGGCAAAGTCAACAACGAATTATGCCGTGGCGGTGCTAATATGTTTGTGACGGCATTTATGGCGATTCTTGACCTTAAAACCGGCGAACTCAGCTATGTCAATGCCGGTCATAATCCGCCGTGCTATCGCGATGAAAACGGCTATCGAATGTTGGAGGTCAAACGCAATATTGTGTTGGGCGGCATTGAAAATACCGTGTTTACCGAAGAAAAATTGCAAATGCGCAGCGGTGACCGTATGTTTTTATATACCGACGGCGTAAACGAGGCACAAAACAAAGCCGGTGAATTCTACGGCAATGACCGCATGATGCAACTCTTAAATCAGCCGTTGCAATCACCGTATGATGTATTATTATCCATGAAAAACGACGTGGCTCTGTTTGCCGACGGTGCCGAGCAATCCGACGATTTAACCATGTTGGAATTGGTTTATTGCGCCCTGCCCGAAGGTACCCTGACCGTAAAGGCCGAAGTAAAGTATATTGACAAGGTTTTGGCTTATGTGGAGCAAGATATGGCAAAACATAAAATCCCTAAGGAAAAACAGGCCAAATTAATGGTGGCGACCGAAGAAATCTTTTCCAATATTGCGCAATACGCCTATAAATCTCACGGGCTGGCGCGGATATACACCTATATAAATAACGGCACTTACCACATTTGCTTTAACGATAACGGGATTGACTATAATCCGCAAAAAAGAGATGATCCTGATTTGACCGGTTCGGCCGAACAAAGAAATATCGGCGGTTTAGGCGTTTATTTGGTTAAAGAACTGACCGATGAGGTGTC
>JBGUGE010000027.1:0-38977 GCA_045111335.1 Alphaproteobacteria bacterium | reverse complement strand
ATAACAAGAACAATAATAACAATAACGGCGGACAACAAAGCACGGTGTCGGCATATAATTTGGTTTTGCTGAATAACTCGATTGTTGCGGATACCGCGGTGAATATTGCCGAAAACTCCACCATTGAAACCGGTGATTTGACGGTTAAGGCAATCGATTTTAACAGCAGCGAAGTGGAAGTAAAAGATATTTCCAATGTGGGCGAAAATTCCGATAAAACCGGTATCGCGGCCGCAATGGTTATCAATCACACCAAAACCGATTCCAATGTCAGTGTTAAAGATTCAACCATTACTGCCGATGGCGATGTCAAAACTTTGGCGCAAAATATCAATGTGATTGACAGCTCGGTAGAAACGGAAGTTAAGGCCAAAAACCAAACTTATGACGTTAAAACCAAAGAATTGAGCACTGCCGGCAAAACCTACACCATAAAGGCCTACGAGTGGCTCAATAAAAAGTTTTTAGGCAAGGTTACCGATAAAATCGGCGACGTTTTGGACAAGGCAAATTTGGAAATTTCCGGCTCGGCGATTTGGAACAACGAACACAACAGTTCAACGGCGCAGATTGATAATTCAAATGTCAGCGGCGACAATATCAGTGTGTTGTCGAATATGGTGGACTTTGCGGTCAATTCGGCGGAGGCTGATGCCGGTGCCGAGAAAAAAATCAGTGCCGGTGTAGCAATTGTGGTAAATGATCAAAACAACACCAATGAGGCTAAAATAATCAACGGCTCGACAGTTGAGGCGGATAAAGATATCATGGTGAGTGCAACCACGCAATTACCGATGAACCCGCTGGGATTGACATTTGGTCAGGAAGTCGGCGAAGGCGAGAAAAAAGTTAACATGTTTATCGGTGTCGGTTTTGACAGCAGCACAGGTTCTCCGACCAGTTGGGACGCTGATTTTCTGCATACTAAAGTTGATGATATTTTGAACAAAGATAATGCTCAAAAAATCTGGAACAGCCTTAAGAGTCCGCTCAAATTTATCGGCAGCAGCAAAATTAAGTTAGACGGTCTGTTTAATAACCAGGTTATGGCTGAAGGCAGCGGAGATACGGTAAATATCGCCGGTTCGGTATTGGCAAACACCATTGCGACCAATACTTCGGCATATATCGACGGCTCGACGGTCACTTCGGAAAACGGCAATATCACAGTCAATGCCTCTAACTCGGTAGTTAATTATAATGGTGTCGGCAAGGTAGAGTTTTTAATTGATAAAATCAACAAATTTATCGGCAAACTCAACCCGGGTGATGAGGAGGAAGAAGAAGACACTAAGGCCGGCATCGGCGGTTCGGTTTTGGTGGACCACTTTACCAACAACGCCAAAGCATATATTACAAATTCAAAAGTTACGGCAGAAAACGGCGATATTGAGGTTAAAGCGGCCTCGGAAGAAGGTTATATCAATATGGCGGTTATCGGTGCCAAAGCCGGTCTTTTTGCGGTTGAAGGTGCGGTAAACGTTCAGAATATCGACGGTAAAACCGAAGCCTCTATCAAAAACAGCAAGGGTGACAACGAAATTAAGGCTAAAAACATCGAAGTTGCTGCCGGCAAAGCCTCCATCAGCCCGAAGAAAAGCGGCGAAGAAGATCCGGTAGAACTTGATAAAGATAGCGGTGAATTGTCGGTAAATGACGAGCGGGAGGTTGAAGATTCCGTTGTGAATATATCCTTAATCGGTACAAACTCCCAACAGGAAGGTAGCGGTGTTTCCGTCGGTGCGGCAATCAGCGTGGCTAAAATTTTGAAAGAAATTACCGGTTTGGTTGAAGATTCCAAAATTACGGCCACAAAAGATGTGAGCGTAACTGCCGATACGATTTCGCGCAAGATTGATGTATTGGGTGCCGCCGCGTTTGCCGGCGGAGTAGCCACCAGCCGAGATGAACAGGAAGAGATCAACAACGACGAAACCGGAACCAAAAACGGCCAAAAGATGAAAAATGTCGGCAACTGGATGGATGAAATGGACGCCGCTGACGATGATGCGGAAGACGTTATGAATCTGAACAATTTGTTTGATGAGAACGACGCTAATTCACAGGGAAAAGAAGAGCTTGACAAGAATAAAAACGGTGGCAATCGCAATGGGGGTTCGGCCAATAAGTTGACGGGCAGTAACCAAACGGCTAATACTTCTACCGCCAATACCAACTTTGGGATTGCGCTGGCCGGAGCGGTTGATGTTACCAACGATTATACTAAAACAAACGCCGAAATAAAAGATTCTACGGTTGGTAGCGGCGAAGACGTAAAGGTTGCGGCAAATAACGACACTCTGGCGGTACAAGTAAACGGCGGCTTGTCAAAATCGAGCACGATAGCAGGTGGTGCCGGGGTTAATGTTTATAACAACCGATCCGAAACTAAGGCGCTCATCGATAACAGCACGATTACCGAAACCTCTGCCACCAACAGCGGAACCGATACTCCTAAAATCAAAGTGGAGGCCACGACCGATATTGATTTGATTGATGTGACGGCCGGAATTTCGATTGCCGCCAAAGACGGCTTTAAGGCTTCGGCAGGCGGCGCTTTCGGTTTTAATAAGTTACAAAATACCGTATGGGCAAAAATACTGAATAATTCAATTGTACAAAAGGCAGAAAATGCCGCAGACGTTGATGTTACGGTTAATGCAAAAGATGACTCGCATATTTGGAATATTGCCGGTGCCGCCGGCATCCAAAGCGGTTCAGGCGCAAATATCGGTGGCGGAATTGCGGTTACCCGTGACTTCAGCAAAAAAGATATTGTGGCGGAAGTCAATAACAGCACGCTTTTGAATGCTAAGGACGTATCGATAAATGCCGATTTGGATCAGGACTTTAACACCGTAGCCGTGGCGGGAGAGATATCCGTCGGCTCCAGTTCGAGTTATACTTTTGACGGAGCGCTCAATTCGGAATCAAATCTCAACAGCGTGATTGCTAAGGCAATTAATTCCGAAATCACATCTTCCGGCGATGTAAAAATTATCGCTGACGAAGCGATTGTGAACCAAAGTTTGGCCGGTGCCATTGAGTTTTCAACCGCACAATCCGGTTTTGGGGTCGGTATCGGCGCGGTAGTCAATGTGAATGATTCCACTGTTAAGGCTGAAGCGGATAACGCCAAGATACATAAGTCTGGTTCGATAACCATAAATGCGCAAGAAACGGAAAATCTGAAGTTTTTGGCGGCCAATTTGGGGATTCAAACCGCGGGCGGAGTTGCCGTAAATGTTAACGGTGTCGTCAATGTTTTTGTATCAAACGTTATTGCTCATGCCATCAATAATTCGGTACTCAGTTCTGACGGAAACGTGGCTATCGACGCAAATTATGACAACTGGTTGCGAGGAATCACCAGTTCGCTCAGTATTTCCATGGCGTCAAATGCCGGTGCCAATTTAATCGGCAACGGTTATAACAACCGGGTTACCGCCGAGTTGCAAAATGGTTCGGAAATCAAAAAAGCGCAAAATGTTACGGTGAATGCCGACAGTATCGAAAAGATTGATTTAATTCCGGTCGGCGTGAGTGTTGCTTTCAATGAAAATGCGACGGCGGCAGTGGCGGCAAATATCAATGCCAATGTGTTTAAAAACACAGTGCAGGCGCTGCTGAACGGCAAAGTTTCGGAAAGCAGTGCGGTTTTGGTAAATGCCGTTGATGATACCACGATTTATACGCGGGGCGGCACGGTTAGCGGCGGTTTGGCAACTGCGGAAATTGCCGGCAGTGTCAATGTTGATGTGGTTAAAAAGACGATTCACGCGTATGTTAACGGCGCAAATGTCAAAACTTCCGGTGATATGGCGGTGTTGGCCTCGAGTGTCAATTCAATGGGCGGCACCAAAGATTCGGACGGCAAATATATAACCAGCGACGTGACAGCCTCCGGCTATAAAGACAGTTTGTTAAACAAGAATGAGAAAGGCGAGTATGTCGGCTTAAAGCAAGACAGCAATTTTGGTAACTGGAATATGTTTTACGACCTTTCTGGCAGTATGACAGCCTCGGTTGCCGGTGCGGTTATTATTAAAACCATTGGCAATGAAGTTGAAGCCAAAATTGTAAATTCTGAGACAGAAGCTGATAATTTGCAAGTCGCGGCCAACGATTATTCAATTAAAAACATTATTGCCGGTGCCATCGGCGGCGCACTTTCAGGCGCGGTCGGTGTACAGGTTTTGGTTTTAAATGATGACAGCAATACCAAGGCATTTATCGGTGATAACTCCAAATTGACGATTGCCGATACCATTACCTTAAATGCCGTAAATCGCAAAGATAATCAGCAAATTTTGATTGCCGCTTCGGGTGCCGGCACGGTAGCGGCTAATGTCAACACTTTTGTTAACAATATCGATGACAAAGCCACGGCAAGTATTGATAATGCCAACGGCGCAAACGAAATTTCAGCACAAACCATAGATATTAACGCCGATGAAACCATCAATGCCAGCCATATAGCGGTTACCGGCTCAGGTGCCGGACATGTGGCGCTTTCGGTAGCACCTGTGGTGAATAACTATAACGGAACCACCGAGGCATCTATCAAAAATGCCAAGGTTAACAATGCCGCGATTGATATGGATGCCAAAAATAAACTCGAAACTCTCGATATTTCGGTCGGCGTTTCCGGTGTCGGACAAGGATTGGCGGGTACCGGTATTGCCATTAAAAATAACTATACCAATACCATAAAATCTTATATTGAAAATGCCGTAATCAACACGACGAGCGATATTTCCATTGATGCCGATGCAATTATCAAGGCGGAAAACTGGATAGCCTCTTTGTCGGTTGCCGGTCAAGGTGTGGGTATTATCGTGAACGTTATTTTGAACACTGTTATTTCCGATGTTGAAGCCGGTATTAAGAATTCCAATATCAAAGAAGCCGGAAATATCGCCATCAATGCCAATAAAAACAAACAAGATCGAATTTATAACCGGGCAATCGGTTTGGGAGTTGCCGGTCAAGGTGTATCGGCACTGGCAAATGTGGTGCAAAATATCTATACCAACACCGTAAAGTCGTATGTTGAGAATACTTCGTCAACCGCGATAAATTCTTTGGATGTTGCCGCATATTCAGACAGAAAATTGGAGAATATCAATTACGGTTTGTCGGTAGCGGGTATGGGTGCCAGTTTGTTGGCCAACACGTTGGTTAACCAGATTGACTCGGTAACCCGTGCTTATATTGATGCCAAAGCGAAAGAATTGAACGTGGCAAATGCGATATCCGTATATGCCAACGACAAGAACGAAGCCGAGAATGTTATGGCAATGATAAACGGTGCCGGAGCAGGCGCGGCCGCCGGTGCAAACATCAATTTGTATTATGCCAACAACACTGCAAAAGCAGAAGTATTGTCAGAACAAAACGGTCAGATTAATGCCGGTTCGTCGGATATACAAGCCGTGATGACCAACGGACTTGATAATCTCAATGCGGCGGTTTCCCTCGGTGCGGGGGCGATTGCCGGCGATGTTGCGCTCATCAGACTCGGCAAACGCACCGATACATATTCGACGGCGGAAACCAGTAGCAAAATCAACAATGCCGTCAGTCACACCAAGGATCAGTATGATAAAATAACAGCCAATGACACTATCAAAGGAAAGTATACTCCAACCAGTTCATCCGATTCCGTTAAAACCGGCGCGATATCGAGTGTTAACGGCAATTTGAAAACCGCAAACAATACCGAAATCAACGCTTCAAGTCAGTTGAAAGGTCTCGGCAATAAGGAAAAATTGGAACTGAGCAATACAAATATCAGTGCCGGTTTGGCAACGGTAGGTGTAGGTATTAAAAATACTCAGTTGGCCAACAATACCATCGCGGAGATTGCCGGCGGCACAGTAGAAAGTACATCCGGCGATGTTTCTGTTAAGGCAAATTCCAAATCTGACGTTGAAATTAAAAACGTGAGAGTCGACGTATCCGGCGTATCCGTTTCCGGCGGTTCCGCGATATATAACAACTCTTCGGAAACAGTTGCTCAAATCAAAGATGCCACGGTAAATACCGGTGGTGATATTGAGGTTGTTTCCCAATCAACCAGTAATTCAAACTTGGACAGCACCAATGTTGTGGTGACCGGCGTCGGTGTAGTATCGGTTGATTTGTCGGAAGCCAAAGATACCAACAAGTCGGTTGCTCTGATTAGCGGTGACACCAACATTAACGCATCGGGCAAATTAACGCTTCATTCCACCGCCACCACCGATTTGAAGTCGACCAAAGCAACCGTAACCATTGCCGGTGCTGAGGCTGTGGGAATTTCTAAAAACGAAGCCAATGCGTCCACCATTAACCGCGCAATTATCGAAAACGTGACCGGAACCATCAATACCAACGGTTTGGATATTATAACCGACTACAATAAAATGTCGGTATTATCCAAGGCAAACGTAACCTCGGTTAAGTTGGCCAGTGTTTTCTCCGATGATATATCGGGCGCGGTTATGAATGCCAACTTCAAATCCGGTATTGACAGTACATCCGGGCTTATCCTCAATAACCTCGGCACAACCAGCATTATTACGGCAAAAGATAACGGAACTGATGGTATTACGGCTAAAGGTGAAGTCCATAATGTACACGTGTCCTTGCAAGGATTTGTTGCCGCAACTTCGGCAAAAGCGGAAAATACCGCAACGGTGTCTACCGTATTGAAAGCAAAAGAACACAACGCGAATAATTTAGAGATAAATTCCTCTCTGGCTTCGAAGGCAATTTCTAACGCCGGTTCGGTTAAAGCAACCGTCGGTATAGGTGTAAATGTCGTGACTGTGGATGCAAAAGATGTCAGCACAATGAGTGTGGATGTTGGCGGTGCCAATAAGATTAATCAAAATGCAACCATCAATGCTTCGCATGTATCTGATGTAATTTCCGATATGAGTGCCTTTAACTTTGGCGGTTTGGTCGGTGGAGGACAAAGAGTTCGGATTAACTCGACGCTGACTGCCAACACAACAGGTAATATCGGCGGAGATTTTAATGCTAACTCGGCGAGTATTGATTTTAATACAATAAGAAACTCTGTTTTGAGCAAGTCTTCAGGTTCCGGTGCGGGTGTTTTAAATATCAGTGATACGAAAGCCGTAAGTTTATTGACCGGTTCTTCGGTATTGACCGTTGACGGAATAAATACGGATTCAAATGCAGCGAATAACCGATTGACAGTAAAGAATACTTCGACGAATACGTTTGATGTAACGTCGTCCGACGGAGCCGGCGGCATTATTTCGGTCAGTAAAAATAATACTACCAATACTTTTAATACGTCAACAATAACCAATCTCAATAGTTCCAATATCAATTCTAAAAACAAAGTAGAATTTGAGGTGAAGAATAACTCTGTTGTTAAAGATACAGCCTCGATGAGAGCCGGCGGTTTTGTTGCCGTTGCTGATACGGAAGCGTATAATTCATATACGTCGGCTGCAAAATTGTCATTAAACAATACGACGATTAACGCTGAAACTGTTAATTTAAAAGCGTCTTCCGATATAAGAACAAAGAATGAAGGTGTGGTGGATTATGTCGGCGGAGCCGGCGGTTTTGTTGCCGAAAATGAGATGAAACTGACGAATGTCATTACTCAAACCAGTGAAATAGATATACAAAATTCTAAATTGTATGCAACAAAAGATATTGTATTAAACGTTTTGACTTCATCTATGTTCAGACAAAGAACGGCAAATAATGTTGGTGGTTTTGTGGCCATACCGAGAAGTAAAAACTGGCTTACCGTAACCAATAATAATAGGATATCTATTGATGCGACGTCTAAACTGAAAGCAACAGATGAGTTGGAAATTGAGTTTGATTCTCAAAATAACCTTGAGGCTCGCGCTAAATCTGAAGCGCATCACTTCGGATTTAAGGATCCGGTGGCGGAATCTTATTTAACACTTACGGTTAATAACGTTCTGCAAAATAACGGTTCAATAGAATCAGGTAACTTGGTTGATATCAATTATATGACAAATTCAGCGAATTATCTGACTCAATACGCGTATTCCGAGGCTCATGCGGCAATTCCGACAACATCGGAAGACGGTAGATTAGTGAAAAACATAAATAACGTTTTAAATGTTGAAGCCGGTGCCGATATTACATCGGGTAAAGATATTGAAATCAGCTACTCTTCGGGGAAAGGTTCGAGTTCTTCGACAATAGCATATAAGTCTGTATGTTATGCTTTGTTTGGTATTCCTATTTCTAAATCGGGTTCCAAGTCAAATGCATCGAATTATCACAGCCCTTCTTTAAAAGATGACGGTGCGATAGTTGCCGGTCAGGGAAACAGCAGATATATGAAAATCAATCGGGACGGTACGATTGATCAAGATACCTTGAAAGGTTTCTATAGTGACGATTACATAGTTTATGATGGGCAAAATGTTGATGGCGATAAAGTAAAAGAACAAAATCTTGCAGCCATTGTTCTTGAAATAGAAAATGCTGATGAGAAGATTGGCGAACTTGAAACAATCGTAAATGATTTAGAGGCAAAAATTGATAATCTGACCAATCAAAAAACAGCAGCCGAGGAGGAGTTGAACGAATTGAAAGATTTGTTACCGGATCATGAATTGGTAACCGAAGAACAACTTGCCAACAAACTTTATGATATTGTTAAAGGAAAAGTCGTTGATGACAGCAGTTCTCCGGCTGAGGACAAAATCAGTTCGGATAAATATACGGAAATAGCCAATGCCTATGATGCAAAAGTGGCGGAAATTAATGTATATAATAATGGTCATCTTCCGCAAGATCAAAAACCTGTTCCGACAATTTCCGAATTTTTAAGCAATCATGATTACGAGTTAACTTCGGAAGAAAAAACCACGGTTGAGACGTATTATGATGTTTTGAAAACAATTCCTGAGGATTATGCTAATTACGTTACCATGATGAATGAGTATAATACCTCGGTTGTTGAAGAACAGCAAAAACCGATCTTGACGGCAGGAGAATATATCAGAAGCAATTACAAAGATTATGACGACAATATAAGAGAAAGTTTTGCGTCTGTTTATGATAAGCTCAGTACGATATCTTCTGACTATAAGGCAGAACTTAAATCTATTGATGAGTGGAATAACGGTCATGCTGATAATATCGAAGTTCCATTGCTTAGAGAGTTTCTTGAGGATAATAAAGACAGTCTGGGGTTAAGCACGGTCCAGGCGGATAGCGTCAGCGCGGCGTTTGATGACGTAATTGCCGGTTATTCTGCAACAAGTCACGGATATGTTGTATATAACGTATATAACAATAAATATGTGATTGTTGAAAACCCAAATCCTGCGGGAGAAACCGGAACATCGCAAACCTGTGATGAAATTGAGCAGTTGAAAACTAAGTTGACGGATATAGATAATCAGATTTCGTTATACACTGAAGATAAGACGGCAAACGACAATATTCTTGCGGATTTGCGGGCAGAAAAAGATGCTTTGAATAACAGATATAGGGAAATTTCTGAATCGGATCCTAAGGATTATGAACAGGGTAATTCCTTATATTCGGTTGTGTTCAACGCCTTAAATCAAAAATCATCGAGAATTAATGTTGAGGGTGCTTATAATTATAATATAACGGGAAATGGTATCTTCGATGTGGTATCAAGCGGCATAAGGGTTGATAACTACTCTACAAGAACGTTGATATTCAGTGATTTGAATATCGATTCAACAACAAACAGCGGCTTAATCATCGGCGGCAGAAATCATTCCGAGTTTATGAATAAAGAGCAGGCCGTAAGCGGCTGGGATGCGTATAATTATATGTTTTCCAACTGGGATCATAAAACACTCAGTGAACTTTCAAAAGTCGGAGTTCATTATGTAAACGGCGGTAAAGATATAGAAGGAATAAATATCAACAACTATTATGATGTTAACCATCCGTTTGTATCGACCTTTACCGATATTCCGTTCCCTACCCAAAAATCAGATATTTTCTTTGTGGGTAATATTCAAACCGAAAATAATTTGAATGTTCTGAATGAAAGCGGCAGAATCGGATTTGTGATTGCCGATTGGGTGTTACAAGGTAATACCGAAACTCCGATAGATCAAATCGTAGAAAATGACATCAAAGTCAAAAATATGTCACTGGTTGCAACAAACGATGTGGTCGGTATAGTCTTAAAAGATAACAATGATACTCCGGAAACATTTTATATTAAAGACGGTGATTACATTTTCGCGCGTGACGGATTTACGGTGATGACCAATCGCGGTGTTGATATTAAAGGTACGATTAAGACTGGTTACTCAAACCGCAACATCACCATTACGGATGAGATGATTGCTCCGGAAAACCTTATTGTTGATGTCACATCAGGCGAAAAGAATATGATAGACCTCGGCACAACCAACGTATCGCCGTATTTGAACGAGGTTAACAATATTAAGGCGATTTATAAGGACGGTCAGATTTATCTGTATAATATACCGGAGGTATACGCCGATAACGGACTTACTTTCTATACTCTTACCGAAGTGGATATTTACTCGGATGCAATTACTATCGGGGATAATGCTCAAATAATTGTGGCGAACGGTTATCAGAAAATAAACATTGATAACCAAACCTCGGCACAGATGAATGTAAACGAAATTACAAACGCTAAGTTCTCGGGTACGGGAAGTGTAGCCGATAATTATGGCGACAAGATTACTATGAACACGCTGAGTGGCGCGGATACAACCATTAAATCCACCGGTAAACTGGTATTGGACGGCATTATAAAGAATAATGTCGATAGTGATCAGCAGCATGGAATTTTGGACGGCGGCACCTTAAAGATAGAGGCAAATAATGGGTTGGATATTAAAAAGCACGCCAAAGTCGACGGTGAAAACGCAGTTACCATAGATTCGATTTCGGCCGGCGGTTTGGTTGATATCACGGTTAAAGGCGGAGAGGCTCTGCTTGCCGGTGATATCACAGCCAAGGGCAATGTCGAAATTTATAATTACGGAGATGAAAAAATTGATATAAACGGCAACATCACCAATCAGGCCGGCGATGTTAATATTGAAAATGCCGGTGCCGGTAAGTTGACGATTAACGGTAGAATTATTGATTCGGAAGGTGATATAAACATTTTGGGCACGGGTACGGGAGTAACCGAACTTACCAATGCCATATATGCCGTACTCGGCGATGTGTTTATTGCTTCAAAAGGTTTAACCGCAACCGCTGACTCGACGATTACCGCCGATGAAGGTGATATCAGCATTATCAATAATGCCGGAAATCTTGATTTGAAAGGTATCGTAATTGCTCAAGAAGGTGACCTTTCTGTTCAAAATAACGGAACATCGGCGACGGTGGCAGGCTCGCTTTCGGATGAAAAAGGTGATTTGACTATCATCAATAATAAAGGTGATATGACGATAACTTCGGCAATTTATCACAATTATGTGGATAATACCGCCGAAGGAATGATAACCATTATCAATAATCCGGATGCCGAAAAGTTGGATATTCAGGTTGCAATCCAAACTTACGGTGCCGGTAAGACCGAAGGCGAAAAAACCACGGCAATTCTCATTGATAACCGCTCGACAACCACCGGCATGACCATCGCTAATGCGGTAACGGCCAGAGTCGGGGATATCATTATCCGCAATGCGGCGAAAAACTTGACGGTATCGAGTGTGATTTCCAACACCGAACAGGGCAATATTGGTATTTATAATGCCGGTGAAAATCTGCAAACCACTTCGAATATTGTCAATACGAAGGGGGATACTACCATTGCCAACAGCGGCAGCGGAACAACGTCGGTCGGTGGCAGTATTCTGAATAAGGATGGCAACACGGCGATATCCGGCAGCGGTACAATGCTGGAGATAAGCGGTACGGTTGACAATACCGGCGGCAATACCGCAATTACCAACAGCGGCGGACAAATGCGAATTGTCGGCAATGTTACCAACAAAGGCGGCGATATTACGGCAACCAACACCGGATCGTCTGCGGAAATTACGAGCGTTGTCAGCAATAAGGGCGGTTCGATTAATATTACCAACTCCAACGGCAATTTGAACATCGGTGCCGACGCGCAAATTCTGAACAATACCGATGACGCGAATGACGGTATTACGATTAGCAACAGTGGGGCTGACCTCGATATTGCGGGTGTTGTCAACAGCACCGATAAGGGAGATATCAAAATAACCAACAGCGGCGCGGTTGCCAATCTGAAAAATCGTATTTATGCCGCTGAAGGTAATATCGATATTACCAACAGCAACGCCGGGGCTTTGAAGATTACGGGCGATATTGTTGATGATAAGGGTAGTGTATCGATAACCAACAGCAGCGCCGACGGTGCCAACATCGGAGGTACCATCAGCGATGAACAGGGCGATGTCACCATCACTAACAACGGCGGTGCTTTGAAGGTGACTTCGGACATTACGCATAATAAGACCAACAATAACACCAAAGGTATGATTACGATTATCAACGATGCCGACGCCGGTGCGGTTGATATAAATGCCGAAATTGCAACTTATGGTGCCGGTAAGACCGAAGGCGAAAAAACCACGGCAATTCTCATTGATAACCGTTCGACCACTACCGGTATGGCCATTGCCAATGCGGTAACCGCCAGAGTTGGCGATATAATCATTAAGAATGCCGCGCAAGCATTGGCTTTGTCGGCAGATATTGAAAACACCGAGGAAGGCAATATTTCAGTGGCCAACGCCGGCGGCGACACCACCGTTACCGGCGATATTACGGCGCATAAAGGCAACATCGGTATTACTAACGATAATGCAGGCAATCTCAACATAGAGGGCTCGTCTGTTGTTACGGAAGATGCCGGTAACATTGATATTTATAACAGCGGCGGCAAATTGTCGATTGTTGATGCTTGGCTCGAGACCGAAACTGCAGGGAATATCACCATTACCAATGAGGGTACCGACGATACTTCTGTTTCCGGTGATATTGTTACCGACAAGGGTAATATCGCAATCTCCAACAATTCCAAAAACTTAAAGATTGCGGCGAATGTATCGGCCAATGAAGGTGACATTAAGATTGATAACTTCGGTGTGGATTTAGAGATTACGGAAGATGCCGCGGTTACCACCGAGACCGAAGGCGATATTGCTATCAACAACAAGGGTAGCGGCGATTTGACTGTTGCCGGTGATGTTACAACCGAAACAACCGGCGATATACTTATTAATAACAAAGGCAAAAAGCTTACTGTTTCGGGCGATATTACTACCGATGAGGGTAATATTGATGTTGTAAACGAAGGTACTGACGGAACTTCGGTATCAGGCGATGTAACCGCGACCATCGGCGATATAACGGTTGCCAACAAGAGTAAAACTCTTGACATATCCGGCGATATTTCTACCGATAAAGGCAATGTTGATATTAAAAACAGCAGTACGGATTCCGGAACCACCATCAGCGGAGATGTAGCTACCGATGAGGGCAATATTGGTATTGAAAACAACGGCGATAAGTTAACCGTATCCGGCGATATTACCGATATTAAGGGCAATATCAATATTAAAAACAACGGTGAGACAGGTACTGAAATCTCTCAAAAGGTATTGGCTAACGAAGGCAATATTACCATAAGCAACACCGCGGGTGAGTTGTCATTAACATCCACCTCTGATGTTACGGCAGATAAAGGCGATATTTCGATATCTAACACCGCTACGGATAAGGGTACGAACTTGACAGGAAAAGTATTGGCTAAAAAAGGCGATATTGCCGTAGAAAATGGCGGTGCCAAATTGACGGTTTCCGGTCAAATTTCCGATAATAACGGCAAAATAGACATCACCAACAACGGCGCTAATGGTACGGAATTTAGCTCTTCGGCCAAAATTACAAACGATAAGGCAAATACCACCGTAACCAATAATAAAGGCGATTTAACCGTTGCCGAGGGTGCTGAAATCAAGAATACCGAAAGCGGCGATATTAAGCTGGAAAGCAAAGAAGGCGTATTCAGCATTGCCGGAAAAGTAGCGCACGCCGGTACGGGCAATATTGAACTTAATAACAGCGGTTCGGAGAGTTTTGAGTTGGCATCAACCGGAGAGCTGAAAGCGACTAAGGGCAATATATCCATTACCAACACCGGCGCTAAGGGAGCGGCTATTGCCGGTACTATCACCGATAAAGATGGTAACACTACGATTGATAATCAAAACGGCCTTACCTATACGGCGGCTTTGGAAAACAGCGGCGGTAACACCACAATCAGCAACACCGGTGATGCTGATATGTCCGGTTCAATTAGCAACACCGGCGGCAATACAAGCATTGCTAACACCGGCGGCGCATTGAATTTGGCCTCTACGGTTAACAATGACGGCGGTAACTTAAGCGTTACCAACACCGGTAACGGTACCACCATCAGCGGTGATTTGGATAACACCGGCGGCGATGTCGTAATTGCCAACACCGGCAAGGATTTGACGTTTACAGCCGATTCCACGGTTGACAATAACGGTGCCGGCAATGTTACGATTACCAACTCCGGCGACGGTAAACTGGCGATGAACGGCACGGTAAGCAATAAAGTTTCCGGCGATACCTCTATCACCAACACCGGAGAAAACGGTGCCGAAATTACGGGTACGATTACCAACACGCAAGGCGATTTGACGGTACAGAATCAAAAATCCGATTTGGTATTTGCTGAAGGTTCGGTTGTTAAAAACCTTGTTTCCGGTGAGATGAAGATTGAAAATACGGCAGAGGCGAGAGCCCTGACGGTTGCCGGTGAGTTGGATAATGCGGGTAGCGGCAATATTGTTGCTGAAAATCGCGGTGCCGATGAGTTTACGGTTACTCCGAGCGGCAAGATTCACGCCGCAGAAGGCGATATTGCGCTGGCTAACAGCAACGACGGTGGTCTGCAAATTGCCGGTCAGGTTGTTGCCGATAACGGCAAGACCACCATCGATAATACTTCCAAAGACGGTATGACGGTGGCAACCAGCGGTCAGATTATCGATAAAAACGGCGATATTGAATTGAACAACAATGGTGCTGCAGGCATGAAGATTGAAGGTAAGGTTCTGGCTGAAAAGCAGAATATTACCATCAACAACCAAGATTCCGACTTGATTATCGGTGAATTAGACAGTGCCAATGACAATTATGTTGAGGCAACTATTGGCAATGTGGTGATTGCACAAGCGAGCGGTGATGTTTTGAACGGAATTGTCGATACATCCGACGGCAAGCATCAAAACGCCGATTTAGGCAATCCGCAACAGTCTTACAAAACCCTGATTGTTGCCGGCAAAGATTTGACAATGAACGTAACCGACGGCGATATCGGATACACCGATAATGCAAATCCGGGATTTTCGATTAATGCATCGACCCGCGACTGGACGGATTCAGTCAATATCAAGGTGGACGGTGATGTGACGGCGATTGGCGCTAACGACAACAACTCCGATGCTCGGTTGATTAATTTACGTGCCAAAGATTCCGACTTGAATGTTAAAAACGTTACGGCGGACGGCAATGTAATGTTAACAGCGGCCGATTGGAAACAGGCCGATGTCAGTCCGACGCCGGATGATGAGGCATACTTTAAGGGATATTCGATAGTCAATACGGCTGATGACGGTGCCGCGGCGATAACCGGTCAAAATATCTCGGTTATTGCCAGTGACAATATCGGTTCTGCCGATAAAAAGTTCAAATATCTGCAAGATACGGCGGCAAATCCGAATTCGTCGATAAGTTTTGAAGCTGAAAACGATTTACAAGTTAGCGGGTCGACCAATTCAGCAAACGATATGCGGATTTATCAGATGATTTCCAAGCATGGATCTCTGGATTTGGATTTGGAGAGCAATGCCTCCATCGGCTACATTACAGCCGGAGAAGGACTGATAATTACGCAAAAAGCACAGAATTTGACTATCGGTGAAATAGGACTGTCGGATAATGATCGTTCGGCGCAAGACGATTTTGATGATATTCTTTATGCGCACGACGGTTTGGTTTATGGCGGCGGTGACAGTTCTGAGGGCAAGGGCGTTATTCCGAAATATGCGATGATCAGCGCGTTGGATGCAATAGATAACCCGGATCGCGGTGATTCCAATTTGAAAATTTATTCGATGACGGTTCGCGGCAACAACGGCGATAATGCCGATTATTATTCAGACGGAGGCAGACTGGCCGATGTGACCTTGATGGCGGATAACATCTATGCCAACTCGGATAAGGCTCCGGATTCCAATGTTTCCACTAAGGCTAATCCGGACGGTTATAAGCAGACCGAAACCTCTTATAACGACGAGATTTTCGGCGGCAAGGGTGAAATTCACAACGCTAAAGGCATCAATGCCTACGGTGACGGCACTCCGTTGTCTTTAGATGTTCTCGGGGTGGATAAGGATATTGTGGCGAGTGAGGTTGATAATCCGCAACGCAGCGAATATAAAGAACAAACCTCGCTAATAGATATTCCGTCGAAGTTCAGAAACGCTGAGGACAGCATTTATGATTATGACTTCAGAATCAAAAATGCGGTGATTTCAGTCAATGACTATGCGGACAATAACCGCGGCGTTGAGTTTGATACGCTCTATGCTGACAATGCGTATGTCAACACGCTCGACACCAACCTGACGATTCACGACGGCTATGTCAATAATTATGCCGAGCTGCGCAACGGTAACCACGATTCGGACAGCAGCAGATATTTGGTGGTGGTAGATAACGACTATCGCCGTCTGGTACCGTCAAATGTTCAACTCTATACGCAAAAAACCGGAAGTTTTGCCTTGATGATGAGCGATTTAATCAAATTTATGTCGCCGGCTCCGGTGGTACACTATAACTGGGATAAACTGGTTAATACTTTTAGCGATGAAAACAGTTTCGTTCGTTTGGGGTTGAAAGAAACCGAAATTCGTCAGAAGGCGAAAAAGTATCATGATTACGGTAACATTTATGTTATGCCGGAAAATCCGTCAATGACCTATGAAGTATGGCGCGATGGTGCTTTGGTTGCCAGTGTTAAAATCATGGAAATCAGCCGCTATGGTGCAATTATCGTTAATCACGATAATTGGCAGGTTGGTGAAGAACATGAGATTGAACTGGCGATTGACGGCAGCAAGGCCAAAATAAGATGCGTGGTAGCCAAGGTTAAGCGCAATCTGGCAACCGTTGAATTTGCGGATATGCCGGCCGAAATTGCCAACAAAATAGCCTATCGCTACATGATAACGGCGCAAAAATAGCAAAATATCATGCGCCGGCAGCCATGAACTATGGTTGCGCCCGACCTGAGCCCGAAGCCTGACTCGCAAGAGCTCACGACTAAAGAAAATAATCATATGGATATTGATCTGGATTATTTCTTTGAACATTACGGTCGGGCCGGTTGATGTAACCGGAAAGGCAAAAAGCTGGGCGGTTGGCATTTTGCCTTACTCCGACTGGCTGATGAAGGCATATATATTTAACCGGTAACACAAAAGGCGGTGGCATTCCCTCACCGCCTTTTACTTAAATGCGTCAGACACCCCAAGCATCTGGAGCCGACCTCGGGTTGAGTCAAACAGGGATGCTCCCTCCTCAACGCTTCAAGCTATTCTCAAGTTATCACTTTTGCATCACCTTGTCAACACGGTAAAATTGCAAATTTTTGGCTTAGAACATACCTCCGTTCCAGCCCCAGAGGTCAGCCGGATGGTAAGTTTTTAGTAAATATACAAAATGTGATTGACCGGATTAAGTAGAAGTCAGTATTATTTTGCTAAAAATGGCAAATTTTCCCTCTTTTTTGGATTTTTTCAATAAGTTATTAACCGAAAATCTGTCCCGGAAGTTTTTCTTTCTTTTTTGGCGGGAATTGCTTGTCAAATTCTTCGGCGGCGATTTCATCTACAAAATAACCCTGTGGCGGAGCATATTCACCGGTGATGCCGTCTAAATAACCGGGTATTAATTCTTTGCATAAAAAGAACGAAGAATCAGCACTTTCCGGCAAATCATGATAGCGGATACCGAACTTGCTCGCATAGGTAAAACCGCTTTTGGAGTAAAAATCAATGTTTCCCTCAAAGCACATGGCACCAAAGCCCATCTCTTTGGCTTTCTCTAAAGTATAATCCAAAAGCATTTTGCCGTATCCCTGTCTTTTAAGCTCCGGTGTAATACAAATCGGTCCCATAGCCAATACCGGAATGTTGCGCCCGTCATCAGCCTTGATCTGGGCGCGCATAAAAATATTCTGCCCGATGATTTTGCCGTCTTTTTCCATGACATAATCAAGCTCTTTAACAAAGTCCGGATTACTCCGCAATTCATGAAGCACAAAATGTTCCAAACAGCCGGGACGGTAGACATTCCAAAACGATTCACGCACCATGTTTTCCACTTCGCGGTAATCGTTTGGCGTTTCCAAGCGAAAGGTGATATTTTTATGCAAAATAAAACGCGGCCCTTCTTGCCCGTTTTTTCCGGTGGCAACAAAACCTAATTTTTCCAAAACCCGCAAGGAAGCTTTGTTTTCAAGCTCTGTTTCGGCTTCGATTGCCGTAACATGCGGTTGTTTCAAAGCCCATGCCGTAACGGCTTTCACGGCTTCGGTTGCATAGCCTTGCCCCTGATATTCTTCGCCAATTCCGTAGCCGACTTCCGCTACGCCGTTTTGATTAAGCCCCTTAAAACAAAGCTCGCCTATATGTGTTCCGTCTTTAAGCTCAATCATCCAAATCGCATACCAATCCCGTTGATTTGGGTGGTTAAGACTTCCGTTCAGCATTTCCGTATAGGCTGCCTTCAAACCTTCATCGCTCTGAGCGGCGATGAATTCTTCCATTTCCGTTTTTGAAGCAGGATATATTTTTAAGCGTTTTGTTTCAATCATGGCTTTTACCTCTTTATGAAAAGCAAGATACAACAGCTGATTTTTGATGTCCAGCATAAAACCTCATAAAATTTCAAAACTATGAACTATGTACTTGGCAAGTGATATTTAAAGGTTTATAGTTTGCAAATATCGCAACTATGAACTACGGGGCAAAAATGCAGGTAATAAAGTATTATCAATCGGAAAATCAGGCGCATTGGCGGGAAGAAATCGGCAAAGGCGACTGGTCGGCGGCGGAATTGTTGCACGATTGGCTGGAGAACGATAAATTAAAGCAGATGTGCGGCGATGCCACCGAGGTTTATCTGCTTACCGACGGCGATAAGCTGGTTTCGTTTGCCACTTTGGCGCCGCAAGATGAGATTGATGCGCCGGAACTGACACCGTGGATCGGGTTTGTATATACCTTTCCGGCCTATCGCGGCCACCGCAATGCCGGCAAACTGCTTGCCCACATTTGCGAGGTCTTAAAATCCGCCGGAACCGAAAAAGTTTATATTTCAACCGATGAAGTCGGCCTCTACGAAAAATACGGCTTTACCTTTTGGCAGACCATGCCCACCCGCGAGGGCAAACCAACCCGCGTGTATATTAAACACTTATAATTGTATCTTTTCAAAAATACCAAACGGACTGGGAGTTCGCATTTTATGACCAAGGGACCTCGGAACCGGGGCTTTCCTTTAAAACGTGCCATATACACGGCAATCATATATCAAAGGCGAAACCGGATACCTTTAAATTAAGCAAAAAATTGTCGTTATTACTATCAATATTAAGAAATAAATCAATGTTTGCCACAAAAGCCGTTTTCCGGAACTTAAAGTTTTATTTTTGTAAAAGCGGTTTATCAGCGGATTAGCCAAGATATAAGTCAATACAAACGACATAACGGCAAATATCCGAAAGCTATATCTTAATGTTTCTTTGTGTTTTAAATAAAATTCCAAATCATCTCCTTCAAAAGGAGTATTTTCCAGAAAAGCAAAGAACAAACCTATCGTTAGTGTAACGATTATAATCCAGTATATCCAAAATTTTGCGACATCAATCAACTTACTTCCGAATTTAGGCATAACCCAACCTTTTTCCACCTTTCATTCACATTACTATTGTATAAACAGTTCCAAGGATGAAAGCTACAATATACATAACTGTCAAAATCGTGTAGTATTTCCATGAAGGCAACGTCTTATCTCTATAGAAATATTTAATTAGCGGTCCGCCGGCAATAAATATTACCAGAAAAATCAATTCTGCCATCATGGAAAAATATGTATAAGCACCTTCCTCATATTTTTGCATGAATGCTAAATCTTCAGGTGTAGTCATTTGTATATAAATGACAGCAAAAAGACTTAAAACTGCCAGTTGCGGAACAATAACAAATGCTAGTACAAATTTTGCGGCATCAATGAACTTACTTCCGAATTTAGGCATTCTATCTCCTTTCAAGCTATTTCCACTTTGTTTGGATGTATTCACGAGTTTTATCGTGCAACTTTTTATTGTATTTGTAAAGGGGTGAATTATAGGCTTGTTTACGCCGGTTTGCCGTTATAATAGGCTTGCAATTTTTCCTAAAAACCTTTATGTTGTAAGGCAAGAGGTAATTATGACCATAGAAGAAAAGATATTCAAACGCACGATTATTGATTTCAACCGGCTCGCAAAATTCGGATTTATCAAATCTGACAGCACATGGACTTATAGTGAGCTGTTTATGGACGGCGATTTTAAGGCGTTGGTGCACATTTCGCCGGAAGGCCTTATATCCGGAACAGTGTTTGAGACTGCTACCGAAGATGAATTTTTGCCGTTGCGCGTTGAAAATATGGAAGGTTTTGCCGGCGAGGTGCGCGCCGAATATCAGAAGATTTTAGAAAATATTAAAGCTGACTGTTGCCGCATTAACTATTTTGTGCACTCGCAATCTAATCGCCTGACGCAGGCAATTTTTGCCACTTACGGCGACAAGCCGGTGTTTCCGTGGGATAATGATGATGCCGGCGTTTTCAAAAATCCGCATAACAGCAAATGGTATGCGCTGATTATGAGTATCGATCGGAGCAAACTCGATAAAAAACTTTCCGGCGAGGTTGAGGTGGTGAACATTAAATTGGATGAGGCAAAAATACCGGAGTTGCATCGGCAAAACGGTTTTTATCCGGCGTATCACATGAACAAGAAAAATTGGATTACGATTACGCTGGATGACACTGTGCCGGATGACATTTTGCTGGCGTTGGTTGCCGAAAGCCACGCCTTTACGATAGGAAAGCACAATCGCGACGAAAATAACGCGTGGTTGATACCGGCAAATCCGAAGTTTTTTGACATAGAGGCCGCCTTTGCCAAGCAAAAAGAGATTATCTGGAAGCAGTCGAGCGATTTGCAGATTGGGGATACGGCGTATATGTATGTCGGCGCGCCGATTTCGGCGGTTTTATATAAATGTACGGTAACGGCGGTGGATATTCCGTACGATTATGTGGATGAAAATTTGAAAATCAGTAAGGTGATGAAGATTAAACTCATCAAGAAATATCCCAAGGATTTTATGGGGTTTGCCAAGCTCGGCAAGTACGGAGTAAGATCCGTCCGCGGACCTCGCCTCTGCCCACCGAGTTTAGCTGAAACATTAAAATAGAACGTTTTTAATTGATTTTTGACAAAAAATAGTGTAAAAAGGAAAAAAGAGGCAAAAATGAACAGTAACGATTTTGAAGATTTGATTTTTTTTAGTGAAATAGCGGTCAATCCGGAAAATGGCTCTATTAGCTTTACTGCTTATAAAGGAAAAGAATCTGTTGTTGCTGAATTAATCAATAAAAATCATCTTGAAAATTTATCTATGGAAAAATTCAGTGAATTTGCCGGTCAATATATGCCTATTATTCAAGCAAGAAAAAAATTAAGAGAAAACAAAATCAATCATTTTAAGAATATGCCTTTGCAAAATATCGTTCAGCTTTCTTTAGAACAAAGAGTTGATTATCTTGAAACCATTTTTCATAGGCATCAAACAATGGATGAAATGTCTGATATTTGTTCTCAGAACAAGGATAAATTAAAAGCTCTGCTTTATGGAATTCAATTGCCAAAAGAATTCTGGAAGACGGAAGAAAAACAAGCTGACCGCTTTATAGCACTCGTAGCCGATAATCATGAAATTACCGATAACATGAAAAATTGGCAAAATATTAGTATAGAAGATAAAAAAGCAACAATAGAAAAAACTGCAAAGGTTATCGAATATGTATACGGTACTCCATTAGAAATCGGATTTTATACTCCGGAAGAATACCGAAAAGAAAATAATCTTGATGAAAATGCGCCGGTATTCGGAGCTTATCAGGAAAAAGGCAAAATATTTTTTAATACCGACCGTTTAGAAAACAGTGATAATTATATGGGGGTATCGGTTCTATTCCACGAATTTACACATAAACGGCAGGAAGAAACAGAATTTGAAAACCAGTTGATAAACAGATTGTTTGCTTGTAAGGCAGATAAAGCTGGTGACTATGAAATGAGAAATATAAATTCTTCCTCACCGGAATACGGTGATATATATTCATTGATGCCGAAAGAAATGCATGCATATGCTATGCAAAAATATGTTGAAGATAATATAGCAAATAAAACCGGAATAGAAAAAACACAAGTGCAAGAAGCAAAAGATGTAAAGCAGGTGCATGATAAATCTTTTGCAATGGCATATGTGGTGCGCAACCACGAATTATAAGGAGTAAATATGATTGGCGAACCGAACATAGATTTTGGCGAGATGTACGCTTTTGATATGATGGACGGCGATAAAACTGTCGGCCAAATGAATATTAGCGTGCATCGTCAAAAAACGTCTTCTCGCGGTGAAAATCAGATTTATCCGGATTCTTGGTTTATCGGCGAGACAGAACAATTAAAGCCGGTTTTGGAAATTGACGGTTTCGGAACAGTCGGCAATCAAGGCGGTGGCTATGGTCGAGCCGGTTTGCAACGTGCTTATGAAATGAGCCTCGAAAAAGGTTGCGAAGGCCGCGTTGAAGTTCATGCTACTTGGGGAGCCGGTTCATTTTATGAGCATTGCGGTTTTATCGGCAAAAATGAAGGTCAGCCGGGGATTAAATATTTTGAACCTACCGAAGAAAATATTGCTACGCTTTATAAAGGCGGTAAACGTGAAAATTTGAGTTTGCAAACTGCCAAGCCGATGGATTTGAGCGGTATTGATATAGAGACAATGTTGGCAGAAGCAGAAATTAAGCCGCCGCTCAAGCGTTTGCGCGATGTAGAACAAATATTTTTAGCCGGTAATACACAGATTGAAAGTAAAGCGGACTTGGCAAAAATCGTGGAAGAACCGTGCTTGGCGGTTTGTGAGGATTTATATGATAAAAATATCCTGACTTATTGGAGTTCCGCCAATAAAACAGCACCGGACAGAGCGTATGTACTGATTCGTTATGAAAGCCTTGATGACAATAATAAAAAAATTGCCGATGATTTGCTGGCGCGAGGTGTTTTGAAAGACAACTATCAAATGGAATCCGGTAATTCGGCTGAAGAATACGGCAAAGCTCTATATTTGGGAATAGACACCAATCTCGATATGCCAGTGCAGGAAATCTCGGATAAATTATGCCAAATTGCGTCAGAATTTGCACCGCAAGACATAAAATACAATGTTTACACGCCGCAATATTTGCTGGAAAATTCGCCTTTTAATGTAGGTAAGAAATCATTTGCTTTTCCTAGTTTAGAAGTTGCTGTTTGCGGTGAAAGATATACGGATGATTATAAGCCGGAGCGTGAAAGTATATATAGAATTCTTTGCTTAAAGATGCACAGCAAGCAAGAAAACGGCTTAACTGCTGATGATATGCACGATGTAGCAGAAAAAATCGGTTGGATTTATAACGAGGAAAACGGCTGTCTGTATAAGGATAATGAAACGCTTCGTCGACACAATGAATATGTTAAACAAGAGGAACACATGGTTAGCTTTAAGGATATAGTCAATTTTAAGTATAATGAACAAGAAGTTGATAAAGATATCAGAGAGTTGTTGGCAACTGACGAGTTTCATCCGGCTTATGAGGATATGGTGCGGTCATTCTTGGCTCCGGAAATTGCTAATTGCAAAAATACGGTTGATGATGACACGCATCACTTACAAGTTCATATGCACGGCCCGATGTGCGAAGATGCTTTAACCCGTACACCGGAAGAAATCAATCCGGAATTGGATTGGCTTGGATTTTCAGCAGATAAAAAACAATTTTGGCATGATTATTTTGTGCATCCGAAATTCGGTCGGCAAAAAACACCGCCTTTATCAATTTTGCAGAACGGCGATAAAAAATTGATTATGTATCCGTTCGGCTTGTCAAGAGACGCTTTTTATAGCGTTTATACCGAAATTCACGAGCTTACGCACGGAATGCAGGCTAAATATGATGCGGAGCCGAAAGAAGATGAGTATCTTAAAGAGCATTATGCGCTTTTGTATCAGGGCAAATCACGTGATGAGGCTAAGGAAATTCAGGCGGCCGAAAATCCGCACTTAAAAGAAGATACGCATTACGGACGGTGCATAAGAGAAATGCAGGCAAATTCAGCGGCAACGACTTATATGATGCTTAAAGCGGTAGAAACCGGTGATAAAGATTTGATAGCCAAAGTTGAAAAACGTTTGCTTAATGAATCAGCCTCTATGTCCGGTGCTTTAATGAATGAACGTCTCGGTTTAGCTTATTTTGAGTATCCAGCAACGAAAAAGATTATTGAAGAAGTAAAACAAGGTAAATGTGCACATTTGTTAAATGAAAACGGCTTATTAAACTGGCCGGAGCTTTACAAATATACCAAAGATAAAGTTGCAGAGATGGGGTATAGCAAAGAAGATATGAATGAATCGCTTAGTACGGCTAAAATGCTGAAAGAAATCAAAGCCAAGCATCCGGATAATAAAGAAGAATTTTTATCCGCCGTAGAAAAAGAAGCCCTGAATTTACCATATCCTCACAATAAAATATTTAGCCAGTTTGTTGAGGCTTGGCGTGACTACACGCCGGATTCTTCACAGAATTTGCATCGATTTTATGATTATTTAGGTGTTAAAGATAATCGCGAGGCTTTGCTTGAAAAAGCCGACAGCAAAAATGTGCCGCATATTGATGAATACCGTGCGATTTATCAGCAAAGTAAAAATGGCAAAAATACGAATATTTCTGCCATTTTGCAAAGTTTACGCCAAAGAAAATTATAAAATTACTGTTGTTAATAAACGTTTTTACAGGTATTCTTAATCTGCTTTTGGTTAAGTAATTCCTTTTGATAACTACCGACAAAGTTTTCTAAAACCTTAGCAACTTCCGGCTTAAATGACGGTCGGTCTTTACGTTTTTCAAGCGTATAGCCGATATTGCTTGTGCTTCAGATACCGAAATTTGATGGAGCGCCGACACGTTCTTGATGAGCAAGGACATTCTATAAAAAGCGAACCATACTGAGGTGCTATTATGTCAGACGAAATAAACAAAGCGAAAAGTGAAGCAATGTCCACGTTGGTCAGAGACTTTTACCACGATTTTATTGGGGTGCGGGTAAAACTGTTGTCAAGGTCGATAGAGACTACGTTTACGTTCAATCAGACACGGCCGGAAAAATCGATTTATTCAACGAACACAGCGACAAGGTTATGTAAAATTTATAACCGACTGTCTTTGTAATGCAACCCGGCTATTGTTTTTTATTTTTTTTGAGATAATATGCTCATATGTTAATTAAACAGGAGAAAACATGTCATCGCTTATCCAATTTATTAAATTGTTTATATCCGGAGCCACATTACAAGGGATTAAATTTAGAACTATTTTATCCGTTATCTTAACTTTCTCCGTTCTTATCATAGAAGTTACAATGTATTACATCTATTGGGATTCTATTCCGAATATGATTCAATATGACTATGATTTTTCCGGTGTACCCAATAATATTTGCGAGAAAAAATGTATATGGTATAATCTTCTTTTGCAAATATTTATTTGCGGTGCGGTATTCATAATAAAATATTTTTCATACAAAATAAAGCGTGTGCATAACATTGTTTATGATGAAAATAACAATTTAATTCCGATTATCGATAAACGATTTTCGATGTTTGCATGGGAGACGGCTATGCTTTTTGTAACAACGGAGCAAGGTTATATTTTTGCGCTTATTGATATTATCGAAAATCGGATGTGCGATGACATTGTAACAGCGATATTCCTGTTTTGGCAGATTATACTCATCATTGAATTTCGCTCCGATATAAAAGTGTTAAAATCCGCCGCCAAAAATTAAAAAGAGCGCAACAATATATCTTGCCGCGCTCTTTAACAGAAATTTCGGGATTAATTGCAATAAATTGAATAACTTTCCGGGGCATAAATTCCCATGGTCAAACCACCCATCAAGGAATCATAAAATGTCCAATGAGCATCTATTGCTCTAATGCCTCTTCCAGGGCATACATTGGCTAAATTATAATCTGTTTTTTGCCACATTCCCCACAAGAAAAAATGACTTCTGCCCGCGTACGAAGGTTCAATATCCATATCTTGTTGTTGATCAAAATTAAAACGAATGATATGGTCACTGCCACAAGCAGACAACATTAAAACCACACCAACACAAATCAAAAATTTTTTCATATATGGTTCTCCTTATTTAGTTATGAACTATTATCACGCTATAATAAGCGAACTTGAATGTCAACAATAGTTAAAAGTTGTTAAACAGTACCGAATTCCTTACTGTTGCCTCAAATCAGTATATCATAAAGCAAATTAAGGATACAAGAAACTTGTAAACATCAAGCAGAGTAAATACTTGCAACCGGTAGATTTTTATATACAATAGCGCTTATGCTTTAACTGAAAGGATTTGTTATGAAAAAGTATATGCAATATTTGTTTTTATCCGCCGGTGTTCTGCTGTCATCTGCGGCGTATGCTGCTAATTCCGAAACGGTTATCCAAACGGATTCACATTGGAACAAGCAGACGATTAAACCTATTCACATTGACCATCCGCAAATTACAATGCTGCGGATTACCATTCCGGCCGGAGAAAAATTATCGATGCATAAGCATCCTATTTTGAATATCGGATATTTGACCAAGGGAGAGTTAACTGTCCGCTCGGAAAACGGTGATGTGTTGGTTTTACATCCGGGTGATCCGATTGTTGAGCTGGTTGATATTTGGCACTACGGCGAAAGCACCGGCTCCGAAGATGCCGAAATTGTTGTGACTTATGTCGGCGACAAAGAAGATCCGCTGAGTATTGCCAAAGAATAAAAACGGTTGATTAATTCGTATTTTCCGCAACATAACGATAGCGATAGATTTATGCAAAATAACTGCGGTCTTATCGCTATACGTTTTGCGGATTAATTTCTGCTTCAGGTAAAAATAAAGTTTACGGAACAAGTTTATGTTTATGAACTTTTCCGGTATATTTGGTAAGATACGACAGATTCTGACGTATTGTTTGTCTTCAGGCAGATAACTTTTGCTGTTTTATCTTGCTTTATTTACCGAACGCCCAACTGAAACCGGCCTCAATAGCAATACCGTCACGACCGCCGTCACGGCGCATAATTTGTCCGTAGCCGCTTACCTTTTCGCCCCAACGTTTTTGCATACCCGCACCGTATTCAACATACGGCTTTACACTCATTTCAGGCATATCAACATGCTGTGCCTGAAAATCCGTTTTATCAAAGATATTCCACACCATACGCGCGCTCGCATACGGCTGCCAACCGTTTTGAAAATTGGCAATGGCTTTGATTTCCGGCGCCAGATTAATCACATGCATCGGCTCGGAATTGATTTTTACACCAGCCGCATTTGTATAATCAAGCGTTTTCACCAAAGAATAGCTCACCGTGCAGTTCGGTTGAATAGCATATTTACCCTTGGCTAATTGCCAGTTATAGCCTGTTTTGGAGGCAATACCGCCCAACAATGTCTTAAAATGTTCATGTCCGTAATCGGTATAGGCTTTGGCAAAACTCGTGCCGACGTTGGCCGTTAACATGGTAAACAAATCGTCTTTAAACCACGCTCCGCTTACGCCCAAATTGCCACCGTTTTGCCGAATCAGATTACCGTCATAACGTTGGCGTGAACCGTTGTAACCGGCATAAGCCGAATACTGATATTCCCACCCGCTTGTTGCAAACAACGGCGAGTTAACCCCTGTAAACGCACCATACATATTGTTTCTGACTTTAGGTCCGCGCTTCAAATCAACCCTTTCGTGAGAGGTGTACGGATTAAACCAAACTGTGTTCTGGCGCCAGAATTTCGGTTCATCACCTGAAGCCAAACCACCATCTTTATAATCTGCCTGACGAGCTTTAGTGCGTAGCGGCAACATCTGCATATCTAAATTGCCAAACACCTGATTATACGAATTAATCTGCGACAAATATCCCCCCAGCTGCGCCGCAACCGGTGAAACCGTAACCGCCGGATTATAACTGCTATAGTCCGAAGCATCGCCGCGACTTAAAACAAATGCACCCATAGAATCATCTTCGCTATAAGAAAGCGTATAATTAAATATCGGCGACACAAATTCTGCATCAACATAAGCCACAACATTATCCAAAAGTTCTTCATTATGACTGTCGGCAGAAACAAACGGAATAAGATATTTTTGAGATGACAACACCGCATCATCGTTAATAACGTTAACCTCAGAAATAACCAACACATTATTGTTGGTTTGCAAATCCGCACTGTCAGCAAAAACAAATTTATCCGCCGCTAAATTTTTTAAATCAATATCAATACCAACTCCAAATTCGTTATTCAAAACCATTTGTGCCAACTCAATATCCGTAGCCGTATCGTTGGCTAAGTCAATATTGCCACCGCTGAATATTATTTGGTTATTGCCGGCATCAGACAAATATCCGTCTTGCAAAACATACAGCGTGCCTTGTTTTGCTTCAAACACGGTAGCGGTTGCCTGATTGTTCAAATATGTTTCCTCACTGTCAATACCGAGATAAATGTTGTGCAAATTATTCAAATTCACTGCATTGCCGGATATATCCACAATATCGGTTTTAGCGTTTGTACCGACAATGTCGCCGTTAACGGTTATTTCGTTTTCGTCGGCATTCAATTTTACGAAACCGTTATTCAATTTAATAGCCGTCTCTCCCTCATTACCGATAAACAGCTCACGATCAGAGGCATCGACTTCCAATTCGCCGCCGTTGATAACCGATAATGCGCTGTCCGCCGCTCCGAAAATATCGGTTTTAAGAACGGTACCGCCCGAGTTCAGTTTTTTATTGATAACCAAACCTTTATGCCCGTCAATATCTATACTCTGGCCGCTGATTTCAAAATCTTCTCCTTTAATTGTGCCGGCATCTTTGCTTAATTTTTCTTCCGTCACAATATAGTTGGCAGCCGTTTTATCTTCCGCCGCATCGGCCAACTCAACTTTTTGCGCCGTAATATACGCCGTCAAATATCTTTCATCCTTATCCGACTGTTGCAAAGTATAGCGATTACCGTTATAATAAACATTAGCCGAAGAATCTCCGAAATCTAAGATATTTTCCGTTGAAAAAGTTTGCACCGATGCCTCGTCATCCATCTGCTCGGCAATCTCCGGCGAAAGTTTAATTTGCCCGATGGTTGCCGTATTTGTTGTCGACGGATTTTCTAAGTTAAATTCATCGCCCAAATCAAAGGAAACCTCGGTATTATCCGTATTCAGACGATTGATTGCAATAGTTTGGATTTCATCGTTTAAGGTAGAAAAAGAGGAACCCTCGGCAAAATTAAGTTTATTTTCAACCTCTGCCAAATCACCGCTTGTTTCTAAGCTCGTGCTAATATTGATAACCCCGTCACCGGTTATACTGCCATTGCTGACCGCCAAATTCATCGTATCAAAATTTATGATTCCGCTATTATCAATCGTATAAACTCCGACACTGTCTCCGCTGACGGTTAAATCCCCGGCGTTGTGCAACTTTAAGGTATTACGCTCGCTGTCGCCGACGATATTACCTTCAATGGTTCCGGCATACGCATCGGAAATATTCAAATTGGTAAAATGTACCTGACTTTCATCCGAGTAATCAACAAAATCCCACCTGTCATCTATAAACACCTGAACTTTAGCTCTCGGTCCGGATTTTACCGAATTCCAATCCGAAATAATATCACCTTTAATTTGTGCATCTTTCAAAATATTGATATTTTCAACATGGGAATTATCGGAAATATAAATCGCTGCGGCTGAGCCTTCCAAAGAACCGGCTACATTAAAATCACTCACCAAAACATCATCGGTTTCTGCTGACGGATCTTCATTGTAGCTCGTAAGATTAATATACGACCCCTCTTTATTTTCAAATGCTCCGAACATATTAACGCCGAAATCAAAACTTACGGCAATACCTTTATCTCCGGTGGCGCGGATTTCTGCTCCGTTTTCGATATCGATTATATGATTTTTACCCCATGTTACGGCGAGTCCCAAATTTTCAACCCCGTCGGCCTGAATTTTATTGCCGCCGGCTAACGTATATTTATTGCCTACACCATCGATTCTGACCCCGATAGACCCTTCGCCGGCAGTCAAAATATCGGACGCTTGTAAAATATTATTTTCATTACCGTAAATATGCAAACCAACACCTTGTGTTGCCGTATTCGGCTCGCCGGTATATGCACTTCCGTCCCACTCGGAATATCCGGTGGTAAATGTATCGGTAATACCGTTCAAATAATAAGATTTACCGAAAAACTCACGCAATTCGATATCATAACCGATGTCTTGTAACACCGCCAATTCTGCCTCCATCGGAACCAGCCAGTTGCGATATCCCTGGTGAGACATATAGCTGTTGCGCAGCTCAAGGTGCGACAAATCAATTTCCATATCCTCATCATCGGCATCGCCGTCAGCATTATGAATCGGCATACCGTAAACTTGTGGATATTCTTTTTTTTCATCATAAGATGTGGAATAGTTGGTTAATCCGCCGTTATCGATAATAGCCTCTCTTGCTTGGTCATAATCATCAATACCGGCCAAAACCTTAATGGTTTTTTCGCCGACAAAATACGGAGCATGTTCAAAAACATCAAAATCCTCCCCGCTGCCGACACTCATTCCGGTTTCCGCAGCTATTTCCGATTTGGCATCAAACGGCTCGTCCATATCGCCGGTATAAATTCGTAAATCTTTATCAAACACCGACAATATATTGTCATCTTCATCGCTGTCATCCGTAAAGTAATATGTATCATCTCCCTCCTCAATCTTATATTGTGATACCTCGGAAGAAATGCCGAGAGAATGCATCAGTTCATGCAACATAACCGTATGCATATCCGCCAAAGTGCCATGATACAAAGAATGACATCCGGTATAAGATTGCCACCCCGGACGGGCTTCATCAATACCATACCCGATAAAAATGGCTCCGTTTGTCGGAGCCATTTCCAAATCTTCCGGATCTAAATCTGCTTCTAAGCCGTTGATGGCGGCATTAACATACGCAATTTTATACGGATTTCCCTCAACAACAACGCCGTCACTACCAGCCGAAGCATTAAAGTCACTCAGCCCGAAAACCGAATAGCTCACCGGTTCTTTGTTATTCGGAGCTTTAATAACGCTTGCCCATTTTTGACCGGCCGTAAACAGCGGATAAATATAATTTTTCTGAATATTAAACGGGCTTATTTCATATTCTCCGAAAGCATAATTGCCCTCGCCCTCATTATAAACATCTATTACATACGAAAAATTCTCACCCGGCACATTATAACTGTTATATGCATATCCGTAGCTCGGCATAAACAAGGATATCCCCAATAAAAAGAAAAATTTTTTCTGCATCTTCATTTGCTCCTCTGATGTATTAAAGATTTGGTTTTGCACCAGTCTGATCTGTTGTTTTATCTCTGTTAAAGTCATTTTACAAAAAACAAAATTAAAATCAATTATTAAATTAAATTCAATCCCGTATATTTACATCGATAAATTTTAATGCTATAAAATCAAAAAACATTCGGAGAAAAGATATGGCAACCCTGCATTTAATGACCGGTTTTATGGGCTTTGGAAAAACTACGATTGCCAAAGAGTTAGAAAAAAAATATTCGGCGGTACGTCTGACACACGACGAATTTATGGTCAAATTATATGGCCGTAATATGCCTTATAACGACTTTCACACCAACTATGATAAAGTGGATAATATGTTGTGGGATTTAGCCGCCCAAATCATCAACACCGGCACCAGTGTAATTATGGATTACGGTTTTTGGTCGCATGATGATCGGGAAAAAGCATACAACCGAGCAAAAAACATCACCGAAAACGTGGTATTTCACTTGATTGAGTGTGATTTGCATACTGCCAAACAGCGAATTTTACAAAGGTCGGCCGAAAATCCCGACGAATTGTATATTAGCGAAGACGAATTTGATACTCTCGCTAAACGGTACGAGCCGTGGGATTACAGGGATGATTATCCGGTAGTGTTGTATAATGCGCCGACAACACGATATATCGGCAACCTTGTGCAGGTAAAAATCGACCGACCTCTCGGCAGCAAACACCCTAAACACGGTTTTGAATATCCGGTAAATTACGGATTTGTACCGTATACCGAGTCCGGCGACGGGGAAGAACTTGATGTTTATGTTTTGCTTGAAGACAAGCCGCTCAAAGAATATGTCGGCCGCTGTATCGGGGTAATCCACCGCACCGATGATGATGACGATAAGTTGATTGTGGTGCCTGAAGCCGGTGATATAAGCGATGAAATTATCGAAAAAAAAGTTGCTTTTCAGGAAAAATGGTTCAAGCATATTCTATTGCGCGACGGGCGAATAACCAAATCGCACTTTGGAGTTTACGGAGCCGTGGTTAGAGACGGCAAAATTTTGCTGATTAAAAAAGCACGCGGCCCATATACCGGAATGTATGACTTGCCGGGCGGCAGTCAGGAAAAGGGCGAGAGTTATACCGATACTTTAAAGCGCGAAATAAAAGAAGAAACCGGTTGTGAGGTGATAAAAGCGGAAAATGAGCGCCATAAAACCATAATTTTCTCGAACTTTACGGCGGCCAGCGGCGAAAAAGGCGTGTTGCAACATGAGGCGATTTTGTATGATGTACAAATCAGCGGAACACCTCGCACTTCAGGCGACGGTTTGGATTCTGCCGGCGCAGTGTGGGTAAATATTGCCGATTTGACTGATAAAAATGCTACCCCGTATGCATTGATGGCGGCAGGCAAACCGTTATCGGGAGAAAATTTATGACAAGCGATAAAATTATGATTGAGTTACAAAAATATAGGGAATTTAAGCAAAAATTCACATGGAAACAACTCCCGATAGAGGAGATAAACGGTGTGCAGTTTTGTGCCGGATTTCCGCTGTATGACGCAACCGGTAAACTCATCGGAGAGTGCGAAAAATGGATTAACATCGGTATTATGATTAAATCGCCTATGTCGCGCGTTTTATCTAACCTTTTTCCGTTTGATTTTTCGTTCCGCGGCTTTCAATTAAAGGGGGTTGAGGGATTTTTTCAGGGCATAAAATTCAAAAATCCCGATATGCAAAAAATGCTGTTTAATTACAGCGGATTCAACGCTTATTGCCTGAAAGCGGCCGCCGACCGCCATTGGCAAGATGACGGATATATTTATTGGCAAGGCGCCCCGATTAAGCGTGACAGTGCCGAATATAAAACGTTGGTTGAGGAATTATATATTTCGGCAGCGCAAAACCCGCTGTTTCGGCAAGCCCTGAAAAATGTTGATCGACCGCTGATTCACTCCATCGGCGAAACCGATAAAACCAAAACCGTACTGACTCGCTTTGAGTACGAACTTGAAATAAATTGCCTGTCGGCCTTTTTGAAGGAATATGATAAATGAAAATATCTAATTTCAGCCAAATGATTAACAATGATGTTTGTTTTCAAACCGACGATAATCGGCGCTTTCGGTTACGCGCCGCGGCAATAATCATTGAAGACGGCTATGTACTTTTTGCCACCAATGATGCGGAAAGTTATTATTATACCGTCGGCGGCGGCGTTGAGCTCGGAGAAACTGCGGAACAAGCGGTTGTTCGCGAGGTTAAAGAAGAAACCGGAGTCGATTATCAAATCGATCGTTTAGCCTTTGTTCAGGAAAACTTTTTCAAACGCGATGACGGTATGCTGAAAGATATTTTCTGCCACGAAGTTACGTTTTATTTTTTGATGAAATCGCGCGGCACTCGACAGCTTGACAGTCACAGCAAGGCCTATAATCACACCGTTGATGAGCAAATGGTATGGTTGCCGATTGATAAACTGAGTGAATACGAAGCCTATCCGTTTTTCTTTCGTGAAAAACTTAAAAACTTACCTCCGTTTCCGCAACATATCGTAACCCGTTAATAAGGAGAAAATTTATGCACAAATTAAAATCTTTTATTGCCATTTTGCTCTGCCAATTTCTATTTACCTCTGTTGCTTATGCATGTATTGGTAGAGGCGGCAGCTGTCACGTAACTTCTTTGCGCATCATAGGCACGAACCACTCTACATCCTCACCCTTACTTGTATATCTATACGAACCTCTAAACATAATTCGTTATGTATCTGCTTCGCTCTTAGGGTGTTTGGTGCTTATTTGGCTGATATTCGGAATTATTCGGTTATATGATTATATTCGCAAACATGATTATATTCGCAAACACTGCAAAATGAAAGTATTGTTGTATGCAACCGTGTTGACGATTATTGTCGCCTCATTAGCAACGACATACCATCTGATTTTTATTCCTTCGATGGCGTGCAATTACCCGGATTGTCTATAAATTTTCAGCGCTGATAGTCGTCACGCATATCGCGCCCGTGAACCAAATTACAGGCCATCCGCTGTCGGGCAAAAAACTATCGCCCGCGTCTTGATGACTTTGCTTTCGATGCCGCCGCCTTGCTGTTACCCTTAGCTTTAGTCGACGGTTTTTGATTGGCTTTGGAGCTTGTTGCCTGTTTTTTATTATTCTGCGGCTTGACTTTATTTTGCTTTGTTTGCTGCAAAATCTTCGGCTGCGGATTCATGCTGTTGATAATACTGTCGGTACGACGCACCGCATTTTTATATACATTCTGCAACGTATCATTCAATTCCAGCTTTTTGGCCCGATCAAGCGAAAGCTTATAATTTATATTGGCGCGCTCATAATTACCCATAGCCTCATAAGCCTTGCCGGCGTTATAGTTTGCTCGCGGATAAAGATATTTTTCACCCGTTTCCAAAACCGCACGACATTCATCAATACATTCTTGATAATGACCGAGGTGATAATGTGTCAAAGCAATATCACAGCGCAAATCGGCACCATCATAACCGTTAGCACGCAACTGTTGGAAGCCGGCTAAAGCTTTTTCATAATTACCGGCCTCATATTCTTTTAAGGCGTCTTTATAAGTAATTTCCGCCCGCGCATTTTCAAAAGAAACCATCGTATTGCCGCTGTAATAACGCAAAAAATCAGACTTTACTTTTTCGTCCTTTATCGTTTCTGCCAAATCGACAATAGTTTGACCGTTCTTACAAATATATTTAATTATGCGATTTTTGTGTTTTTCCAATAAAATCGTACTTCCACGCTCCAAATCATCTCTTACCTTCTCGCATTGCTCCGGTGTTGTCTGATTTACCGACGTTTGGGTATAGAAAATACCCTTGCTGTTTATACCGCTTTTTTGAACAAACGAATATACCGAGGCTGCAAATTCCGGATACATAAACATACAGGCTTCGGCAGTATGGCGTACAAAAATACCGTCTTTACACCCCTTTTTCTTTGGTGTAAGGGTTGTCAGAATATATGCACATTTTACCGGATTATTTTGATAAATGCGGATTGAATCACAAAATCTGTATCCTCGCGACGGACCGTTATAAGTGCATGTAGCACAAGCCGTAAACTGATGCGGATTCAGCACCAAACCTTTAAGATGTTGATATAGCATTTCATATCTCTGCCCCACTATTCCGTTCTCTTTCCTGACGCGGAAAAACGCATCCACCAATCGTAACGCTTTCTCAAAAGAAACCGTGGTACCGGGATGTTTGGCTAAATATTCCTTCGTAGAAATCCATTCCGGATTATCCGGATTGCCATCAATAGGAAATTCATAATTACCTATAGCAATCGTGTTGTCTTTGCCTTCTTTATCGGTTCCGTCATTATAGCCTTTTTCTCTATATATTTCGGTAGGAATCATTGAGGCCTGAATCAGTGGTAAAGATGCTTCATAAAGCTGACGAAAACTCTCCTTGTCGGTAATTTTATAAGGCTTGGTTATGGCGGCCATAATCGAATCAGTACGTGCGCTATTTTCTTCTTGAGGTATTTGTTGAATAATATTATCGGATAGCGGCTTTTGCTCACTCAAATCATCGGACAGCGGCTTATGATTGCTGAAATAAAACGTACCGGCAAGCCCTAAAATTCCGCCGCCGACCAACAATCCGCTATGCAGATTCCTTTTGGCATCTTTATCCAGTTTTTTATATTCTTCATATGCTTTTTTGGCACCTTTTCGGCTGAGCTTTGCTGTTTTTACCAAGGATTTTTCGGTTATTTTAAGAATTTTACCTGAAACTTTTTTGATAATCTTTCCGCCTTTTTTCAAACCTTTTTTTAGCTGTTCGATTTTTTGCTTTTTTGCATTATTATCCATACAACCCCCCTTGTTTATATGGATTTTACCGCAAAATGACGTTAAAGTCAATTATTTATATCTTAACGGATTTACTCGCTCTTAAAGGGCATATAAAAAATCTGAATACACGGTTAGCGGGCCGGCACGATGTACGATAAAATACAGATAATGAGATAAAAAGGAAAGGCTTTTTCGACGACGTGTAATATTATAAAGAA
Organism: Alphaproteobacteria bacterium; assembly: GCA_045111335.1. GTDB lineage: Bacteria > Pseudomonadota > Alphaproteobacteria > RF32 > CAG-239 > RUG410. The sequence continues at coordinate 2,026 of JBGUGE010000027.1, read as the reverse complement.
TACGCATAAAAAGTTCGTAAAATTAGGATAATACGAAGAGGGATCTCAACGACGTGTACAAAAGAAGTACACGAGGAGAAATCCCTCAAGTAGTAGCCAATCATACGAACTTTTTAGAATTGATCGGAGGTGCGCTTAATCAAATCCTCAATATTCTCCGGCGGCCAACCCGGTGTATCCATACCCAAATGAATACCCATCTTAGCCAATACTTCTTTGATTTCGTTCAAAGACTTACGACCAAAGTTCGGAGTACGAAGCATTTCGGCTTCTGTCTTTTGAACTAAATCTCCGATGTATACGATATTATCGTTCTTCAAGCAGTTAGCAGAACGAACGGAAAGCTCAAGCTCATCAACCTTGCGCAACAAGTTTTTGTTGAACGGTAATTCTTCACGGATGTCTTCAACTTCGTTTTCCGGCTCATCAAAGTTGATGAACGGCTTAAGTTGATCTTGCAAAATACGAGCCGCCAAGGCCACCGCATCTTCTGGAGAAACAACACCGTTTGTTTCAACAATCATAGTCAGCTTATCATAGTCCATCGCCTGATTAACGCGAGTATTTTCAACCTTGTAAGAAACTTTCTTAACCGGAGAATAAATCGCATCAACATTAATTAACCCAATCGGCGAATCACCTGTCATATTGGTAGATGCCGGAACATATCCCTTACCGGTGGTAACTGTCAGTTCCATGTCGATTTTGGCACCGGCATCAAGGGTGCAAATGATATGATCCGGATTCATAATCTCCACATCATGTCCGGTTTCAATCATAGCGGCCGTAACCGTGCACGGACCTTCTGCCTTCAATGTCAGCGTTTTAGCCGATTCGCTATGAACGGCAACAGCCAACTCTTTAACGTTCAACACAATGTCGGTAACATCTTCCATAACGCCCGGAATAACCGAAAATTCATGTAAAACACCGTCTATTTTAATAGCCGAAACGGCACCGCCCTGCAACGAAGACAACAAAACTCTGCGCAGAGCATTGCCTAACGTCAAACCGAAGCCTCTCTCTAAAGGTTCAACCACAATTTTAGCTTTGTTTGCGCCTTCTGTTTGAGACACATCCAACTTTGTTGGTTTAATCAATTCTTGCCAATTCTTTTGAATCACGGGTTTAATCCTTTTCTTTAGAAGTTATATATGCATATATTTATAGCGCGGCCACAGACCAAAACAGGTCTGTGTCGCAAAAAACAAAATCAGACGCGGCGTCTTTTTCTCAAACGGCAACCGTTGTGCGGAATAGGAGTCACATCGCGAATTGAAGTAATGGTAAAACCGATAACCTGCAATGCTCTGATTGCCGATTCTCTGCCCGAACCCGGACCTTTAACTTCAACTTCCAATGTTTTCATACCGTTTTCCTGAGCCTTTTTACCGGCTTCCTCGGCTGCTACCTGAGCGGCATACGGTGTCGACTTTCTGGAACCCTTAAAACCCTGAGCACCGGCAGTAGACCAAGAAACAGTATTTCCTTGAGCATCTGCAATGGTTACTCTTGTGTTGTTAAAAGAAGAATCGATGTGTGCCACACCCGAAGTAATATTCTTTTTTTCTTTCTTTTTTCTTTGAATTGTTGCTTTAGCCATTTGCACTTACCTCGCTATTTCTTCTTGTTTGCAATCGTCTTACGCTTACCTTTACGGGTACGAGCATTTTGTTTGGTGCTCTGACCGCGTACCGGCAAACCTTTACGATGTCTTAAACCACGATAGCAACCCAAATCCATCAATCTCTTGATGTTGGTACCGACTTCACGACGAAGCTCACCTTCTACCAAATAATCGCTATCAATAACTTCACGAATCTTCATAACTTCATCATCGGACAAATCGTTAACACGACGGTTAAGATCGATTCCCGACTTCGAACAAATGTCTTGAGCAGACTTGCGTCCAATGCCGAAAATATAAGTCAGTGCGACCTCAATTCTCTTGGCACTTGGAATATTTACACCAGCTATACGAGCCAAATTTAATCTCCATTATTTAATAAATTAAAACATTCAAAAA
>JBGUGE010000026.1:0-20679 GCA_045111335.1 Alphaproteobacteria bacterium | reverse complement strand
GTTTGCCGCAAAAATTGCACCGGCGCGCACGTTTTGTGAAAAATATCAGGTTGACTATCTGCGCTCAATCGGTCTGATTAAAGGCGGAAGTTTGGAAAATGCCGTGGTTTTGGACGGCGAAACGATTTTAAACGAGGGCGGGTTCAGAGTGAAAAACGAATGTGTTAATCACAAAACACTTGATTGCATCGGCGATATGTATACATCAGGTTATTTGTTGCAAGCCGAAGTTGAAGCGTGGCATAGCGGCCACTATCATAATAACGAAGTTTTGAAAAAGTTATTTGCGGATTCTGAAAATTATGAAACAGTTGAGGATTAAAATGAAAAAAATATACGGAATATTGCTCGCAATTTTAATGTTTGGCGGATGCGCCTCCGATATTGATATGGATTCGATGTCGGCAGAAGAATTGTATGATATGGCTTATGAAAATTTGGGCGCAACCAAATATGCCAAAGCAGCGGAAATGTTTGAAAAGGTTGAAACCGATCACCCTTATTCACGTTGGGCGGTAAAGTCTAAGTTGATGGGAGCTTTTGCCCACTATAAGGACGAAAAATATGATGAGGCAATTATGGCTGTTGATCGTTTCATCAAATATCACCCGGGTAATAAGGATGTTCCGTACGCACTTTATTTGAAGGGCATGTGTTATTATGATCAGATTTCGTCGGCGGATAAAGATCAGGGGGATACGGCATTGGCGGCCGAAACCTTTGCCCGCTTGATTGTAATGTTCCCGGACAGCAAGTATGCCAAAGATGCCGCGGGTAAAATGAACTTAACGGAAGACTATAAGGCCGGCCAGGAAATGATTATCGGTCGCTATTATCTGAATGAGGGTAATTATTTGTCGGCGCTTAATCGCTTTAATGTGATTTTGGAAGAATACCAGACGACCATTCAAATTGAAGAAGCGCTGTATCGCGAAGTTGAAATTTATGCCATTTTGGGTCTCAACAACTATGCCAACGGCTACTACAACATCTTGAAAAACAATTATCCGGAGGGTAAATGGACGGCTAAAGCATCAAAAATTATGGAAAAAATCGGTACGGGTAAACAGGCACCGCAAACTGATTTGATTGATACAAAGGCAGAAACCGCTACCGAAATTGAAGAAGATAAGGCTAAGAAAAAAGGCTGGTTCGGCGGTTGGTTCGGTTCATCTGATGACGAAGACGTAAAAGCCGTTAAGGAAGATGCCGAAAAGGCAGAAACGACCAAAGAGGAAACCGCCGCTGCGGCCGAGCTGGAAGAAGCTGCTGAAGAAAACAGTTGGTTCGGCGGTTGGTTCGGTTCATCTGCTAACGAGGACGCAGAACCGGTTACAGAAGTAATCGAGGAAGTTGAGGTAATCAAGGAAGATGCACCTAAGGAAGTCGAACAAGAGACAGCCGAGAAAAAGAGCTGGTTCAGCGGATGGTTCGGTTCATCTGCTAACGAAGACGCAGAACCGGTTACAGAAGTAATCGAGGAAGTTGAGGTAATCAAAGAAGATGCACCTAAGGAAGTCGAACAAGAGACAGCCGAGAAAAAGAGCTGGTTCAGCGGTTTATTCAGCGGCGGAACATTGATGGATAGCGCGGAAGGCTCGGAATAATGCTCAAATCTTTATCAATTAGAAATGTCATTTTGATTGATAAATTAGACTTGGACTTATCGGCCGGTTTTACGGTATTAAGCGGTGAAACCGGTGCCGGTAAGTCTATTTTGTTGGATTCGCTCGGTTTGGTGTTGGGGCAACGTGCGGAAGCCTCGATGATTCGCACCGGTTGCGATAAGTTGAGTGTGAACGCCGCTTTTGAATGTCTGCAACCGAACGTGGCACTCATGCGTTTGTGCGAAGACCATGATTTGGAATACAACCGTGAAATTATGATTCATCGCTCCTTTACCGCAGACGGACGCAGTAAGATATTTTTTAATGACCAGCCGATTACTCAGCGTTTGCTTAAAGAGATCGGCAGTTGCCTGGTCGAAATTCACGGGCAGTTTGATAATCAGGGACTGCTCAATCCGGAAACCCATTTGAATGTGTTGGATGCATACGGCAAGTATGATGATTTGTTGCAAGATTTACGTCAGGCTTACGGCGCTTATAAAACGGCGGCCGATAAGCGCAAACAGGCGGAAGCGGCGCTGAATGAATTGCAAACTGAAGAAGAAAACTTAATGCATTGGCTTAAGGAATTTGAACAGATTAAACCTCAACCCGATGAGTTGTCCGAGTTGGAGCAAAAGCGGCGCTATATGATGAATGCCGAAAAAATCACCGATGGTCTGCAGGCGGCATATAATGCCTTACATCAACCGTCGCTCGGGGTGCGTGAATCATTGCGGCAGGCGCAGGCGGCGGTGGCGCGAGTAAATGCCGTTACCGATGAAAAATTCGGCGGCATTTATGAAATGCTGGATACGGCGTTGGTTAATACCGAGGAGGCCGATAATGAGATAGAAACCGCAATGCGCGAAATTAACCTCAATCAGGATGAAATCGATGCCTTGGAAGGGCGCCTGTTTGCGCTTAAAGATTTGGCACGCAAGCACCATACCACGGTCGATGAATTGCCGACTGTATGGCGTGAAATAGAGGATAAAATCACCAACCTGCAACATGGCAACGATGATTTGGAAATGTTGCGTCAAACCGAACGGCAAATGCACGAAATCTATATGCAAAAAGCGCGGGAAATACATCGGCTTCGAGTGGCGGCAGCACAAAAATTAGATGCCGGAGTTATGGCGGAATTGCCGGCGCTGAAAATGGAAAAGGCACAGTTCAGAACACAAATAATCGTCAAAGATGAAACACGTTGGAATGAAAACGGCGGCGATGAAGTGTGTTTTTTGGTTTCTACCAACAGCGGCACCCCGTTCGGCAGTTTGAGTAAAATCGCGTCAGGCGGAGAATTGGCACGTTTTATGTTGGCGCTCAAAGTTAATTTGGGGCAATCCGGTTCGGTTGAAACGATGATTTTTGATGAAGTTGATACCGGAATCGGCGGGGCAACGGCTCAGGCCGTGGGTGAAAAATTAGCAAAACTCGGCTCCGATAAGCAGGTAATGGTAGTAACTCATTCGCCCCAGGTTGCAGCATTCGGTCGCAATCATTTCAAGGTAGAAAAAACGAGCTCAAACGGTGTGACTACTACGAGTGTGCGCTTGCTTTCCGCCGCCGAAAAAAGAGAAGAAATTGCCCGAATGCTATCGGGCGAGGTCATCAGCGACGAGGCGCGAGCCGCGGCACAGGTTTTGATAGGGGCATAAATGGCAGGGATTCGGCACGGTACAGAAGTTATCAAAAACTATGTCAAAATCGCTCCGGTTAATCCCGGAGTTTATCGTATGCTTGATGCCGATGGAAAAGTTTTATATGTCGGCAAGGCTAAAAGCATTAAAAAACGCATCGCGGCTTATACGCATTTCGAGCGGCTGCCCGACCATATCAAGCGCATGGTGGCGGAAGTCGAAAAAATGGAGTTTATCATTGTTGAAAATGAAGCTAAAGCGCTATTGATGGAAAATGATTTAATCAAAAAGTTAGAGCCGAAATATAACATTTTGCTTAAAGATGATAAAACTTTTCCGCATCTGATGATTAACCCCGATGAGGATTTTCCGGCCTTAAGAAAAAGTCGCGGAGCACGGCGTGACAAGTGTAAATATTTCGGGCCGTTTGCCAGTGCCACGGCGGTTAACAATATGCTGGATATCGTGCAGAAAGTATTTCGCCTGCGTTCGTGCCGCGACAGCGTGTTTCACAATCGCGAACGGCCGTGTATGCTATACCAAATAAAGCGTTGCAGTGCACCTTGCGTCGGCAAAATCAGCCGCGAAGAATATCATCGGGCAGTAGATGAAGTGATAGCGTTTTTAGAAGGAAAAAACAGCGTGCTTAAGGCCAAATGGTCGGAACAAATGCAAGCAGCAAGCGAGCTTCAGGATTTTGAAACGGCACTGATTTTACGCGATCGTATTCGCACTTTGAGCAGTATTCAGGGCGGACATAATGTTGAATATGCCGATATAATGTCGGCCGATGCGGTGGCCGTGGTCAAGCATAAAAATATGGTGTGCATTCAGGTTTTCTTTATCCGCTCAGGGCAGAATTGCGGCAATATTCCGTATTTTCCGAAGCAAGCCACATATATGAGCGAAGAAGAAATTTTGGAAGGTTTTTTAAGTACTTTTTATGCCGAACACTTGCCGCCGAAAGAAATTTTGGTTTCACACGACTTGGAAAATAAGGAATTTTTACAGGAGGCCATCGGTACCAAAATCAACCGCTATCAAAAAGGCAACAAAGCCAAGCTGATTACCCGTGCGCGCGAAAATGCCGCGGCGGCAATCGATCGCAAATTGGCGGAAAGTGCTACGGTAGAGGCAAATTTGCTTGAAATGCAAAAGGTTTTTGCTTTGCCGTGTATTCCCAAGCGGATTGAGGTATATGATAACTCGCACAATCAGGGCAGTTATGCGGTGGGCGCAATGATTGTTGCCACACCGGATGGGTTTGATAAAAAATCGTATCGCACGTTCAACATCAAATATACCGAAAATACCCATGATGATTTTGCCATGATGAAAGAGGTTTTGATGCGGCGTTTTGAGCGGATGAGCCCCGATAATCGGCCGGATGTTATTTTGCTTGACGGCGGGTTGGGGCAATTGCACGCGGTGCATGAGGTCTTAAAAGAATATGACCTCGAGGGCATTACGATTATTGCTATTTCTAAAGGACCGGAGCGCAACGCCGGTAAAGAATTTTATCATATTTCGGGACGCGAGAGTTTTGAGTTGCCGTTCCAATCACCATTGGCATTTTATATGCAAAATATTCGTGATGAGGCTCACCGTTTTGCCATCGGGACGCACCGCAAAAAACGTGCCAAATCGATGTTCAAATCGGCAATTGATGAAATCGAGGGTATCGGCTCCAAACGCAAGCGCGATTTGCTCAATTTCTTCGGCTCGGTTGAACAAATAAGGGAAGCCGATGTTGCGGCGCTGATGAAAGTCGACGGAATCAGTAAAAAAACGGCGGAAAAAATTTATAAATACTTCCATAATTAAAAAAAACGTTTATAGTTAAGTGTATTAACGTTAATTACTGTATTTTAATGGGGGTACTCTCGTGTATAATTTGCCGAATCTTTTGACTTTGTCGCGGATTGCCGTTATTCCGCTGATTTTTATCTCAATATATATTGATTCTTTTTATTGGGCAATGTTGTCCGGTGCTTTATTTGTGGCGGCATCGATTACCGACTATTTGGACGGCTATTTGGCTCGTGCTCGCAACGAAACTTCGGCGTTCGGCCGTTTGTTGGATCCGATAGCGGATAAATTGTTGGTGGCTACGGCATTGGTAGTTATTATGACCAAAACGTATATTAAAAACGGAGAAGTCTATAACTACTATTTGTGGAGCGGTACGATTATTGCCGCGTTTGTGATTCTGTGCCGCGAGATTCTTGTTTCCGGCTTGCGTGAATTTTTGCGTGAAGTGAATGTCGGTTTACCGGTTACCAAATTGGCTAAGTGGAAAACCGGTTTTCAGATGACCGCACTTGCCATGATGCTGTTTTGTGAATTGTCACTGTTTTGGGGATATTTGGGCGAATGTTTGCTATGGGTTGCCGCCACGCTGACTTTTATTACCGGTTATCAGTATTATCAAAAAAGTCTGGAGTATGTTAAGGCGGAAGAAACCAAAAGAAATAAAAAATCGGCCGAGCCGGCGGTTAAAGCCGTAGCAGCAACGGCACCGAAAGCAATCGCAACCAAAAAGCCGGCAGCTGCCAAGAAAACACCTGCTAAAAAAGCAACCGCAAAAAAAGCAACCGCAAAAAAAGTGGCGGCAAAAAAAGTGGCGGCAAAAAAACAACCGCGCAAAACTTCTCAGAAGGCGGCAACCAAAAAGTAACGGGCAACCGCCATGCAAAAAGAGTGCGCGCATATTTTGGTGATTGATGATGATTTGCGATTGCGCAATTTATTGCAGCGCTATTTGCAAGAAAACGGCTTTGTGGTTACCGGTGCGCGCGATGCTGAAAATGCACGGATGTTTTTGCAGCAATATCAATTTGACTTGCTGATTGTGGATGTGATGATGCCTAATGAAACCGGACTTGAGTTTTTGCAAAAACTGCGCCATGACAGTGATATACCGGCGATTGTGCTGACCGCTATGGGCAATACCGAAGACCGCATCAGCGGGCTGGAAGCCGGTGCCGACGACTATTTGCCGAAGCCGTTTGAGCCGAAAGAATTGGTGCTCAGAATCAACAATATATTGCGCCGCGTGCCGGCAATTAAGGCGGAAACCACCTCGGTTTTGCATATGGGTGATTGTTCGTATGATTTAAGCAAAAAGGAATTCAGCCGCAAAAATGAAGGCGTGATTCACATCACTCCGGTGGAACAGACAATTTTGAGCATATTGGGGCAGAAAAGTGGGCAGATCTTTACGCGCGAAAAATTGGCCGAAATGCTCGGAGCCGGTCAGAACCCGCGCTCGATTGATGTACAGATTACGCGGTTGCGTAAAAAAATCGAAACCGATTCCAAAAACCCGCGCTATTTGCAAACCGTGCGCGGTAAAGGTTATATGTTATTAACAGAATAGGAGTGCAAAATGCATATTAGATTTCCCAAAAAAATAGACAGCTTTTTAACGATATTAAAACGCAAGTTTATGCCGAAAACCATGTTTTTCAGAACTATGTTGCTGATTTTTATTCCGCTGATTGTGGTTCAGGTTGTATCGATTTACGCATTTTTGGACGGTAACTGGAAGCGCGTCGGACGGCGCCTTTCGGAAAACCTGACGGAGAATATGGCATTTGTAATCCAACTTAAAAATGAAGATGTCGATTTTGACAGAGTTAAACAGTTGGCATCGACTTTATATAACTTGGAAGTAACTTTTTATGATAACGACAATAAGCACTCCGTTTGGCGTGAAAATAAAAAGAAAAACCATTTTGCCACCAAATATTTGGAAGATGCCTTGAAAAAGCAATTTCCGCTTGCCAACACCGAAATATTTTTAACGCAACACCATTCTAATTTGGATGTGTTGGTGGATACGGACCAGGGTTTATATGTTTTTAATACGGCGGCCAAAAACATTTTCAGCTCGTCGATTTTCGGGTTTGTGCTGTGGATGATAGGCAGTGCATTGCTGTTATTTGCCGTGGCCGCACTGTTTCTCAGAGTACAGGCTCGTTCGATTTCGCAATTAGCGGAAGCGGCGGAAGATTTCGGTAAAGGTATTAACACCAAATTCAAGCCGTACGGTTCGATTGAAGTTCGCCGTGCCGGATTGGCCTTCACTAAAATGAAGGAGCGCATTATGCGCCAAATTTCGGAAAGAACGCAAATGCTGGCCGGCGTTTCGCATGATTTACGTACTCCGTTGACAAGAATGAAACTGCAAATGGCAATGCTACCGGACAGCAAGGAAAATCAGGAGTTTGTGCAAGATATTAACGAGATGGAAAAAATGCTCGACGGCTATTTGGCGTTTGTAAGCGGCGAGGGTGGCGAAAAGCCAACATTTGTTGATTTGAACGAGATGATTTCCGGCATAATCAATAAATACCGCAAAAACTCCAACGCTATGGTGCGTTTTGCCACCAACTATGATGTCAGTGCCGTTCAAGGTCGCGAACAGGCTCTGCGCCGTGCTATCACCAATATCATCGAAAATGCTTTCCATTATGGCGAAACCATTGCGGTTAAGCTTGAGAGCGGCAACAAAAATGTTCTGCTCAGTGTCGATGACGACGGTCCGGGTATTCCGGCAGATAAACGTGATGATGTGTTTAAGGCCTTTTATCGGGTTGACGGTTCTCGCAACAAAGATACCGGCGGTGTCGGTCTCGGTCTTTCCATTGCCAAAGATGTTATCGTATCCCACGGCGGTTCAATCGAACTTTCCGACAGCGATATGGGAGGCTTGAGGGTACTCATTACTTTGCCCTTATAAGAGGTTAAGTAAGTATATCCGTCGCACCACCTACTCATGGTAGGGGTTTCGTATAATGGTCATCTACTTGTTACCCTTTGCGTTTATGTACCTTTTATTGTACACCGCACGCAAATGGTAACTGCGTATTTGCCTCATTCTCCGCAACCGTTGCTGTATTATTTGTACACCGCACCAACCCGCTTGCTACGTATTAACCTAATTCTTCGCATTTTACAGAGTGTACCTCTTGCTGTACACGGCGTCTAATGAGATTCCCACGTCGCTACGCTCCTCGGAATGACGATTCACCCGCTAAATCAAAAATATAAAAAATACTTGACTTTTGTCTATTTTAAATGATAAGATAATGGCATAATCTGAATAAGGAGTTTTAAACATGGTAAAAAAAGCTATTGTTAAAGGTATGATAGGATTAGCCGGTTTAGGAATAGGAGCAACAAGTTGCAATCCCAATTATGATAATACTGATGAAGAATCGGCTTTGAGGATGACAAAAGAATTACATCCGACTGCTGACAGTGTTTCTATTAATTATCATAGTGAAGATGTAGTGCGCGCTAGAGTAGGGATGGTGGTTAATTTTGACGATTACGCCATAAAGAAAACAGACAGTGCTGCCGTGAAACAGATTAAGGAAAAATATGCCTTTCAATTGACACAATATGAACAAGCGAAGGAAAAACTTTATGCAATGTGGCAAAAGGCAGATAATGACTTATTACAAGCGGCTTCAAAAGGCGATACTCTTGGTGTTCGGCAGGCTTTAGAAAACGGTGCTTATATTAATGCTCAAGATGCTGAAACAGGTAATACAGCGTTAATTAACGTATTGCAAAATTGTGCATCCTTTGGCAAAGCATTTCAAACAGCCAAATACTTGGTAAATGAGCCAAACTTTAAGCCGTACCTTGAGAATAAAGAAGGTATAAATGCCGCGGATATTCTTAAATCAAAAGAAAAAAGCGGACATGCCGAATGGGAAAGCATTGCCAGAAAATTAAGTAATCCGACACCGGATAAATCTCGTCAGCGCGGTAATTCCGAAGCGGAACGGTTGGCAAATCAGTTGGTAAAAACCTATACTCATTTGCTGGCAACTTACGGCAAGGAAATGACGGACGCTTTAGGCTATGAATATAAAGGACATTTTGAGTATGTAGCCAGATTAATAAGCGGTTCTTCTGGTGAGCCGATACCGAGTTCAAGTTCTGATAAAGGTATGGAAATTATTAATAATGAAGATGGCAGTAAAGATACCTTGGAAATAAAAAATAGGGAAGATTATATTTTTGGTATGGTGCGTTTAAATCATGATAAACACCCGATTCAAAAATCAAAGTTGAAATTGCAACCGGTGAAGGAAAGAGAAATTTAAAACTCGCCGCAAAGTTTGCATAAATAAAAATCCGTCAGTGTAATACTGATGGATTTTTATTTATATTCAATACCTTATCATTACATATTTATCTTTTGCTTATATTCTTTTTTAATCATTTTTTTCTGTTCTTTATACTTTCCCTTGGTTTGTTTGATGCAATCGTGGGTACTCATTTGTGTATTACTCAGGCAGCTTTGTAAATCAGCGCGCATGTTACTGTCCATCTTTTTATACTCGTCCGAATTTTTATAACCGTGGCTATGCTCACCGGCCATACAATCAGCGCCCGAAATGCCGAGCAATGCTACCGTTAAAATCGCTAAAAACTTTTTCATTTTCTTCTCCTTTGAAATTGTGAACAGCAGAGATATAAGCATTGCGAGCCAAATAACAATATGCTATCAAGTATAAGTAAACGGAGGAATTAAATGAATACGGCCGCAAAAACAGCTAAACCGCTTGATGTTACCGCCGGGTTAATTATATGTGACGGAAAAATTCTGATTGCGCAGCGCAAACATGGTAAAAGTCAGGAATATAAATGGGAATTTCCGGGCGGCAAATTGGAGATTGGCGAAACTTTGGAAGAATGTCTCAGACGTGAGTTGATGGAAGAAATGCAGCTTGATATCAAGGTTGGCGAACATTTTATCGATTCTTCCTATGATTATGATTTCGGTACCGTTGTTTTACATGCTTATTGGGCAACCTGTGTCAGTCGCAATATTCCGGCTGTCATTGATCACGAACAATACAGGTGGGTGACTTTTGCCGAATTGCAACAATACGACTTTGCACCGGCGGATCGGCCGATTGTGGCGGCATTGTTGCGCGCGGCATAAAAACACCGAAAATCGCTTTGTTTTTAAGATTAAGTTAACCGAATTAATATATTCTTTTCGGTAAGGTTAAGATTATATCTTAAAAGGATTATTTCAGATAAAGCGGTAAAACAATGGCAGAAAAAAAGAATATCGGTTATATTGCGGCTATTAACGGCGGCGTTATTGAAGTTACGTTTCCGGAAAAGTTGCCGGCGTTGAATAATGAATTGAAAATCGGCGATTTAGTGGCTGAAGTTCAGGGATATATCAATCCGCAAAACGTGCGCGCGTTGGTTATGGGGCCGACGCAGGGTTTATCACGCCACATGGAAGTGGAGGATTGCGGTCATCCGATTGAGGTGCCGGTCGGCGATGCGGTTTTAGGGCGTATGTTTAATATTTTCGGTCAGCCGATTGACCATGGCGGACCATTGCAAGTCAAGCACAAACAATCTATACACGGTGCAGCCTTGCCGCTCAATCAGCGCAAAGCATCGTCCGAAATTTTTATCTCCGGTATTAAAGCAATCGATTTGTTGGCTCCGATGGAACGCGGCGGTAAGGCCGGACTGTTCGGCGGTGCCGGTGTCGGTAAAACAGTTTTGATTACCGAGCTGATTAACAACATGGTCGGACGTTATGAGGGAGCCAGTATTTTTTGCGGCGTCGGCGAGCGTTCACGCGAAGGAGAGCAACTGTATCGTGAAATGCAGGAAGCCGGTGTGTTGGATAAAACCGTGATGGTGTTCGGACAGATGAATGAAGCGCCGGGGATCCGTTTTCGGGTGCCGCTCACCGGTTTGACTATGGCCGAATATTTTCGCGACAAAGAAAAGAAAGATGTTTTGTTGTTGGTGGATAATATTTTCCGCTTTGTGCAGGCCGGTTCGGAAGTTTCGGTTTTGCTCGGGCAAATTCCGTCACGCGTGGGTTATCAACCGTCGCTCGGTACCGATATTGCCGATTTGGAGGAGCGGATTTCTTCTACCGAAAGCGCGGCAATTACTTCAATTCAGGCCGTTTATGTGCCGGCCGATGATTTTACCGATCCGTCGGCGGTGCATACGTTTGCACACCTTTCTTCCAGCATTGTGTTATCTCGTGCGCGGGCGGCGCAAGGCTTATATCCGGCAGTCGATCCGCTGTCGTCAGCCTCTAATATGTTGGTGCCGCAAATTGTCGGCGAGCGCCATTATCGGGTAGCGGTAGCGGTGCGCAAATGTTTGGCCGAATACGAAGAACTTAAAGATATTATCGCTATGCTCGGCTTTGATGAACTGCCGGAGCATGATCAGCAAACGGTGTTGACTGCGCGCAAATTGGAACGTTTTTTAACTCAGCCGTTCTACACTACTTTTCAATTTACCGGTATGGAAGGGCGTTCGGTTGATTTGGAAAAAACCATCGAAGGTTGTGAGAGAATTCTTTCCGGTGAATTTAATTATCTTTCCGAAAATGATTTCTTTATGGTCGGCGATATTGATGAGGTGATTAAAAAGACCAAACATAAAAAAGCGGCGTACGAGCAATCGTTGAAAGAGAGCGCCTGATGAAGTTGATGGTATTCACCCCTTTAGGCGAAGTTTTGAAAAGCAAAATCAAAAAAATTACCGTCGAAACCTTAAACGGCTACTATACGTTGTTGCCGAAGCATGTTGATTTTGCAGCCGCCATGAGTGAAAATATCGTCACTTATACTACCGAAGACAATCAGCAAAAATATATCGCTTGTCATCGCGGTATTGTGGTTAAAAAGAGCGACACGGTAACCATTACCGTGCAGAATGCCGTGGCGGGTGATACTCTTGACGAGTTAGCTGAAATCATTGAACGCGATTTTAAGCAAGCCGACCAACAGCGCAAAGAGCTTAATAGTGCTATGGCGCGTTTGGAACTCGGTATTATGCGCGGATTCGGGCAGTTGAGTAAAGGGGACTTCAATGGTGGAATTTGAACAATCGCAAAACGCCAAAGTGCGTGACGAACTGGTTTATAAGGCAGAACTGATGAAGCGTCGGTCGGAAAGACATTGGCATACCAACTTTGGGATGATAGCATCTCTCGGCGGGGTGATTGTTATTCCGATTCTGCTCGGTATCTGGCTCGGCGGATATTTGGATGAAGCTTTGCCGCAACGCTTTTCATGGCGTTTGTCATTGTTGTTTGTCGGATTTGTGTGGGGCGGATTTAACGCCTATATGTGGGTTACTATGGAAAATCGGAAAATTGCCGAATTAGATGCCAAAAGGGACGCGCTGAAAAAAGGAGAAAAAAATGAATAGCGGATATTTTGAACTGATGTGGCAACAGGCTGAGGAGTGGCGTTTGGTCGTGGCTTTTATCAGCGGCTTTATAGTCGGACTGATTTATTTTTACAGCCTGCGCTGGAGTATTAATCGCGCCGGTGAGTTAAGCCATAAGTTTAAGATTTATGCTTTGGTTGCGTTGTGTCGAATTGCTTTGTTTTTCGGGGTTTTGGTTTTAATCGGACATCGTAATATTGCAGTAATTTTGCTGTATATCTTGGCGTTTTTCTTGACCAAATTGGCAATTATTTGGTTTGAAAAAAGGCGGTATGTCACCGAAGATAATAAGGAGCGGGAAGCAAAAGAATGAACTGTCGGGCGGATTTTTCACATTGGCTTGATTTGCCGTGGCAAGATAAAGCAATCGGATTAGAAAATTTCGATTCGATTATGTTATTTTCCTGTGGCAATTTCGGAATCAATGTGACGATCTTTAATTCGTGGATTGTGATGGCGCTGATTACGTTACTCTCGTGGTGGGTAACCCGCAACATCAGTACCGGCAAAAATGTTTCAAAGTTGCAGATAGTTTTGGAAACATTGGTTATCTGGCTGCAACAAGAAGCTAAGGAAACGAGCGGTTCAAGCAGCCAAAAATATTTTGCCATGGCGTTGGGTTTGTTTTGCTTTATTATCACCGCCAATTTATTGACGCTTATTCCGTGGTTTCGGCCGCCGACCGCCTCGCTCAGTACTACCATGGCGTTGGCGTTGACGGTATTTTTAGCTATACCGTACTTTTCAATTCAAAACGCGGGAGTTAAGGGATATTTGCGAAAGTTTATCGAACCGGTGCCGCTGTTGTTGCCGATGAATATTTTCAGCGAAGTATTTTCGGTGTTTGCAATGGGGCTGCGTTTATTTGGTAATATGCTTAGCGGAGTAATGTTTGCCGGTATTTTAAGTGCGTTTATACCGTTTATTGCGCCGCTGACCATGCAGACGCTCGGTTTATTGACCGGTTCTATTCAGGCATATATTTTTGCTTTGTTGGCGCTTGTATATACTTCAAGCGTCAGGGAAGATACTCAACCATCAACTTAAAAAAAGGAGAAAACAATGGATTCATATACAATTATCGGTGCAGTTTCGGTTCTCGGAGCATGTTTGTGCATGGGTATCGGCAGTATCGGCTCGGCACTCGGCGAAGGGCAGGCGGCAGCGGCGGCTCTGACCGCGATGGCACAACAACCGGATGAGGCCGGACGGATTCGTTCTACCATGTTTGTAACGTTGGCTATGGTGGAAACGACGGCGTTGTATGCTTTGTTAATTGCATTTTTAACGCTGTATGCCAATCCTTTCTGGAATTATGCCATTAATCAATAAAGACGTGAGGACCGATGGAAATTGACCTGTTTACACTTGTGGCGCAGATTATCAATTTATTGATATTGCTGTTTTTGCTGCGGAAATTTTTATATTTACCGGTTTTAAAGGCGGTTGAAGCACGGCAAAAAGCCGTGGCCGATGAGCTGCGAACGGCGGAAGAAGCTCGCAAAAATGCTCAAAAAACCATCAAAGCATGCGAAAAACAAATGCAAAAATTGGAGCTGCAAAAACAGGATATTTTGCAACAGGCACATCAGGAAGCCGATAAACTCGCCGCCGACTTAAAAGAGAGAGCTCGCGAGGAATATACCGAGCAGCAACAACAATGGCGTCGCCGAATGAAAGCGGAACAGGACAGTTTCGAGAATAGCATGCAAAAAGCGGTAACTTTGCAATTTAACCACTTTGCGCAAAAAGCGTTACGCCAAATTGCCGCGGCCGATATTAATGATTTGGCCGTGGAGCGGTTGCTTGAAAAATTAAAAGCTCTGCCGGCCGAGCAACAGCAAAATTATGCCAAGGCTTTTCATGATAAAAAACAAATAGAAATTCGTTCGGCCGCGGCATTAAGCAAAAATAACAAGGCAAAACTTGAAGAATATTTGAGCCAGGCATGGCAGCTTCCCGCGGCAGTCAAATTTGTATTTACGGTTGAGCCGGAGCTCATCGGCGGGGTGTGCTTGATCGCGGGAGAACAGCTTATTTCGTGGAATTTGGAAGAATATTTGCAGGAATTCGGTCGCAACTTGCAACAGGAAGCAACGCAGTTCTTAAACAGAGGTAAAAATGATTGAAACAAAAAAAACATTGCAAGCCATCGAACAAAGTATCGAAAAAACCGACGTAACGCTTAAAAAAGAAGAAATCAGCGTGGTGCAGTCAATTTCATCGGGTACGGCGATTGTCAGCGGATTGGAAAACGCGCAGATGGACGAGCTGTTGCAGTTTCCGCACAATGTGCAGGGAATGGTGCAAACGCTCAATCGGCAATCGGTCGGGGTGGTGTTTTTGGATAATCCGCAAAAGATTAAGGCCGGTGACAGAGTGGTGCGTACCGGTCGCGTTTCTGATGTGCCGGTAACCGAGAATTTGCTCGGGCGGGTAATTAATCCGCTGGGTGAACCGTTGGACGGTAAAGGACCGTATGCTTATGAAGAACGGCGTCCGATTGAGGTTGAAGCGGTGCCGATTATGGATCGTGCTCCGGTGGATAAGCCGCTGCAAACCGGAATTAAGGCGGTTGATGCGTTTACGCCGATTGGCTGTGGTCAGCGGGAGTTGATTTTGGGCGACCGGCAAACCGGAAAAACTGCTATTGCGCTTGATACGATTATTAATCAAAAAAACAGCGGTGTTATCAGTATTTACTGCGCCATCGGGCAGCGTAACGCGGCGGTGGCATCGGTAATTGCCGATTTGCAAAAATATGATGTGGCGGATAAAACCATTGTGGTATCGGCCTCGGCGGACGATGAGGCCGGTATGCAGTTTATTGCCCCTTATGCCGCCACGACCATCGGCGAATATTTTATGCAGCGCGGTTATGATGTTTTGGTAGTGTATGATGATTTAACCAACCATGCCCGCGCCTATCGGCAAATGTCGTTGTTATTGCGGCGTCCGCCGGGGCGTGAGGCGTTTCCGGGCGATATTTTCTATATTCACTCACGCTTGTTGGAGCGGGCCACGCATTTACGACCGGAAGCGGGCGGCGGTTCTTTGACCGCGTTACCGATTGTTTCAACCGAAGCCGGCAATATTTCGGCCTATATTCCGACCAATATTATTTCTATTACCGACGGGCAGATATATCTTTCGGCGCAGATGTTTCAAAAGGGTTTGATGCCGGCGATGGATACGGGTAAATCGGTGTCGCGTGTGGGCGGCGATGCCCAGCTTCCGGCATATAAATCAGTAGTGGGGCCGTTGAAGTTGTTTTATGCACAATTTGAAGAATTGGAGTCGTTTACTAAGTTCGGCACGCAGCTTGATAAAGAAACTCAGCAAAGAATTGCTCGCGGACAAGCGGTGCGTACGGTTTTGCAACAACGCCGCTTTGTCTTGCTGACTGCCGCCGAGCAAATTGCCATATTTGCCGCCACCAATGCCGGATTATTGGATGGTCTGGATGTTGAGCAAAATATGCATGCTCAGGAAGTGATTTTACGTGTGTTCCACAGCCGGTTTAAAAATATTGCTCATGCCGTGGAGCGCGGGCAGAAAATATCCGATGCCGATTTAGAAAAAATGACACAGACATTTGCGTTGGTTTTAGAGGGTGAGGAATAAACAAAATGCCGATTGAAGCATTGCAGCGAAAAATAAAAACCACACAGGATTTGCGCGAAATTGTCGGCAATATGAAAACTTTGTCGTCGGTCAGTATTTTGCAATATGACGAGGCCAACGCGGTGTTGGAAAAGTATCAGCGTAATTTGCGTGACGCAATTCATGTGTTGGCGTTGCACGACGGAATTCCGCTCTCTATCGCTCAACAATCGGCATATCCGCGCTATTTATTTATTGTTATCGGTTCGGATAACGGAATGGTCGGGCGCTTTAACCGTGATTTGATTGATGAGGTACGGGCGTTTTTGAAAGCACAAAAAATTGCGATTGCCGATGCTCGCTTTATCATTATCGGCAAACGGCTTTCGGCTTTGGCAGAGCAGGCTGATTTTAACGTTTTGGCCGGATATGCTACCTCTAATTCGGTTAAGGCGGTAATTTCTTTAGCCGAAACCCTGATTATGCGCTTGGAGCAGGCTATGCGCCGCCAACGTATTACCGATATTTATACCTGCTTCCATCGACGCAATTCCAACAATGTGGCAATTGAAATGAAGAAAATTCTGCCGGCCGATTACGAAAATTTACTCAAGCTGAAGAAAAAGCGGTGGGAGACCAATAATCTGCCGATGTTGCCGGTGGATAAGGATAAAATGTTTGCGGCGCTGGTCGGTGAGATTTTAATGATTGCGCTTTCTAAGCAGATTAATGCCTCGCTGGCGGCAGAACATTATATCAGAATGACCAATATGCAAAATGCCGAAAAAAATATTGATGAAAACCTTGAGGTAATGAATTTGGAATTCCAGCAACAGCGACAAGAAGAAATCACCGGTGAGTTGATTGATGTTATTTCCGGTGCCAACGCCATAGAAGAATAATAATTTATGCATTATCTGCATAAAAAAAACCGATGTTTCAGCATCGGTTTTTTTGTTTTTTAATATGTCAACGGCGGAATGTTAATCTGCGCAATATAACCCGGCTTAATGCGAGTTGAACTGTAATGCATATTACTGGTTTCAATCAGATAACGTTCACGATTGGTCCATTTTGCCGCCGTGGTATAAAAATCTTTGCCCTGAACTTCCTGATTTTTCGGGTTCATAATGTATAGAACACAACCTTGATGCGGCTCGGCAATACCGCAACGACTGCGCCCCGCCGGCAAGTCTTTGTTTACAACAACACCGTCAAGACCTCTGCTTGCCTGAGTAGTGGAGGACGGAGCCAAAATATATCCGGCAATCGCACCGATTAAACCGGCGATAATCAACAACATGAATACCGTACGATTACGTAGTAACATTGATATGGAATCTTGGGTTTGCGGCATCAGCTCTTCTTCGGTAATGAAGTGGATATTTTCCGCATCACCGTCGGTATCCAACACGGTATTGTTGTCGGACGCCTCGGCAAAAGCATCTTCTAAAAACGAACTCGGCTGCGAGGCATTAACTTTGGTTGGTGCCCCAAACGACAGCGGCTGCTCTTGCGGTTTGAACTTCTTGATCTTTCTTAATTTTCGAACTTTAGGTGCATTCTGATTTTCTTCCATAATACCCCCTTATTTGATTTTATTTTTAATTGCTTCATTTGTCTTTAAGGTGCGAATCAAACGCGGCACCATAAAGATAATGGTTTCCGATTTTGGCGAATTCACGCCGAACAACTCGTTAGGCATACCTATTATCAGGAAATTTTCGCCGAGTTTGTTGCGGATATTGAATTTCGTAACTTGTCCGTCCGTAACCTCAACCGTTATGTCGGTAAATATTTCGTTGTTCTTCTCAACCGAAGCCTTTGCCAAAACCGACATTCCGTAAGGGTCTGCTCCCGGTTGGCTGCATTTACCGATATCAAAACGTGCCAGCCACAGATTCGGCACCACAAACTTGCCTTCGGAAACCGCCTCAATACGAGCCTGATTGCCTAAAAACTGACGCAACTTATCAATTGAAATATCGTTGGTGGTAGTTAAAACGCGACCGATAACACCGGTTTGTGCCGTTGTAATTGAGCCGAAATCAAAGGCATTGAGCATTTCTTTCCACTCGATATCGCGATTCGGATCATTCGGATACAAACGGAAAACGCTCACGTCATAAGCAATCAGAGTAGGGCTGTTTTCAAAAATCTTAATCAACTCCATCATCTTTTTCTGGGTTTCAACGTCGGCATCAAATGTAATGGAGAAATCTGCCCAGTTAGTGGTAATATTGGTAATACCGGCACCGCGGATAACATCCATTAAGCCCAAAATAATCGGGCGGGAATGCGGTGTGTATAATGTCATATTAACGCGCCGGCTCAAGGTTAAAATCTTGTCTTTGGCGTTATAGGTATAATAAATGTCGGCCGATTCGGCAATCATTTTGATTACCTCGGAAAATTCTCCCTTCAGGTCTTGCGCCGAGATACTGGTATACGGACCGTCGGCGGAAGAAACGCGGATACCGGCTTCCTTGGTTAAGCGTACCAAAGCCTGTTCTGCCGGCATCATATCAAACGAAAAACCGGTAACTTCAAACCGCGGTAGGGCATCATTTTGGCCGTTGCGTTCCAATTTAAATGCCGAACGGATATACGGCAGTGTTAAAATCATCTGTTGAGTTTCCCAGTTGACATTGCAGCGCAGCGGGGTTTCCAAATCAAGCGCGTTAGCTCCCTCTGTGGTGCGTACCATAAACGGATCTTGCGGTTCTTTATGTTGCGGTTCGGCAGCCATCATTTGCATGGCGTGTTCATACTCCTGCCTTGCAGTTTCTTCAGCCTGTGCCTGTTGTACGGCCTCATGATTGGTAAGACAACCGGTAGTTGCCAGCAACATGAAAGCTATCAAACTGTATAATCCTGAAACGAGCATTTTTTTCATATTTAATGTCCTATCATTTTTTGGTGTCAGCCGTATCATCTTCCGTCGTAATAGCATTTTCCGCCATCAATTTATTCATCAAATCATCGATATTCATGCCGGCGCCGACGGTCGGATCGGTTGCTTTATCAAAGTTGCTCATGACCTCGTTTATTTTTTTGGCCTCATTCGGGTCGGTTCGCAACATTTCCGGCGTTTGGTTATTGGTTAATTCCTGTTGATACAACGACAGGTTTTTACGCAAGGCCTCAATACCGCCGGCGATTCTTTTTTCAACATACGGATAGAGCTCCTGATGCTCCAAAATATAATTCCCCGTATCGCAAATCTCTTCTAAAACATCTAAAATGTAAGAATAAAGAGGATATTCTTCAATGGCAATATTACCCATGCGAATACAGCGAGCCGCAATTCGCGAAATCGTGCGGTCGTAATAGTCAATCAGTACGATATAGTTGTCGACATACCACAAAGATTCTTTTGAAACGGCATTATTTTTAAGCTCGGCCATATGTTATTTCCTTTCTAATGTTCCATTCTACTCAAGAATATAGGGTTTGTAAATATTTTTTCGAGCAATCTTCCTTATGTTTTTTTTATGAGGCAATCGGGTTGCCGTCTTCATCAACGTATTCCCATTCGTCGCCGTCTTCCGGTGTAATCGGGTTGCCGTCTTCGTCAACGTATTCCCATTCGTCGCCGTCTTCCGGTGTAATCGGGTTGCCGTCTTCATCAACATATTCCCATTCGTCGCCGTCTTCCGGTGTAATCGGGTTGCCGTCTTCGTCAACGTATTCCCATTCGTCATCTTCGTCTTCAGAAGCACCCGATTTTGCAGGCGTACCGGCACCCATAAAGGCTTGCGCCAAATCATCCAGACCGTTGGCCGCTGCGTTATTGCCGGAAGAAAGCGACACCGGCGTGATATCCATATCGTCAATCGATACCGCATCGGTCGAATTCAAGGCTTCTTTTATCCGCATCATGGCACTGTCATATTCGGTGTTTAACTCAGACTTCGGCTTTTCCGCCATTCCGAATGCGGCGCCCAAATCATCCGCCGGCTTGGCTTTCTCTTTCGGCTTTTCCGCCATTCCGAACGCGGCGCCCAAATCATCCGCCGGCTTAGCTTTCTCTTTCGGCTTTTCCGCCATTCCGAACGCGGCGCTTAAATCATCCGCCGGTTTAGCTTTCTCTTTCGGCTTACTGTTTGCGGCAAACAAAGCGTCCAAATCAATTTCCGTAACCTCGTCAAGAGGTGTATCATCCACGATATCATCATCAATTTCCGGAGCAATGATTGAAAACTCGGCAGGTGCGGGTACATCATTACTTAACGTATCTTTTTCATCAAATATAATCGGCTCCGGCTTCTTCTCTTCCTTAATCGGCTCCGGTTTCTTTTCTTCCTTAACCGGTTCCGGTTTCTTTTCTTCCTTAACCGGTTCCGGTTTCTTTTCTTCCTTAATCGGCTCCGGCTTTTTAACTTCCTTAACCGGCTCCGGTTTCTTTTCTTCCTTAACCGGTTCCGGTTTCTTTTCTTCCTTAACCGGCTCCGGTTTCTTTTCTTCCTTAATCGGCTCCGGCTTTTTAACTTCCTTAATCGGCTCCGGCTTTTTAACTTCCTTAACCGGCTCCGGTTTCTTTTCTTCCTTAATCGGCTCCGGCTTTT
>JBGUGE010000025.1:0-7630 GCA_045111335.1 Alphaproteobacteria bacterium | reverse complement strand
GCAATTGCGCGAGCGGTGCTGCGTAAGAGCCCGATATTGATTTTGGATGAGGCTACTTCATCGCTTGACAGTAAATCCGAAAGCATTGTGGCCGAAGCCATCAATAATTTGCTCGGCAAGCAGACGGTTATTGCAATTGCCCACCGGCTCTCCACTTTGCGCAAAATGGATAGAATAATTTATTTGGAACAGGGCAGAGTGGCAGAAGTCGGAACCTTCAACGAGCTGGCAAAAAAGAAAAACGGAAAATTTGCCAAGCTTTGGAAAATGCAACAATCAGTACATAAGGGGGCGGATTATGAAGCTGTATAAAAACATACCGCATATGCGCATTATGCCGCAAAACCCGCTGCTGTTTATCTGGAATACCCTTTACGGCGCGCGCAAATGGGCGTTTTTAGGCATGTTCTTGGCATTTTGCCTGCAATTGATGAAAATTTATGTTCCGGTGTTTTTTTCACAAATGATTGATTATTTTACCAAAATTAATCCCGAAGAATTTTCGTGGCATAAAGTATGGTGGTTTTTGGCGGCCATTTTTGTTGCATACGTCGGGCAGTCAATATTCAGAATGGTTCGCGAGCTGGTAGAAATTAACAACGTTCAGAATTTTATGGATGCCAAAATCAAGCAATTTGCGGTGGAATATCTGGCCGGACATTCCGAAAATTATTTTGCGTCGCAAAAAACCGGACAGCTTTCGCAAAAAGTAACCAGTTGCGCCGAAAAGGCCGCTAATGCGCATAGTTATATCTCACGGCTGTACAGCAATATTTTCAATGTTTTGATTTGCTTTTTCTTCATCGGCCGCGTCAGTCTTTGGTTTTTGTTGCTGGTGGTTATTTTCGGCTCAATATCGGCGGTTGCTTCGTATAAATCGAGCTTTAAGTTGCGGGAATTAAACGAAAAAACCGATAATTTGTTTGATGATTTTCACGGTGTTTTGGCCGACAGTATCGGCAATGCGCTGAATATCAAGGCCGGCGGCAATGAAGAATACGAAATCTCGTTTGTTAAAAAGGTGTTCAATAAGTGTAAACAGGCTCGTTTTGCGGTTATGGACAAGTTTGAAAACAATATGCGTATTCAGCAGGCAATGGTGTGCTTGTTTGAAATTTGTGCACTGTTGTTGCTGATTAATCTGTGGTATCGGCAAAAAATCGGTGTCGGCGATGTGACTTTGGTGTTGATGCTGATGGGTGTGATTATGGATATATTCGGTGCCATATTGGGCAATATCAGCACGCTGAATACGGTTTTGGGCTCGTTACAAGCAGCAATGTCGCCGTTTGTGGTTGCCCATGAAATTAAAGACGCACCGCACGCCGAAATACTGAAAGTCAGCGGCGGTGCCATCGAATTTAAGAATGTCAGATTCGGTTATGATAACAAAAAGGTGTTCAAAAATTTATCGCTGAAAATCAAGGCCGGCGAAAAAGTCGGTATTGTCGGAACGTCCGGCAGCGGCAAAACCACATTGTTGAACCTGTTGCAAAGGGCTTATGATATTCAGGGCGGTGAAATTTTGATTGACGGTCAGAATGTGGCAAAAGTAAAACAGACCAGTCTGCACGAGGCAATTTCCGTTATTCCGCAGGATACGTCGCTGTTCCATCGCAGTATCAGTCAAAATATATCCTATGGTCGGCTGCATGCTAAGCAAAGCGAAGTTGAAAAAGCTGCCAAACAAGCCTATGCCGATGATTTTATCAGGGAACTGGCAAAAGGCTACCAAACCAAAGTAGGGGAAAAGGGGGTTAAGCTCTCCGGCGGACAGCGTCAGCGGGTGGCGATTGCGCGGGCAATCCTGAAAAACTCGCCGATATTGCTTTTGGATGAGGCAACTTCGTCGCTGGACAGCGAGGCGGAACATTATATTCAAAAGGCGTTGGCGGAGCTGATAAAAAATAAAACCGTGATTGCGGCGGCGCACCGGCTTTCAACTCTTAAAAATATGGACCGTATCATCGTGTTGGATAAAGGACGCGTTATTGAAGACGATACACCGAAAAATCTGCTCAAATCCGACGGAAAATTCGCCGAATTGTGGAATATTCAGATGAATATTGCCAAAGGTTAACCTTACAAACAGACGAAACAACGCTTGACTCTTGTCGTTATTGACGCTATAGTAAATCCGAAAAATCATTATTGTTATATGGAAAAAAGATCAATTTTCGAGCGGTCAAATCTGTGCAGATTTGCGCTAATGGTGTTAACCACCGTAGTTTTGGCATTCGGCTTCATGTCGCTGTGGAACGCATATCCGGCCGCATGGTGTCGAATCTTGGATATTGTTGTGGTGTTTGCGGCGGAAGATGCTGTTCTCTTTATGATTTGCAGACAACTCTACCACCGGGATGTTATCGATCTGGCAAAGTGCAATTTGACACTGCACGGTATGCTTTGGTGTTATTTAATTTGCTACGTGGTTCTGGTTGTTGCCGTACTTTTCAGCGCCGCAGTCAGTACATGGTTCATTATCGGGGCGATTGCATGGGCATTATTGCTCTTATTCATCGGTATCGATATTTTAGCAATGACACACTTTATTATTTTTGCTGATTAAACATAGTTCCCTCCTGATTGAGTTCGGGAGGGAGCTGTGTTATCAGACTTTTACGTAATCTTTTGTATGCGGCACTGTAATATTTATTTTTGATAATCAACAAGCGATTTTTTTGTTTTAAAAACAAAAACACCTCACAGCGGTCAAACTGCGAGGGGTGATTGTTAAGTGAGTTTGTTCTGCCTCTCAGAGGTTTACGTTGATGCCCATTATTTCTTCTTCTCGGAGACACATATTAACGGTGTCCAAGATTGTGCCGACAATACAGTCCGGCAGAACCATATGCAATTCGTGTGGCAAGGTTACCCGTTTATCTTTGCTGATTTGCTCGATAACGTGTCTAATCTTCCCCGAATACACATGCAAGTCCTGCTCAATGTTGCTTTTGAATAACTCAGCATCATTCAAATTGGCCAACGTGTCATTAATTTGCTCACTTTTTGCTACTTTCAGCAGCGCAATTCTGAAATCTTGAATTGTTACTTTCTTCATATGTCTAATAATTTAATGATAATTCGTTTTGCGGTAGATGAAATAACACTTCACGTACCTTATGTCAAGTGTGAAGGTAAAAAATATTTAACAGAGTTGATTAATTAAAATATAACCCTGTAATCGCGATAAAGCCGAGGATAAAATAAATGTCATCGCTCGCTTTGCCGTCAGGCAAATGCGTCAAGCGATCTTCAAATTAAATCGTGACTATAGTATCATATAAATCGTTCCATTGCGGATTCTGTTCGGCAATGAGTTTTTTCTTTGTTTTTTTATAGTATTTTTTGAGGTGTTTTTCACGTTCAATCGCCGTCATTTCATCTTCATAAACCTCGAAATAAACTAATTTATGCAGATTATATTCGCAAGTAAACCCTTTATGGATATCATTTTTATGTTCCCAAACGCGGCGCACTAAATCATTTGTCACCCCAACATATAATGTGGTGTTGTTGCTATTGGTCATAACATAAACATACATATTCTTCATATATTCGAAGTATTATAATAATTTATGTATGTCAATAAATTAATCGGAAGATCCCTTGACGTTTTTGCAAACAAAAACGAGGGATGACTTTTTTAGTTAAAATATAACCCTGTAATCGCGATAAAGCCGAGGATAAGGGCAAGAAGTTTCGGCTTGGTGAATTTATCGGTTTTGAACAGCACCGAGAGGAAGAACATCACGAAAATGCCCATTTGTTTAATCGCCATCACGATGGTCGGGGTGTCGTTGATAAAGCTGAACGTTTCAAACACATAAAAAATCGTTTCCAAAACACCGATGGCAATCGCCAGAAAATAAAAGCCGTTCCACCAGTGCGGGTTGGCGGTGTTCTTTTTATCGTCGTCGGTGCCTTTGAGCGCAAGCCAACCGAAATACGGTATCGCCACCACATAATAGCCGACATTGAGTGTGATTTCGTTGGCACCGTACGCCGCCGCAACTTTGATGATGTAGGTGGCAATCACATAAAGCAACATCGTGCCGATGGTCAGCACAATCCCAATCGGCTTGACTTTCTTAAACGAGGCGGTTTCGCCGTTGAGGGAATTGAGGTAAAACAGCGCAATCGCAAACACAAACAGAAAGAGCAATGCAAAAAAATGCACCGACAGCGAGAGATAGCCCAAAATGCTGTCAATTATCGTAGTAAAAAACAGTTCGCTACTCTGCACCAAGCCGATTAAGGCGATCGGCGTATATTTCAACGCTTTCAAAAAGAAAATGTAGCCGAGCAGAATCAAAACACCGTGCAACGCCACATACGGCAGAGCTTTGAACGTGCATTCAATGCCGGTATAAGCCGCACCGATAACCAGTTGCCCGATAAAAGCAATCACGGTCAGCAAAAGCACCATTTTGTGAATATTGTAACGAGTTACCGCGTAGTCAAGCGTGGCATCGGCCGATGAATCAAAAAGTGTGGCCACAATGGCGGTGTATCGTTTATCTGTCATTTTATTACCTCTTAAAACAGAGTATTTAACACTATTTTCTTAAATTTATTTAAACCAATCAATGCATATAATCAATGAAATATTTGAAAGGATTTGTTATGGAACTGATAACGCCGATATCACCGGAAAAGGATTATGCGGATAAAAAAATCGTATTTTTGGCGGGGCCGATTAAGGGTGCGCCCGATTGGCAGGCTCAAGCCATTAAAGACTTGGCGGATTTGGATATTTATGTTGCTAATCCGCGCCGCGAAAATGTCGTCAATTTCAATTTGGATTTGCAAGTCGATTGGGAGAGTAAATTTTTGGCCGCGGCCGATGTTATTATGTTTTGGATTCCGCCGAAAGTTGCCGATGTTGCCGGTCGCGATTATGCGCAAACTTCGCGCTTTGAATTGGCGGAATGGATGGCTAAAACCCATTATAACCATACGCGTAAGCAAGTTGTGGTCGGGATTGATGATGCTTTTTTCGGCAAAAGTTATATCGTTAAGCGTTTAGAGGCGGAAAATGTGCCGGTCTATTCCACTTATGCCGAGACACTCAATAAAGTCCGCTCGTTATTAAAAAGCGGCGGGCGGATTTTCTTTACTTCGGATACGCATTTCGGCAGTGAGCGCGCCATGATTCTCTCGCGCCGACCGTTCATTTCGGTTAAAGAAATGGATGCCGCGCTGATTTTGAATTGGAATAATGAGGTGGCTTCCGATGACGTAGTATATCATTTGGGCGATTTCGGCGACTTGAATGTCCGTCCGTATTTGCACGGCAAGATTCATTTTATTTTGGGCAATTACGAAACCGATGCCTTGAAAGAAAACGCCAATTTGGAGCAACAACTAAAAAAATGCTTTGCTTCGGTTTTGCCGCATGATACGCTGACTTTGAAAAATGGCGAACCGGTGTATTTAACCCATAAGCCGAGCGAATGCAAGCGTGATATGTTTAACTTGTTCGGACACATTCACGGCTTAAGAAAGGTTAGTCAAAACGGCTTAAATGTCGGCGTTGATGCCAACCATTTCCGGCCAATCAGTGAAGACGATGTGCTATTTTTCAAAAATGCAATATTGAACCATTATGACTATGAGGTGTTTTTATAAATGGAGTTAAAAATGTGGCAGTGGCTCAAATATATAATCCTGATTGGTTGTATTTTGGCAATTGATGCTCTGGTGATTGAGCCGTATTCGCTCAAAGTTACCGCTTATGATTTGGATAATCCGCGACTGAGCGGCATCAAAATTGTGTTTGCCACCGATTTTCATGTGGCTCCGTATCCGTGGGAAAAAATGCGGCTGCAAAAAATTATCGAAACCATCAACGAGCAAAATGCCGATTTAGTTATCTTGGGCGGCGACTATGTCAATCGGCACAGTAAAAGTTCAACTCTGCCGCCACCGGAAATTGCCGCCAAATTAAAGGAAATTGCGGCGCCTAAAGCGGCAGTGCTCGGCAATCATGATTCATATTACGGCAAGCAGGAGGTAAAAGCAGCGTTGGAAAATGCCGGGATTCCGGTTTTGGATAACCGCAATATGGCTCTGAATTTACATGATAAAGAAGTGTTTGTAGCAGGAGTTGCCGATTATAATACCGATACGCCGGATACGGATAAGGCTTTGTCAAACCTCGCGGTGCCGATTATTTTTATTACTCACTCGCCGGATGTCTTTGCCACCGTAAAGGGCAGGGCAGAAGTTGTGTTGGCCGGCCATACGCACGGCGGGCAGATTGTGTTGCCTTTTTTCGGACCTTTGCTGGTGCCGACCGATAGTGGCAAAAAGTATGCTTACGGGTTGATATATGAGGACGATAAACCGTATATTGTTTCTTCGGGTTTGGGTACCAGTATGATTCCGTTGCGCTTCTATAATCGTCCGGAAATAGTGGTGGTTACGTTTAGATAAAAAAATCCCTCGCGGCGGTTAAGCGGCGGGGGATTAAATCTTACTCAATACTCATCCCGTTGGAGCCGTCTTTGCTTAAACCGGTGAACAGCATTCCTATTACGGAGATAACAATGCCGGATTTTGCCATAACTGACACTACTTCAGGATAACTCTTACCGCCAAAACCACACAGCGAATAAACGCAGACGATAAGGAGTATCGCAAACAGAATAAAATAATTTCTCATAGGCTATAATTGATTGGTAAATAACTCGTGTTCTGTAACTTATATTAGACAAAAATTACCAAATAGTCAAGCAAAAAATTCGTATAATACAAAAAATCCCTCGCGGCCGGTTAAGGCAGCGGGGGAGATTTTTAAAACGGTAAAATGATTTTATCACCGCAAGCTTCCAACTTCTTGGTTTTTGTATTCAAAACCATACCTGAAGACGGAACACGAGACGGATGATTTTTATCCCTTGAAGCTTTATACAAAACCACCAAATTCCAAGCGGTTTCAACGAGCTTTTTGATAAACCACATAGCCAAAATCGCAAGTGCAATAAGGACTATAATCGTACAGATCGTGTTCATAGGCTCTTATGTTTCTGAGTTTGCGTGCCGCAGTTTTTTACTGAGCTCTTGGTCACTTTTGTAACAAAATATGAAACCTATCAGGCATATCAACAGGGGAATCAGGATGGCAATCATTCCGATACTGTAATTTACGTAATAAATATCCTCAATTTGCCACATTGATTGTCGACCGGCGACCGCCTGAGTACCTTTCATGCGAGGGGAGGTAAACAGCGTTACGTACATACCCTCAACCGGCGCAATTTCCTGAATCGGACCGGCCAAACGCTGATTGGTATTCGGGATGGTTACTCTGGTTACGATGTATCGGATAGAATCGATTTCCGTAAACCAAATTCCTTCAACCGCATCATATTGCACATTACCGGTGCCGATGATGTCAGGTTCAATCGGCTTGCTGTCAAGCCACGAGCAACTTGTTAATGCTACGCTGAGCGCGGCCATTAACATAAAGACTAACTTTTTCATAAGCAATAATATTTAATTTAATGAATAATTAGCTGTTACAATTATAAATTTCGTAACTTGCACCATAAATAAAAAATCTTTCAAAGTCAAGCGGAATAAAGAGTCATACCCCTCTCAACCGCGGTAAATTAGCAAACATATA
>JBGUGE010000024.1:0-3502 GCA_045111335.1 Alphaproteobacteria bacterium | reverse complement strand
TCGCGGATGAGCCTTCGGGAATGGCAAGAACGGGGTTGGATTATTGCGCCCGATCCGCGCGGCTGGTTTCAGTGGTATTGCCGATATTATTTGGGTCGGCGGATTGACGATGTGGACCGGCTGCAAATTAAGCGGTGGAAAGCCTTTAAGCGGCACAAATCTCAGGTTTTTCAAAATTGCGCACTTTATGATTTGGATTGCCGAAAAAAACAGAGGCAAGCGCTGTTGCAATGGGCATATACTCCTTTTTTTTGAAATTCAGGGTACATCTGAGCGTGATATTACGCCGGACGGCAATCGGCTTTTAAATAAAATTATCCGAAAAATATAAAAAAGTTCTTGCAATTGAATAAAAATTATTTTATGTATAGCTTTACCAAAAGAGATTGGGGCGTCGCCAAGTGGTAAGGCATCGGCTTTTGGTGCCGACATTCGTTGGTTCGAATCCAGCCGCCCCAGCCAAGAAATTTAATAAACCTCTGATTTTTCAGAGGTTTTTTTCGTTTAAAAGACCCGAAAATGGCGGTAAAATGGTATTTACGCACATCTGTGACACATGGGTGTGACACAATGACATTAAAATATAACCATTTAGAACGCAGAAATCATACCTTTTACTTTAGGTATCGTGTGCCCTCATGGGTGAGACACATTTTTGAAAAAGAATGTATTAGGTATTCTTTAAACACTAATGATTATAATATCGCTATACACTTGGTAAAACGGGAATCTTTCAAGTATGATACCCTTCTCAATGACATAAGGTGGCTGGTGATGGAAATTAGGAACGGAAAACTGCATCTTTCGCAAGACGATATTGAAAATATCATTGCTCAACGAATCAAGGAAATCCAAGATAAACTCGACGAATCGTATTATAAAATCAAAAATGGTGAAATTGCCCCTCATAACCTCCCGATTACCATGCTTGAAGAAAAAGATTATAAGAGCACACCGTTTGACGGTTCATACGAAGAATTTAAGGACGAACAGGTTATCAGCTTTGTAAAGAAATATGTGATGGCAATGAAAAATAACAAACGTATTCCGCCATCAGTGTTTGATTTTCTGAAGCGCACAGTAAAGAAAAATGCCATTGAACCGGATGAATCCGCCCGTCCTGATTGGTTGGATAAACTGGAAAACGGTATGCAAATGGCAGATGAATACGCTCAAAACCGTGCGGAAGCCATTGTTACGGATAATCGCAATTTCTATATTCCTGCCGTAATTGAGCGCTGTTTGAGTTATATTGAGGAAGAAAGAGCCGCTAACACAGTTCGTGCCCCACAGGTCAAAACAAACTGGCAAACCCTATTTAAGAAGTTTAAGGAATACAAGCAGCAGATTAAAGGCACTGGTGACCTTACATTACAGAAAGACTATACTTGCCTTGAAGCCATTTTTGATTTGATTGACAAGAAGTACGTTGAAAATCTGACCGCAAAGGATTGTGATTTTATCTCGCAGAAGATTTATTACATTCCGAAGAACTGGAAAAAGACCGACCTTTATAAGAAAAAGAAACTCAAAAACTGCCTGACGGAAGACATAACGGAAAAGAACATTTCCACGACCACGGTTAAGAAATATTTACGTGCTTTCAAAGAGTTCTTAACGTATGCTCAACGAAAAGGTTATGTAAGTTTAGCATTAAATGTGCAGTTAGAAATACCGAGCCGAGAAACTCGTGAAAGTTATGACCCGTTCACCAAAGCCGAGTTGAAGAAGATTTTCAATCCGGAGACCTACCCTTACAGACAAGACGAACAATTTGCTTTCCGCTACTTTATTCCGCTGATGGCGTTATTCTCTGGTGCCCGTCTAAACGAATTGTGCCAACTTTACCTTGATGACATCAAGAAAGAAGGCAACATTTATTATATGTTATTCACGGATGAACGCAAAGACCAACATATCAAAAACAAATCTTCCAAGAGAATTGTGCCTATACATCCAAAAGTAATGGAAATGGGATTTGAAGAATACTATATGTCGGTTCGGGCAAAACGCAAAGACCGCCTATTCTATCAACTCTCCTATTCGGATGCTAACCACTATACCGACAAGATGTCCAAGTGGTTTGGTAGATATTTGGATGAACTCGGTATCAAGAGCAAACGGAAAGTCTTTCATAGTTTCAGGCATCTAGTGAAGCCAGAATTACGTGATGCAGGTGTCGGTCAAGAATACCAAAATGCGATTTGTGGTTGGGAAGGACAAGATACAGGTGAGCGCACTTATGGTTCAAACTTTAAGATAAATGTGCTCTATAACGAACTCTGCAAATTGAAATATCCTTTCTTGGATGAAAACTTGAAGAAAATCAGAGAGCGGCAAATCACTCCTCGCCTTGCGCTGCAATATCGTCTCTATCCAAATACAGATAGAACTCTGGACTTCGCCAAGAAAAAGAAAGAAAAGAAATAGAAAATTGCCCCCGAATTTTTTTCGGGGGTTAAATTTGCTCAAATTCAAAAATGTTAAAGAACGTGCATTGTTTAACATTTTCTCGGAAAAGCCTGAAAATACTATAGTTTTGAAAACGGCTTAATTAAAAGCACCAAATTCCGTTTGCATGTTGTTTACCGTTTCAAAATAAACTTTTTCATCTCTTCTATTAGTTCATCAAAATTAGTAGAAGGACGGACTTTCCAATCGCCTGACGATGTTTCATTATTTTTACGTAAAGCCTTTGCTCTTCTTATGGCATTATCTTCATTTCCTTGAGTTACCATCGTTACAAAGTCAAAACGTTTATTCTTTCCCGAATTGTATTGAGGCATAAACTTTTTAAGTTCTTTTTCCAAATCCTTTTGTGTCATAGGAGTTGCATCTGAAAAGTGTAAAACAGCCCAAAGTTCCACGGAACGATTAGAACATATTACATTAATATGGTTTTCACCTGCTATTTTAAACGCACTTTGGTAATTTTCCTTATCTTTTCCAGTATTGCTTCTATCATCTTCATCAAAAACTGCATAAAATTTATCAAGCTCATTGTTCTTGGGATTTTCATTTGTAATTAAATTATTTACGACCTTCAATGGTTCTGATTCATCATCAGATGGAACAATCTCAAACCACGTCTTTACTTTATTCGGATTTAATTGGCTTTTAATTGCAAAATTTTTTATCCAGTCGTTTAAGTATTCCGGTTCAGTTACATTACCTTCTGTATAAATGACTATCTTTCCAGCATTACGTTCTTTTCTGTTAAATCTATTAGTCCTGGAGAGACTGAACTCTTCTTCGTCCTTACGCATTCAGAATAGCCTCCAATTCTTTAATATCTCCCAAGTATGGGATAGCTCCGAATCTGCCCTCTAAATATCCTTTTTCATAGTTAAAGCCTTCTCTTATGGATTTAAACTCGGTTAAAGGATATACTTCTGAGCAGCCTTCTTCATTCTTCTCTACAAACCAAATCTCATCTCTTTTGAGAATATCAGACTTAAGTATAGAAGTATCGTGAGTTGAGAAGATAAGCTGCGCTCTGCCT
>JBGUGE010000023.1:0-2117 GCA_045111335.1 Alphaproteobacteria bacterium | reverse complement strand
TTAAGTGAGTGTAATAATGAAAAAAGAAAATTTTTCAAGCAAATGGGCATTTATTCTGACTGCGGCCGGTTCGGCTATCGGTCTCGGTAATATTTGGCGTTTTCCGTATTTATGCGGACAATACGGCGGCTTAAGCTTTATTTTGGTATATTTGGTGATTATCCTGCTGATTTGTAACCCGCTGATGGTGGCAGAAATTGCCATAGGTCGCACCGCCAAAAGCAACTGTGTCGACTCTTATAAAATCATCGGCGAACAGGTGAATATAAAGTATCTGAAGGCGTGGTCGTTTTTCGGCGGTTGGGTTGCGGCGTTCGGCGTATTTTTGTGTTTATCGTTCTATTTTTTGGTTGCCAGCTGGGTGCTGTATTATTTTTTGGAGGCAGTCAGCGGTAAACTTATGCTGATTACGCAGGATAATCTTGAAAACGAGTTTCAATCGCTGACGCAAAACTTTACCGTTCAATACAGCAGCGGACTGATTTTTCTTTTGGCAACGGCAGTTGTCGTTATCGGCGGTGTACGTAAAGGTATCGAAAAAACCGGACTTTATCTGATGCCGATTTTATTTGTGATTTTTATTTTGTTGAGTATTCGCGCGCTGACCTTAAACGGAGCCGAGAAGGGAATTGATTTTCTTTTAACAATCGATAAAACGCACTTAGGCTTTACTGCCGACGGATTTAGGTGGACACCGCTGTTTAAGACTTTTACCGCCGCTTTGGGACAAGCGTTTATTTCATTATCGCTCGGTTTTGGCATTTTGCTGGTTTACGGTTCGTATTTTTCGCCGCGTGAAAATTTGTTTAAATCGGTACGCAGTATTGAATTTTTCGATACATTGGCAGCAATTTTAAGTGCGGTAATTATTATTCCGGCGATTTTCTCCGCCGGACTTTCCGCCGATTCCGGCCCGGGGCTGACCTTTATCAGTCTGCCGCTGGTGTTTCAGCAATTAAGCGGCGGACATTTCTGGGCGTTGACGTTCTATCTGCTGTTGATGCTGGCAACGGTAACTTCCACGGTATCTTTGTTTGAAATGCCGACCAATCTGATAATGGATAAGCTGAAAATGTCGCGATTTACGGCGTCTTTAGCGGTAATGCTGATATCCGGTTTGGGTTTTACGGCGGTTACCTTATCGTTTTCGGGGGTGGCTGATTTAACGATTTTCGGTCGTGATTTATTTACTTTTGCCGACTGGTTGGCCTCAACCTATACGGCCACTATTGTATCACTGACTATGGCGCTGTTTGTGGGCTATAAGACGATGAAACCGATTATTCATAATATTCGGCGCAGCGCTCACGTTTCTACCGGTTTTACCCGCTATTTTTTGGTAACGTTGCGCTATATAGCGCCGCTCGGCCTCAGTTTGCTGTTGATTATGGCGATTTTTAATTAAGAAAAAAGGCTCTCATCCGAGAGCCTTAAATTTTTTAGCATTACTTCTGAATATCGCTTAACACTTTCATCGAAACTATTATATCCGGATTGGTAACCGTACCGTTGTCGGCCGGATCGCCGCGTTTGATGTTATCAACAAATTCCATGCCTTTGATAACCTGACCCCATACGGTGTATTGGCCGTCCAAAAATCCGGCATCCTTAAAGCAGATGAAAAACTGGCTGTCGGCAGAATTCGGGTCGGAGGCTCTGGCCATTGAAACCGTGCCGCGACCATGGTGAATATCATTAAATTCGGCTCTGATATTTTGACCGCTGCCGCCGGTGCCGTTGCCGCGCGGGTCACCGGTTTGGGCCATAAAGCCGTCAATTACCCGATGGAATTTTAAGCCGTCGTAAAAGCCTTGACGTGCCAACTCCTTAATGCGCGCCACATGGTTCGGAGCCGCATTCGGATAAGTTTGAATATATACATCGCCGTCTTTTAATTTAAGTACGATGATGTCATCCGGATTTACATTTTGAGCTTGCGCTCCAAATGTCGTAAGCAGCGCAGTCAAACAGGTGAGTATGAGTTTTTTCATGTTTTTTCCTTTCAAAGCTATAATTATTGCGGCAACGAATTTACTCTGAAAAACAGCGGTAGAATCCGATAATTGCCTTGATGATAATAAACATAAAGCGGAATGGCATCGCGACCATAGGTATGG
>JBGUGE010000022.1:0-4797 GCA_045111335.1 Alphaproteobacteria bacterium | reverse complement strand
CTTTCAATGTTAATATTTATCGGGGAGGGAATTCGTGATGCTCTTGATACGAGGAAAAACGGATGAGTTTGTTGGAAATTAAACATCTGTCGATTACTTTCAATAACCGAGAAAACGTTAAATTTCAAGCGGTTAATGATATAAACTTAAAGTTAGAGCAGGGCGAAATTTTAGGCATTGTCGGGGAATCCGGTTCCGGAAAGTCGGTGACGGCGCTGTCGATATTGGGACTGTTGCCGTATCCTAAGGCGGAGCATACGCCGGAATCATCGATTGTCTTCGAAAATCAAGAACTTATCAATCTTAATAATACTCAATTCCAAAATATTCGCGGCAATAAAATTGCCTTTATCTTTCAAGAGCCGATGTCTTCGCTCAATCCGTTGCATAAAATAGGAAAACAGATAGCCGAAAGCCTGAAATTACACCAGAATCTGAGCAAAGAGCAAATAAAGCAGCGCACGATTGAACTGTTAGAGGCGGTTAAAATTCCGCAACCTGAAACCAAAATCAATGCATATCCGTTTGAACTTTCGGGCGGACAACGGCAAAGGGTGATGATTGCCATGGCGATTGCCAACAATCCGCAGATTTTAATTGCCGATGAGCCGACAACGGCGCTTGATGTAACAATTCAGGAGCAAATCATTGATTTATTGTTGGAATTGAAGCAAAAATTAGGGATGGCAATTATCTTTATCAGTCATAATTTGCGCTTGGTGCATAAAATTGCCGACAATATTGCGGTTATGTATCAGGGGCAAATTGTAGAATATGGTTCGGCTGAGCAAATATTTAAGCACCCGCGTCATAATTATACTAAAAAATTAATTTCATCAAATATGTTATTGAATACACATAATAAAAATGAAAATAATATTATATTAAAGGCAGAAAATGTTGCAGTCGGTTTTCCGATAAAGAAAAACCTATGGGGGCGGGTAATTCAGGAATTAAAGGCCGTTGATAATGTCAGTTTTACGCTCAATCAGGGTGAAACCTTAGGTATTGTCGGCGAATCCGGCTCAGGCAAAACAACGCTTGCGATGTCGGTGGTTAATCTTTTGTCTCATAAAGGAAAAATATTTATTAAAAACAATAATATATTTAATGAAGTTAATCATTTTTCAAAAGACCTTCAAGTGGTGTTTCAAGACCCGTATAACTCACTCAATCCGCGTATGAATATTGCCCAAATCGTCGGCGAAGGTCTGTCGGTGCATTATCCGCAATTGTCAACACAGGAACGTGCGGATAAAATCAAACAAATTATCCGAGAGGTTGAACTGAGCGAAGATGTCTTGAATAAATATCCGCATGAATTTTCCGGCGGTCAGCGCCAACGGATAGCCTTGGCCAGAGCCTTGATACTCAATCCTAAAATCATTATTTTGGACGAGCCGACATCGGCACTTGATGTTACGGTTCAGGCGCAAGTGATTGCGTTGTTGAAAGATTTGCAAAAGAAATATGGTCTGTCATATATTTTTATCTCGCATGATATGAATGCGGTGCGAGCAATGTCACATCAGATTATGGTGATGAAGGACGGAAAAGTTGTTGAAAGCGGACCTGCAGATGATATTTTCAATAAGCCGCAGCATACATATACCAGAAAGCTGATTCGTGCTTCAATCATATAAAACGGATAATATATTGATAATCCAGGTTTTTGCTATTATAAAACTATACATAATATACATTATGCGACAAGTTTGTTTATGTAAACGAGAAAGTTATAATTGACCGATTAGAGATTCAAATTCCTCTCTCTCTCTTTTATGCTACAAGTTTGTTTATATAAAGTCGATTATATAATTGAGCGCGTTATTTTCTACGGTTATCGACTTTTCCCGGGATTTTGCATCAACTGCAACGGCATTGAAGCAAAACCGGTGTTGTTATGTGTCTGCGTGATATCCGCATTTTTCTTTGCATTTAATGCAACATTTTCAGATTTCGTCCGCTCCGCCACAAAGGCATTAAGTAACGTATTTTCTTCATCCGTCCGTACACCATCAGCATCTGCTCTTTGCGCCAACTCA
Source organism: Alphaproteobacteria bacterium (assembly GCA_045111335.1). Lineage (GTDB taxonomy): Bacteria > Pseudomonadota > Alphaproteobacteria > RF32 > CAG-239 > RUG410. The sequence goes on along the minus strand of JBGUGE010000022.1, from coordinate 2,752 downwards.
AGGTAATTCTTCATATTTTGCGCATATTGAGCGGCATCTCCGGCATTGGTCTTCATCAACGCCTTTAAATGCTTCATAGAATCGCTTATATGGTCATCATACGGCGTTGTATCAATATTCTCTACCGGTGCGGCCTGAGCAAGGTCATTATTTTGCGTTGGCGCGATATGCTCCCGCACATAAGAGTCAAGCGTTGCAACCTCCTCGTCCATTCTGTAACCGTCGGCATCAACCTTTTTCACCAAATCCAAATAAGCCATCAGATTTTTGGAATATTGCTCCGCATTATGGGCATTTTGCATCATCATAGCTTTTAAGTTATCATTGAAAATATATGGGCTATTACTCACCGCATGCTCGCCTTTGACTGCCTTTTGCAAATCATTATTTAACTCGAAATCCGGATTAACATATTTTCGCACATCTCCCAAACCTTCAATATGCTCAACTCATAAAGTGACTCCTTGCCCATTACTTAAGATTATACTATCTATCCCGAATTTTATCAAGCTATTTAGCTGATCGAGCGAGATGTATTCTAAAACGAATACTTAACTGCGGTCAGCCACTCTTGCTGATTATGTCCGCGCTGGTTGTGTGAGGCGTTAAATTCAAAATTGAGCGACAAATCTTTAGTAAATCCCAGCTCCACATCGGCCTTATACTGCAAGCGGTTGCCGAATTTTTCGGTCGCAAAAGTATTTTCCGCTGCCAAATGGATACGCACCGGTGAAAAATCGGCATACGCCCCTATTTCCGGCGCTGCCCCTACCCAATAATTATTCGGAATCAATCCTCCGTACTGCCCGTGAAAATTCAATAATCCGTACAGCCAAAGGCGCTCAAACACCCCTAAGGTCTTACCTATTCCGAATTCGATGTTGCCGACATAGCCCTCTTTTTCGTTTTGCGGATTATATTCACGTACCAGGCTGAAGTCAGTTTTGTACGAATACGGTGAAAATACCCTGTCTATCGGCACCAAAGAATATATTGCCAATCCGGTAAAGCGCTGCAATACCGTCTTATGGCTTTGGTTATAGTAGCGCCACACGGTTTCCATTACCCGAACACCGGCGCCGCGTATCAATCCTTCATTATTGTCGGTCAGCGCGGTATAGGCCGGCCGCACCGTAATTTGCTCAAAACTTTTGTGATTATATACGCCTCCGCCGAGTGCAAGTTGATATGAGCCGTGCGACAAACTCGGATCATATCCCTCCGGCTTCAGTTCGGCCGCGGCCGGCAGCTGACTGCGCCGTCTGAGCACGGCAAAGCTGTTTTTGCGATATTCTTTAAGTTCCATATCGCCTTCGGTATAGCGGTATTGATAATATTGGTATTCGGTATCAAGCACCTGATATTGCTCGACATCGTTCAGCTCCGGCATATCATAGTCATGCTCATTAATTCCTTTGCGAAACGCCGCATATTGCTTGGCGTTCATTTGTTTGAGCTGGTGCTTGATTTTGGTATAACGCGCCGGTCGATAGTTGATTTCGCCGACTAACCCTGGCACTTCGCGCACGGTTTTGAGTGTATCCATCGGAATGGCATAATAGTTGTAACTGCTGCTCAAATCCAAATCCGGCCGCACCACCTCCAACAGTTCCAAAATCATATATGAACAGTTTTTGGTTAAGAAAAAATACTGAATTCGCGCCTCCTGCATTTCATACAGATGATTTACGAATTTCAGTTGTTCTTCTTGCGTCAGATTAAGCTTATATTCCCAAATATCGCGATTTTCTATATTGTTGTAGGTGTTAATAACCGTCCAATATGGATTAAACGAATATTTGCCGTCATATCCGCCGAACAACCCTTTAACGACAAAAGGTAAGCCGGTTTCCGTACCTGATGTAACCCCGAAATTCGAGCCGTGTGCCAACATCTGCGTGCCCTTGCGTGCCGTATCTATTCGCACCAAAGTATGCCCGAACATCGAGGCCGGATTGTTCATATAGGAATCGGTAAACAACAGAGTTACGCCGGACGGTTTAACATCTTGCAAGAATTTCTGATATTCTTTACAATCAGTCAAATCTCCGCTGACTAAGCCGTTTTCTTTTAATAAATTAAAACGCGCCGGAAAGCGACATTTATCCGTGCCGCTCTGAAATGCGGTGATTTCCGCTCTCAGTTCGGTTTCGGGATTATCCCTGCCCTCGGCACTGAGGTAAAAATCTTCGCTTTTAATCAATCCTTTGTGCCCGCCAATAGTCTTATGATAGTGCAACAACTTCAGCCACACGGTACTTTGAGCAAACTCGGAAATATCCGATGCGGCAACAGCGTAAAGCGGAAAAAACAAAGCAAAAAGGCAAATTAAAAATCGATTCATGGAATTAAACAAACAAAAAAGTCATCCCTGTTTTTTGCCGTGCAAAAAACTCAAGGGATCTTCAAATTATCAATAAACAATCGGAAGCCCCCTTGACCTCGCTATGCTCGGAGGGGTGACTCTATAAAAAATTATGCCTTGGCAATTTCCATTACGCGCATGGTAACGTCAAGTGCTTCAACATTGTCATTCGGGAAGATATAGGCAAAGTTACGTTGAACTTCCTGTCCCAAAGTTGCGCTGTCAACATTCATAATGCCGGCGAGCGTTTCAATGGTTTCACCGTTACCGGCAGCCGCGTCCATGGCAAACTGTTCCATATTGTCTTCCAAGAAAGCCAATACCATTCTGCCGGTACCGCCGGTGATACGTCCGTTCGGATCGCAGCCTGAAGTACCGAATGTAATA
>JBGUGE010000021.1:0-27597 GCA_045111335.1 Alphaproteobacteria bacterium | reverse complement strand
GATACGGTAAAACCGAACGCAATTCGTTTTACGAAAGAATAAACCGACTTGGTTATATTCCGGCATTATTCGGCGTTCCGTTTGACAATGCCGAACAAACGCTTGAAATTGAAGTGTTGGTGCAAAATACGCATAAAGATATTATCAAGCGCTACGTCGAAAATGTATCGGATACCGAATATGCCGCGCTTTATTGGGGGTATGATAAAGACGACGTTAAACGTAAAGTTGCAGCGGAAAATATGAAAAACGCGATGGCTAACATCCGCCGGCAAATCAACAACGATGCGCCGGAAATCCGCGCCCGGTTGAAATAGAATTATCCGCATGACCTAAAAAAAAGCAAGAGTCCAAAACTCTTGCTCTTTTTTTGCTCTAAAAATACTGCTTATTCATAAACAATCGGTTTTCTGGCACTTTTTCCGGCAGTTTTAGTCGGTTCTTGCGTATCGACCGGATTCTTTTTGCTCACCTTTTTTTCTACTCTCGCTTTGGCGACCGCCTTATCTTCCGGTATCATAAATTGCTTCCTTTCCGGTTGGTAGTCAATATAAACTTTACCATCTTCCCTTTTAATAAAATCCCTGGTCTTGATATCTCCATACCCGAAATTAACCTCGTCCAATATTTTGCCTTTTTCAATATCCACCAATTTACCTATGCACTTCCGACCGCCTCCTGCCGTTCCGCTACGAAGCCCTCTTGTTCTATCTTCAAGAACTGCCCCGATAACAAACAGATTATCTCTTACATGCTTAACATCCTTGCCTAAGAGTTTGTTACGATAAAAATTGCCGATTATTTTTCCATAAGAATCGTAGGACTCACTTCCATCAAGGGATGGCAAAGATGTCTTACATTTTTTAGAAATTAAATCAAAAGCTTCTCTGGCATTATCAGTTTTGGCTAAGACACGTAACAAAGCATTAAAATCGTCCGCACAATTTACTTTTTCTTTGACTGAACCGTCCGGATTATAAAAAATTGCTTCATCTTTTTTGTTGTCTTTATAGCTGATGGTACTTTGCAGATGGCCCTTATCATCATATAGCTCTTCCATACCGATTCTGATATCTTTTTCCCATGCGTGCTGAGTAGCGCTTATTTTGCGCAAGGTACCATCCGGCGTATAGGTTTCCTCTCTAAAGAGAGAATAATCGCAAAATTTCGTTCCTCCCCAATAAACACTTTCTTTCTTACTTTTTTCATCAAATTTATAAACGTATATCTCGCGTTCATCAAGTGGTCGATCTCCTCTGGTCTCATCTCCGTTTAAAGGAATCAAATTAATGACGGAACAAAAAAACTCGCCCGTTGGAGCGATAAATCGAGTCATCCCTCGGTTTCTTGAGAAACCGTCAAGGGATCTTCAAATTTGTAACGTGATGACGGAACAAAAAAACTCGCCCCACCGGACGAGTTTTTTATTGCAAAATTACGCAATTATTTCTTGGCTTTTTTCGCTTTCGCGGTACCTTTTTTGCGCAAAGCAATTTCCAAAACTTCCGCCGCCGACGAAACCGGAATAATCTTCATTTCCGACTTCACATTGTCCGGAATTTCCGCCAAATCCTTCATATTTTCCTTAGGAATTATCACGGTTTTGATACCGCCGCGCAATGCCGCCAACAACTTTTCTTTCAGCCCGCCGATCGGCAACACCCTGCCCTGCAGCGTAATCTCACCGGTCATCGCCACATCGTTACGCACCGGTGTTTTGGTAAACACCGACACCAACGTGGTATACATGGCAATACCCGCCGACGGACCGTCCTTCGGGGTCGCTCCCTCCGGCACATGAACGTGTACGTCGGTCTTTTCAAACACTTCCGGTTTAATCCCCAATTCTTTGGAATGCGAACGCACCACCGAATATGCGGTTTCGATAGATTCTTTCATCACATCGCCTAATTTACCGGTCTGCGTCACCTTGCCTTTTCCCGGCATATCCACCGCTTCAATAAACAGAATATCGCCTCCGACTTCGGTCCACGCCAAACCCGTGGTTACCCCGATATGGTCTTGCTTTTCCGCCTCGCCGTAACTGAACCGCCGCACTCCGAGGTATTTATCCAAATTCTTCGGCGTCACTTCAATCCGCACGCATTTACCTTTTTCCAGCAAAATTTCTTTGGTGGCTTTGCGGGCAATCGTTGCCAGCTCGCGCTCTAAATTGCGCACCCCGGCCTCACGCGTATAATAGCGGATAATGTCACGAATGGCATCGTCGGTAACCACCAACTCGGAGCACTGTACCGCGTTCTCGTCAAACACCTTGCCGATAAGATGGCGCTTGGCAATTTCCACTTTTTCGTCTTCGGTATAGCCGGAAAGCTGAATAATCTCCATGCGGTCCAACAGCGGCCGCGGCATATTCATCGAATTGGCGGTAGTCACAAACATAACGTCGGATAAATCATAATCCACATCAAGATAATGGTCTTCAAACGTGTTATTCTGCTCCGGATCCAACACTTCAAGCAGCGCCGAACTCGGATCGCCGCGCCAATCGCTGCCGAGCTTATCGATTTCATCAAGCAAAAACAGCGGATTCGATACACCGGCCTTTTTCATCGACTGCAGAATCTTCCCCGGCATTGCCCCGATATAAGTGCGGCGATGTCCTCTGATTTCCGCCTCGTCACGCATACCGCCGAGCGAGGCCCGCACAAAATTACGATTCGTCGCGCGCGCTATTGATTTGCCGAGCGAAGTCTTACCCACGCCCGGAGGCCCGACCAAACACAAAATCGGCGCCTTCAAATTTTTGGAACGCGACTGCACCGCCAAATATTCAACAATCCGCTCTTTGACTTTTTCAAGCCCGTAATGGTCTTCTTCCAGCACTTCGATGGCCTTTTCCAAATCGCGATTAAGCTTAGTCTTCTTATCCCACGGCAAATCCAACAACCAGTCCAAATAGTTGCGTACAATCGAACTTTCCGGCGTATTACTTCCCATATTGCGCAATTTTTTCAGCTCGGAGAGTGCTTTTTCGCGCGCTTCTTTGGTAAACTTTGTGGCATTGATTCGCTTCAGATAAGTGCTGTTTTCATCTTCCTCATCGCCGTCATGTAACTCCTTTTGAATAGCCTTCATCTGCTCGTTCAAATAGTATTCTTTCTGGCTCTTTTCCATTTGTTTTTTAACGCGGTGTTTGATTTTATCTTCCACTTCCAGCACTAACATTTCGGTGTCAATCAGCTGCAAAATCTTATTGAGTCTGTCCTGCAAATTAGCGGCCTCAAGCAAAAATTGCTTATCCTCGGTTTTAAGTGACAGGTGCGACGCCACCGTATCGGCCAGTTTATCATACTCGCTGATTTGCTTAATGGATTGAATTACGTCGTACGGAATCTTTTTGTTTTGCTTTACATACTCTTCAAACTGACTGACCACCGCCCGCGCCCACGATTCGAGCGTGCTCTTGTCCGGTTCGCTTTGCGGATAGCTCTCGATTGCGGCGGAAATATAGGTTTTGTTATCACGATAAGAAGTAATTTTCACACGTTCCAACCCTTCAACCAACAACTTGATGGTTCCGTCCGGAAGTTTAAGCATCTGCAAAACGTTACACAGCGTCCCGACCTTAAACAAATCCTTGGCGCTCGGCACTTCAATATCGCCTTTTTTCTGCATAACCAAAACCATTTCCGAGCCCTTATCGTTTGCTTTTTGCACGGCCTCAATGGATTTTTCCCGCCCCACGAAAATCGGTACAATCATTTTGGGATATACCACCACGTCACGCAACGGCAAAACCGGCAGAACCCACTCTTTTTCAGCAGTTTTCTGTTCCGTCTTCTTTTCCTTCATTTTGATTTCATCCTAATTTAAAAAAACATTCTTTTCTATATATAGGACGGCTTTTATCCTTCTACAATAGGGCAGAAGGATTTTTCCCAAAATTATTTTAAGTTGTTTATTTTCCGCGCACGTTGGTTTCTTCTAAGCGCATAGCCTCAAACTTATCTATTTTTGCGCCTGCCTCTTCCGAAGCTTTGGTTAACAGCTTGCGCAACAGCGTATCGGCAATTTCCTGTTCGTCTTTATCTGCCGCAAACAAAATAAAGTGCATCTGCTTAATGCTTACCGGCAGAAAATCATCGGCCGTATCGGAATGAACATCCAGTTCCATCTGCATCTGCATCTTGTGATGTTCGGTATCAATTTCATCAACCTCAGCTTTAAGCAAACGAGGTATCACCGTATAATCGGCCAATTTTGCATCGTCGGTAACATAAAAATAATCACTGTGCGAAAACAAACCGGTCAATAAATCCTGATAATGTGAGGTTTCATCGCCGTTCCAAAATACCATTTTGCGAATATACAACAATTTTTTATCTGCTAAATTTTGCGGCTTAAAGGTTATTTCGGCATTAACTTCTTTGACCACCGCATCAATCTGCTCTTCAACCGCATCACTGTCGTGATATTCCTGCACCAATTCCGCCAATTGCTCGGCCGTTAAAGAAATGTCGGCATGCAAATTGACACAAACGCGATTACCATCAGCTAACGTAAGCTCATGTCGGCTGTCGGTCATATATTCATCAATAATGCGATAAGCAATGGTATCTAAGGCGTTTGCACTCAAATTCGGATAGTGTTTCTGAATAATGCCGGAAAGCTTAATTGCCGCCAATCCGGCTTTATCTACTGCCCGATTTTCCGCTGTCAACGTATCATCACCCGTATGCCGTTCATCGCAGGCATCGGCTGTCACCGCTTCACTGATTACCGTCTGATTTGCCGCTGACCAACCCGAATACACCGAACACAGTGCCGTCAACAACCCGCAGACAATTTTACTTTTCCGCTTTTTTACCACCAACTTCTGTCTCCTTCGGCCTGATGGATAATCTCACTCCACTCACCGACAACTTGTCCGTCCGGCGCCTTCAAAAACAAATCATACTTAATGGCCGGAACGGTTTTGGTAGCCGTATCAAACCAATCGGCGCGACTGCTTACAACATAATCGGCAAATCTTTTGAGTTTAATAACCTTAACGTTTTCCATCTGCTCAAAGCGGTTTTGCAAAGTTTTGGTACCTTTTTCGATTCCTCCCGGCAAATCATCGGCCTTAGCCTCGGCCTTATCTATATAAACCTTTATGTTTCCTACCTGCTTAAAGAATGCCGCCGCCTCGGTTTGCATGGAGTTAACGGTCCGGTTGGCCGAAATAACATAAATTTCCGGAGCATCCGGCACATAATATTCATCCTCACCGGCCAATAAATCAACTCCGTCATCACAGCACGGACGCTTATGCTTTGGTTGCACTTTTTCCAAAACCCGCGGTTTAAGCACCACCGGCTCTGTTCTGCCGACGCACCCCGACTGAGCACATCCCGTCATACAAGGCATTGTCACCGTTGCCGGCTGAGCCTGAACTTCCGGCTCCGGCTGTTTTGCGGAAAGGCTCTTATCGCAATCCGGTGATGTACAAACGCTGCAACCGGTCAAAAGTACCATTGCACCGAGCAAAAATATTTTTCTCATAATCGTCTCCTTTATCGACTCATCTGTAATACGTTATGACACATTTACCTTAAAAATACCTTAATATTTACAAAGTAAAACTTGAATAATCGCGAAAAAGCGATAGACTTAGCGCAGTTAAACGGAGAACAATAAAAATGTTGATAACGTTTTTAGCTATTATGACACCTTTTTTGCTGTTTATTCGCCCGTTGCAACGCAACATTTTCTTTGTTTTGTATTTTGCGACGATGGTGTTTGCGGCATATATCACGGAAACTTATTATTTCCGCGTTATTGATTTTTCACATAAAGCCTTTCTGATTTTTATTGTTTATCACCTGATATGCATTAACGCGATAACTTTTTTGGCTTACGGTGCCGACAAACGCGCCGCCGTCAACGGCACATGGCGGGTTCCGGAAGCACATCTGCATTCGCTTGAATTTTTGGGCGGTTGGGTCGGTGCTTATATTGCCCAAAAAGTCTTCCGCCACAAAACCAAAAAGAAAAGTTTTCGTATAATGTTTTGGCTGATGCTTGTTTTACAACTCGCCGCCGTTTATATTATTTTGAAATATCTGAATTTAATTAATTTTTAAGTTAAGGAGAAACACATGCGTTACGGTTTATTGTTTTTGTTATGTACGGCTCTTACCTCAACTGCCGCGGCTGAACCACTGCTTTTGAAAAACCAAAATAACTCTCTTTCTTTGAGTATTTATAACAAAAATTTAGCTCTCGTTAAAGATATCCGTCCGGCGGCATTGCAAACCGGTGCCAACGAAATTATTTTTGACGGTGTGGCGCGCCGCATTCAGGCCGAAACCGCTATCATTTACGGTGACGGCATTGAGGTTAAAGAACAAAACTACAGCTACGACCTGATGTCTTACGGCAATTTCATCAAACGTTCCGTCGGCAAAAAAGTTACCACCGTACGCACCAATCCTACCACCGGCGAAAACATTTATGAAACCGCCACTTTAATCGGCGAGGCCGACGGCCGCCCGATTTTGGAATTTAACTACGGTATCGATTCTTCCTTTCCGGGACGAGTTGTATTTAACAATATTCCGGCCGGCATGAGCAACCAACCGACCTTAACCGCCAAGCTCAATGCCAAAAACGGCGGCGAAAAAAATCTGTATTTGGCGTATTTAACCGGCGGTTTAAGTTGGAAAACCGACTACGTGGCCAATGTTAAAAACAAAAACACTATGGATTTAACCGGCTGGGTAACCATTAACAATGAATCCGGAATTGACTATAAACAGGCTAAAATTCAGTTGATTGCCGGCGATGTGAATATCGTGCGCCCGGCGATGACCCGCACTCACGGGATTATGATGATGAGTAAAGCCGTATATAACAGCGCGGATGAAGCCGTCAGCATTGAGCCGGAAACCATCAACAGCTACGAGCTTTATACCTTGCCGAATATGACTACGATTAAAGATAAACAAACCAAACAAATTGCCTTAATCGAAAAGCAGGGTATCACTTACAAAAAAGAATTTAATCTCACCTCTCCGTTTTATTTCGGTGACGATGATAACGAGTTTGAAAAATATCATCCTTCAATTACTTATGTTGTAGAAAATACGGCGGCTTCCAACTTAGGTATTTCGCTGCCGGCCGGCACCGTGCGTTTTTATGAAAACGATAAAAACGGCAATCTGCAGTTCATCGGCTCGGATAACATCAATCACACCGCCAAAGAAGATACTTTGCGCATGCATTTGGGCGATGCGTTCAATATTTCCGTTTCCGGCAAAATAACCAAGGCCAAAGAAAAAGAGTTGGAGCGCAAGCCCAACCATTTGTGCTACAATGTTACCCAGCTCAAATCATACGATGTCGAGATTACCGTAAATAATGCCGAAGATACGGACAATACGGTTATCTTAAGCCAAAATTTTCCGCAAGACCACAAAATCATAAAAGAAAATATTAAAAGTGAGAGCAAAAACGCTTCCGAACGTCAATGGAAAATTTCCGTCGGCAAAAAAAGTAAAAAAACTTTGGAATATTCGGTAGAAATTAAATCTTTGCAAAGAATTTGCGATTAAAATGTTGAATTAGTACATTGACAAAGCGCAAAGATATATGCTAATCTGCTCTTAATTTTGAAATAAGGAGAAAAAATTATGGATGATGAATATATACAAACGCTAAGTTACGACGAAAAAATCATCTTTTTCAAAATCTTTTGCTGTTTGGTACGCGCCGATGGAAGTGTTGACTCAACGGAAATTTCTTTTTTGAAGAGCATCGGTGCCCGCTACGGCATTGATAACGACACCATGGTAGGCATCATCAAAAACACCAATATAGATTTTGTGGCCGAAGCGCAGAAAATCAGCAATCGCTCGCACGCCTTGCAATTGGTAAAGGAGATGTGCGTATTGGCCAACATTGATAACGACTTGGCCGACGCCGAGTTGGATATTGTGATTGACAGCGCCCGTGCCATGGGAGTTGAGGACGAAAAAATTGTTTTAATCAATCGTTGGGTTCTGGATAGCTTGATTTTAAGCAAAACCGGCCAAATCATCATGGAACAAAACAATGGATAGAAACGAGTTAAAGCGCACACTGCACGAGCAATTTATCCCGATGCGGGAAGCAGTGCAGAAAAAATTGGAATATTTGCAGAGCGATGACGTGTTCACAGATAGTCCTTATTCCATAGAAGATGATGATGTTAATATGGAAGATGATGATCTGATGAACGCGTTCGGCGGATCCGGTAGCACTCAGCCGCCGGCAGCCCCGCGTCAACAACCTCCTGCCGCCGGATATCAGGCAACTCAACAGGCCGCGGCGCAAGGTGCTCCCGAGGCATCGTCTCCCGCACAAAATATGGCCGCTCGAATTGCGGCGTTGCGTGGTATCTCCATGCCGGGAGATTATTTGAGACGTAAAAATTAAGGCTTATTACCTAAAAGAAAAACGCCCGAGTATTATTCGGGCGTTTTTCTCATTTCTTAGATTTCTTGTAGCGGTCACGATACTTTTCTGCCGTCTTTCGCATTACGCGATAAGCCGTTTGCGCATGCTCCGGATATTCGCTTGCCACCCATGCACAAAAGTACGGAGTGACATCTTCTTCTGCCAACATCTTGGGCACAACGTAGTGCGCTTCCAACAAGTCATCACTTTCAACCGTTTTCATGATGAATTTGTACTCTCGCATCGACGGAGCAAGCACACCCCAAAAATCGCCGGCCTCACGCTCTAACTTGCGCAACGGTTTACGCAATCTTGAAATCTCAGCAGCCCAACGCAAATCAGGAAAACGCTCCAAAATTCGCCGATACGATTCATCCGAAGCCACAAATGTATGCAGCAGCAATTTGTTCAGCACATTTTTCGATCCGCTCTCCACCAGCTGTTTCATTGTCGGAATGAATAAAATGTTGTTATCCATTGAACAATTTTCCAGCAAATTAAGGAGCATATCCTCGTTGTTTAATGCTAACAGTGATAACTGCACCGCCGGAGTCTGGAACTTATTTTTCTGCGCCGACAACAAGTAGGTGTTCAGTGCCATCCTGTAACTGGAGTCGAAAGCTTTGATTTCACCCTCATTGGCATAAGCGTCTATCAGACGATGTTCCAAATCGGGAGGCAAAATAAAGTCCCTGACATAGGCAATAAGCTTGCTGAGCTTATCTTTCTCAAACAGCCTCTCCAAATATTTTTTATCCAGAGCCGACGGGAAGCGTGAAAAGCGCGACATCGGCATCCTTTCTATCAGGCCTTTCTGTTCATACTCGGTAAGCCGACGATTTCTCTTGATGCTGTTCAAATAGAGCTCCATAAGGTCATCAGAACCGCCGTAAACACGGCTCAACTGATTTTCATCGGGGGTATGTGAGCCAAAAAAACTCCGTAAAGTGCCAGCCGCCAACTTTGACTTTTTACAGTCAAACATTTCGCACAAGGCGATAAAATCTTCCATGCCGAGTCCGACTGCGCGAACCTTTATTCGGCACATTAAAAGCTTAATAATGTTCATATGTATACTGATTTGATAAATAATTTCTATGGATGACTTTTTGTAACACTTTTTTGTACAAAAGTCAAGCCGATAATTATCAAATTTTGACAAAAAATAAAAAGAAAAAAAGTTACTTATTGGCCTGAGTCGACTTCCACTCAAACCACTTAGCGATCTTCAAAAAGCGGAAATACGCCAACGTTACCGCCGAAACAAAGCCCCAACGGCCGTTCAAAAACTGACGTTTAATGATATAATAACAAAAGAACTGGCGGAAAAATTCGGTCACCAAACGGATCCGAGAATAATGTTTACCTTCCGACAACGCGGTTTCAATTACCTGATTGGTAAAGCGATTAAGTTTATTAATCTGATTTTCAAGCGTCAGATACGAATAGTGATAGACCAACCCTTTAAGTTGCCCCACCCGCACATCTTCGGTTAAGGCAATCCGGTCTTTAGTCAGCAAATCCGGATACATGGTGGCATAATCGCGATGATATAAGCGCTCCAAATTATACATTTTTGTAAACCGACGCGGGCGTTTAAACCCCGGAAACATGTCGCCGATTCGCACTTTATACACCACATACAGCGGGTCTTTTTTAACTCTATTAATCTCGGCAATCAGCTCATCGGAGAGCACCTCATCGGCATCAATTGATAATAGCCACTCATTAACGCATTGATTTTGTGCAAAATTCTTTTGATTGGCATAACTGATCCAATCACGATGCATAAATCTTACTTTGGCGTGCTGTCTGGCAATTTCCTCGGTTTTATCGGTACTTCCGCTGTCTACAACGACGATTTCATCGGCAACCCGCTCCAACGCATCTAAAGTCTTTCCGAGGCGTTTTTCTTCATTAAAAGTAATAACATAAGCCGATATCTTTACCATATACCAAGTCTCCTACTGTGCAATGATACACAGTTTTTCCCGACTTGCAATAATAAAAAAGTATGTTTTTAACAAAAAAAGTATGTATAAAACAAACAAGCTGCCGAATTTTACTTTGGCAGCCTGTTTTGAAAATAAATTCCCTTTACTTTGCGCTGAATTCGCTCAAAACCTCGGCACTTTCAGCAGTTTTATCGATATTGAGCATTGCGATTTTGTTATATCCGCAGTCAACATGCACCACCTCGCCGGTTACCGCTTCACCCAAATCAGAAAGCAAAGCTAATGCCATATTGCCGACCTGATTTTGTGTAACATTGCGTTGCAACGGCGCATTCAGCTCATTCCAGCGCAAAATGGTGCGGAAATCACCGATACCGGAAGCCGCCAACGTTTTAATCGGACCGGCCGAAATCGCATTAACACGCACACCCTGTTTGCCCATATCTGCCGCAGCATAACGCACCGAAGCCTCTAAGGCCGCCTTGGCCACCCCCATAATGTTGTAGTTCGGCAAAACCCGTTCGGCACCTAAATATGTGAGCGTCAAAATTGCCCCGTTTTCGTTCATAATCGGCGATGCGCAACGGCAAGCCTCCAAAAACGAATAGCACGAAATGTGCATGGTGTTCAAAAAGTTATCGAGTGTCGTATCAATGGTGCGACCGCGCAACTGATCTTTATCGGAAAAAGCGATGGCGTGTACCACAAAATCTATTTTGCCCCACTTTTCACCGAGTTCCTTAAAGCAACTCTCAACCGAAGCGCTATCCGAAACATCACATTTAATCAACAGCGGATTTTTCAACTGTTCGGCCAACGGACGTACGCGTTTTTCCAACATCTCGTTTTGGTACGAAATCGCAATTTGCGCGCCGTGTTCATTCAGCGCCTGTGCAATACCCCAAGCAATGGATTTATCGTTTGCCAACCCCATAATAATGCCTTTTTTACCGGCCATAAGTTGCTCTGCCATCTTCTTATCCTTTTTTTAAGTTATTGGTTATATACTAAATTACCGTTGAGATACTTATACAAAATTTATCTTATTTGTAAATCTTTTTTTGAGAGTTGTGCGATGTTCAAACTGAAATCGATGGAAATACAGCGTAAAATCGTGTGGTTATTCGCCAAATATTTATTTAACCGCGTGCAAGACGCCATGATTCTGCGTTCGGCCGCGGCACTGAGTTATACCACTTTGTTGGCGGTAGTACCGTTTATGGCGGTAGTATTGGCAGTGTTTGCCTTTTTCCCGATGTTTGCCGATATGCGCGCACAAGTGCAGGATATGCTGATTCGCTATGTTATGCCGGATATGATTCAAAACGTCCAAAACTACATCACCGAATTTATCGGCGCTGCCGGCAAGCTGACCACCATAGGTTTGGGAGGTATTGCGCTGACGGCGGTATTTATGCTCTCCACCATTGAAGATAGTTTCAACTTCATTTTCCAAATCAAACGACGCCGCAAAATCACCACCAAACTCTACGGCTACGCTTTCATCATCATTGTCTGCCCGCTCTTAATCGGCTCAGCGCTGTATTTAAAAGGCTATCTGTTTACAATTCGCTACCTTAATCCGGAAAACATCATCGGTTACAGCTGGCTTGCCACCTATATTTTGCCGCATTTACCGACTTTATTGTGTTTAATGTTTGCATATGTTTTGGTGCCAAACAAAAAAGTCAGCTACAAAAACGCGTTTTACGGCGCATTATTTGCCTCGGTTGCCATGTTTATTTTGCGTGTCGGCTTCGGTTATTTTTTAGCCTTAAACGTGACCTACAAAACCATTTACGGCGCTTTGGCCGCAGTACCGGTACTGTTGGTTTGGATGTATTTATGGTGGAATGTGGTACTTTCCGGCGCCATCTTGACCGCGGCACTTGAGGACTTCAGCCACAAGCGAAATATCTGGCGCAAAACCACGGATAAAGCCCCAAAATCCAAATAAAACGTCACTTGCGGATTATTGTTCTTTTTCCGTAGCCAGACGACAATATCCGTCTATTTGCAACTGATACATCAGTTTGGCATCAACGCGACGCGTATAATCATTGACAGCCGCCGGACGCGAGCTGATTGTGCCGTCTTCATGCTCTATCTCTTTGGCTCCGTATAAATCGAGCAAATCGCCATACGGTTCCAACAGCTGAGAGATTTTTCCATCAGGTATCACGCATACAACGTTATAATTCATAAACTTGTTATCCATCGTAACTTCGTTAACCAAAGTCAGTTCACAGCTGTCATCTTTATGTTGCGCCGTCATATCCGTCATCACCGTAACATTAAGGAACGGATATTCGTTTGAGGTGCGACCGTTGTGGTGCAACGCCTGAAAATCCGCACACATATTCAACTCCGACATCAAATTGATGTAGTGGTAATTTTCCTTATATTCCAAAGTGGCGATTTCCGGTTCCTTACAAAGATTTTCCAAATCTTCAAAACTTTTGACTTCAGCCAGACGTTCAAACGGAACATTTAAACTGAAAATCATCATTTTAATGTGACATTTTCCATTTTCTTCACCCAGAACTTCAATATTTTCCGTCACGCCGCTTACCTTACGCATGGTTTTATCCGGTGTGCACGACAGCATTTTTTCCTCAAAATCCGACGGCAATAACTGGACTTCACGCGGCTCTGCATTTTCTTTTGCCCCGTCTGCCGTTGCGTTCAACAAATCCACCGCCGGTTCAACAGCATTTTGTGCCGGTTGTTCAGATGCTTTGGCTGAAATATCCGCATTTTCGGCGACATCGGTTCCCAACAATCCTTCGGCATTTATAACCGATTCATCCGTTGCCGTCGTTTCTTGAGCAAAAGACGGCATTGACAACAAAAAAGCTCCACACATAAAATAAAATATCTTCATAACTCACCTCTTAAAACATATAATATATATGAGAAATTTTAATCTGTTTGTAAAGCTAAAAATATAACACCGATAATAAATATTGCTTGACATTTGTATTTTATTGTGTAAAAAAGCCTATGTATTTGCTACTTGCTACCGTTTATATGTCCGAAATGTTACGCAACGGCATCAGGGGATATAAACAAGAACAATTGTTTGTTTTTAACGAGGTCAGATGTCCTCAAAGTCTTGTTTAAGAGCAAAACGGAGAGATGGCAGAGTGGTTTAATTCGAGCGGTCTTGGAATCGGAGCGAAGCGCAGATTGGGTATGAGCGAAGTTCTTTAGACGAGCGAATAGCCTAAATCGTCGTTGAAACGAAGTTTCAATACGGTTTTCTGAAACACCTCGTATTGTTAAAAGCAAAACGGAGAGATGGCAGAGTGGTTTAATGCAGCGGTCTTGAAAACCGTCGAGGGGGCGACCCCTCCAAGAGTTCGAATCTCTTTCTCTCCGCCACTTCAAACACCCGCGAGGGTGTTTTTTTTTGTGCCTTGATGAGATTTGAACTCTTAGAAAAAGAGTTCGACGACGAATGAGAGGCGGGCGCGAGAACGCCGGTGAGCGATAGCGAGCGAATGAGGAGAACGAAGCTTTAGCGAAGTAATCTCTTTCTCTCCGCCACTTCAAACACCCGCGAGGGTGTTTTTTTTGTGCCTTGATGAGATTTGAACTCTTGGGAAAAGAGTTCGACGACGAATGAGAGGCGGGCGCGAGAACGCCGGTGAGCGTCGGCGAGCGAATGAGGAGAACGAAGCGTAGCGAAGTAATCTCTTTCTCTCCGCCACTTCAAACACCCGCGAGGGTGTTTTTTTTGTGCCTTGATGAGATTTGAACTCTATACAAACCAAATTGAAGCTTTTTCTAATCCAGCTCAATCACCTCGATCCCCTTACTTTTGGCGGATTTGCAGAACTCAAAGGCTTTGCCTTCGCGTTTGTTGTAGGCGATTATAAAGTCCGTATTTTCAATGATATATCGGTTGCGATACACGATTCCCAGCCTTTTGTATCCGAGTTCGCATTTGGGCGGATAAATGAAGTCGTCAAAGCCGCGCCGCTCAGCAACATACGAGGAATCGCCACCCATTTCGTGCAAATCAGTAATGTTTGAAATCACAAATATGATCCGAATGTGCGGATATTCCTTTTGAAGTTCCAAAACCACATCATACGCATCAACCTCATAGCCGCCTTTCTCTCCAACCAGAAAGGTGTCAACGTCCTCATTTTCTATTAAATTTACGGCTTGTTCTCTAATTCGCGCTTTCAGCCCCGGTGGTGTGCGATGTCCGCATCTCATCCCCAGTATTTTATCGTAATCGTTACCTAAAAACGCACAAGTTTTGCCCACACTTGTAAAACCAATCAGCCCAACCAAATTAAGCCATTAAGGCGATGGGTGTGCTAACTACAAACAATATGATAAGTAGCCCAACATATTCGAGCAAAGCCTTATTTCCGTTGGCACCCACCGATTTGGTGAGCCCACACGGCAAAAATAACCTTTACCGAAAACAGCAAAAGCTCTTTCTGCCCATATTGTTTAGGTTTAGCAGACCTTTATTGAGATATGGGCTATCCCAACGGCATTAATTATATACGCTCTTTTGTTAATGAATCAATAAAAAAACAGAATAAATAAAAATATTCCGCAGATTGCATCATACTTCCGCCAATACAAAAAACACACCTTGAGTTTTTTTGTATCCGATGCAAGAAAAACTTGACAGAAAAAGAATCTGACTTATACTGATGACATAACCAAATTTATTAAGATATGGATATAAATGCAAAATTGGCAAAATTCAAGCGTGGTCTGAGTTTCTGCCGCTTGTCCGAAAGTGAAAAAGAGCACTATCTCGGCATTGAGCAACAAATTCTTAAGTCGGAGCTTCTCCCTGTTTCGCAACTGCTGGAACGAGCCAAACACATCAAACCTTTGGTTCGGATTCAAAGAGGTGATTTATCCTCCCGCAAAAAGACAACCGGAGAGTTCAGCGATTCTGATGTGCTGTGTTTCTGCAAGCCGTGTGACATCCGTGAGCGGAGCTATCTTTATGACTTTACACCTACGAAAATCGTGATGTACAAGGGTAAACCGTTGGCTGTTCCCAAACATGAAAAGGTGGGCGAGTTCACCTGTTATCATGAAACCGGTACGTTTTACGGCTGTTTGATGCCAAGTGTTGACGAAGTTTTACAACAGATTCCGGAAAACATCGATTGGCATGAGATTGATGCGTTTGAGTTAACATTCCAGTCTGCAAACTTCTATGAAGTTTACGACAATGTTCTCGACCGCCACATTTCAACGGCTGTTTTGTACCGTTTTGAAAAACGGCTGTCTGCGCGCTTGCGTGGGCAAACCGTGATTTTAGAAGGTCATCGTTATTAAATCTTGCTGATATGGTCGATTTAAAAACTTTAGCCGCCGGTTTGGTTTATTTGCGTCTGTCTCCATCGCGCGAGGCTATCCGCATCTTGGAAGAAGAGTTCGGAATTGACATCGCTTCGTTGATACAGGAAGATGAAAATCAATCGCTATCGGCTGAAGATATCGTTGAAGAATTGTACCGTATCAAAGAAGAACGTCTCAAAACCGATGCTGTTGTCACTTGCCGCGAAAATGCGCTCAAAAAACAAAAACCCTATGCGCCGCGCAAAATCGGGAATCCGCGCGGATTTCCCCCAAATATGCGTCGCCGCAAATAAGAAAAAAGCCGTCCTGACCGACGGCTTTTTTCTTATTCATAATCTCTGGCATATTCATCCAACCGCCCGACATCATCTTCGCTCCACCCCATAATATAGTGGTTTCCGAAGCAAATCAGCGGAGTTCCGGCCACACCGTCAATCTTATAACCTTTTACGGCTTTTTCAAACAAACGCATATTCCCCGGCATTTTAATATCCAAGGCCTTTACCCGCATAGTCGGATGATTTTCCTTAATATAATCCGCCGCAACATGACAATGCGGACAGGTTTCCTGATAGAAGAAATAAACCTCCTCCCGACTCAGGGATGAAATTTCATCTTCATCGCTGCATGCCGCCAAAAATATGGAAGCACCGGCAAACAGACACATTATAATTTTTCGTAACATCATTCTACTCAATACAACAATTAACCGCTTTGCGCACCAAACGCTTCATTTTAGCCAATGCACCTTCAGCGGCCTCAGTGCTTTCTGCCGCGGTTGCCTCTACCGGTGCCGCTTCGCTTATCGGAGAATTTTTCAGTGCCTCGTTTGCCTTTACCGTAATTTTCTTCAGTTCCTCAACTTCCGGCTCCACCCATTTAAGATCTTTAGCTTCAATCATGCCCATATTCAAACCCCAAAACAGGCAATACATATCATATGCCGAATTAAACAGTTTATAGGCATCCTCATCCCTGCCGAGCGACTGCTGTTTGGTGCCGACTTCCATCAAACGCATTGAGGTTGCGAGCAAATGCTTGGAAATACACCAAACTTCGCCCTCATAACTCGGAATAATTTTCTGCAACAAATTCTTGCGAGTTTCTCTGATATCTTTAATCAGGTCATAATACGAAGTTTTGCCGGTTTTTGCGCCGGAAAACACCAAATGCTCCTCTATTGAAATCAGGTTCATAATCGCAATGCTCAAATCCTGATCGGAAGACAAATCTTTCGGATTCAATTTCTTTGCAGCATCAACTCTTTCAACAAACTCTTTAACATTTTCAGCTTTTTTCATTAATATGCTCCCATAAAAGTTATATGCCCAAGATAATAATTCTCAAGGTTATTGTCAAGGAAATAGATTTGTTATGTACTTTTCTGTTGATTTTGCGCGGTATTACCGCTAAACTGATATGCGGAGAAAAGTTATGAGTATTTTATCGGCAATTCCGTTTTTATCCGCCGGCGGCACCATCGTCGGCACCTCTGTATCGTTGTTGGCAACAGCGGCAATTTTTGCCGGATGGGCCTTGATTTTGTTGGTATTACACCCGCTTCACGCCACGCTGTTTTTGTTGGCGTCATTGTTTGAATATGCCCTGATTACCTTGTTTGGCTTTCATCTGTGGCTTAATTTTTTCAGTTTTTTTGCCTGTTATATAATACTGTTTGTATTGTATACGCTGTTTTTACGCAAACTCCTGCCGCTACCGCAAAGCGACATCGAACGCCTGATTAAATTAAGCGAACTCAAAAAAGAAAATCTCTTAACCGACGAAGAATATACCGCCGCCAAAAAGCGCTTGCTCAAATTGCGCCGCTAATCCTCGGTGATTGCGGAATCAATCCACAACGAATTGATAAACGCCTTCTGCCGATCATGCACCACATCGCACGAAATCTGCCCTGCGGCATCGCTCAAACATTGTACCCCGACATCGGCGCGTTCATAGTTGCCGTATTTCTCATATATATCCAAGATTTTCGGCAGCATTTCTTCCGTATCTTCCACCGCATCCGCACAAAACGACGAATCATAGCTCAGACGCGATGTATTTTTACGCCCTATTTTCAGCGTAAAACAGGTTTGGTCTTTGTTTACCGTTACGTTGGCATTACCCGAATAATCAAGAGTGGAGCCATCGGTTGAATCCGTAAACAGCGGTACATCTTTAGGGGTATTATTGTAATTGGTGTTGGTATAGGTTCCGCCGTCGGCGTAAAATGTTTCCACGTCAAATATCGCGATAAAGTCGGCATTTTCCGCCGAAGTTGCCGTTTTCATACCCATTTCACCAAACTTTTTGCCGAGCAAACGCCGAATTTGTGAAGCATACGCACTGCGCATATTGCTTCTGAAATAAATACTCTGACCGTGCTCTCCGCTCATGACGCTGCTGACTTTCAACCGATACGGATCTTGGGCGCAAGCCGCCATCGCCAAACTTATCATAACCAACAAAATTTTCTTCATTTTTATATCCTTTTTGATGTATCTGTGCCACTTATAGCGCAGTATTTTTAATTTTTTATTGATAAAACAAAAAAATTACGCACCAAATCGATATAATACATCGCTGCACATTATCAATTTGCATACTTTTTTATTTGAACAATGTCAGATACAAATTAACCAAACGCTTTCCGATTCCGAGTTTCGGCTTCGGCGATATAATTTCCCAACCGCGCCGATTCATAATATCAAACAGACTGCGCGCATTATTTTTAATTAACCGCAACGGCAGAGTTTGCTTTTTGCTCATTTTCCCGAGCAAACGCTCCGCTTTACCAAACCCTATATCAGCCGTCTTGGCCAATTCGGCACGGGCATACATTAAATTTTTATCCTCCGCCACATTACGCGGCTTATCGCCCTGCACTCCGGCCTGCTGCAAAAGCTCCGCCGGAATATAAATTCGGTTACGCTTGGCATCGCTTTTTACGGCCCGCAAAATATACGTCAACATAACCGCCTGCCCCAAAGATTTTGCCAATTCCTGATTGGCACTCGGATGCTCCGAATTAACAATCATCAGCATCAAATGCATCGGAGTTATGGCCATACCCGAAACATAAGCATCAAACTCGGCTTGTGCAGGCGCTGTTTCCCGCGCTTCAACATCCCAAAACGCCGCATCCAAAATGTTCAGCCATGCCGCTTTGGGTAAATCGAAACGAATGCAGTTTTTATAGATTTTACGGCCAATATTAGTCGCCGGAACTTTCTTGTCATATATGTTATCCAACTCCTCGCGCCACGTTTTCAAAATATCTTTTTTTTCGCTGATTTTCATATCCGAACGCAAAATACTGCTTAAGTGGCGGCAAAATGCAAACACCGAAAATACCGCTTCCCGCTGTGCCTTGCTGATACCGCGCATACACCAAAACAACGACGGTTGCGAACGTTTAACCATATCTCCGAGTGATAACATTTAAATCCCTTTTGTTTCTGTCGTACGTCTTCTAACGGTTACAAACCGATATGTACTATACAAAAAAATCTTTATTCGGTCAAGAACTTCAAGTTTTCGCTGTTTATTATTTTTCAATTTATCCGCCTCAATCGCCTGCTGATTAATCTCCGTAGCCAACAAAAACTTCAGGCGTGCCGATTTCACCACTGCCAACAAAACCGCGGCATTTTTAAGATGTCCGTGCAATTTGCCGAGCCAAAACCGCCGCGTTTTCCCGGCCTGTTGCAACAACGGTTGCTTTTGCTCGAGTGCTATTGCCAAATACCACGCCGAAAGTAGCGATGTCATGGGCAGATATGTACTCGGATTCTCGTTATTTAACACCATCAGCATCCGTGCTGCCGGCGCTGCCAACCGCATCACCGTTTCCGAAAATCGTGCTTCCGTGCACGGCCGTTTATCGACTGCCGCAAGCCGCCACGCCTGCAACGGTTCCAACAGCAGATACAGCGACAAATTTTCAGCAACAAACGCCTTTTGCAACCGTGCCAACAATGTATTTTTAAGCACAAAATCCTTGCGAACGGCTCTTTCCAAAAGCCGGATTTGTTCTTCCGCCACCGCCGGCTCTGCCCTGTTGTCAACAAAATGCGCCTGTCCCAATTGCAAATACCGACAATAATCCGCCCACAACGGACGATATTTTGCTTTCAGATTTTTTTCAAACCGCTCAAACATTAACCTGCGCCTGCCATTTTGCAAAATCTTCCAACGCCCGCCGACAATATGCTTCTTTGCGGTCTGCGCCCTTAATTTTACGGAATTTTCCGTTTGCCGTTACTTCACCCTGAATGGTCGGGAAAATTCCGAAATTAATATTCATCGGCTGATAATCGCCGGTTGTATCCTGCAAATGCGCCTGCATTGCTCCGGTTGCCGTCGTTTGTGGCGGCACAATCGGCTTTTTACCGCATAAAATCGAGGCCGCATAATACCCGGCCACCATACCGACATTGGCACTTTCGACATATCCCTCACAACCGCTGATTTGACCGGCAAACATAACATTCGGCGCCGTTTTTAAGCGCAAAAATTCATCAAGCAGAACCGGGCTTTGAATAAATGTGTTTTTATGGATTCCGCCGAGCAGGGCAAACTCGGCGTTTTCCAACCCCGGAATCATTCTGAAGATGCGCTCTTGTTCGCCGTATTTAAGCTTGGTCTGAAAACCGACGATGTTGCGCAACGTATCTTCCTTATTATCCTGCCGCAATTGCACCACCGCGTATGGTTTTTCCGGATTGTGCGGATTAGTCAGCCCCACCGGTTTCATCGGTCCGAACAACAACGTATCTATGCCGCGTTCAACCATCACCTCAATCGGCAGACATCCGTCAAAATAATGCGGTTCCTCAAAGTCATGAAACGGCATTTTTTCCGCCGCCGCCAAAGCCTCCGCAAAGCGATAATATTCCTCTTTATTCATCGGGCAATTAATATAATCAAATTTATCGCCCTTATCGTAGCGCGACTGATACCACGCCTTATTAAAATCAATGCTTTCCTTATATACCACCGGTGCAATCGCATCATAAAACGAAAGCGATTTATTATCTGTTTTTTGTAAAATCGCCGCAATAAAATCGTTGCTGGTCAACGGTCCGGTGGCAATAATCGTCAGCGGTCCGTCGGCGGCCGGAAATTCGGTAACTTCCGTGTTAATAATTTCAATATTCGGATTTTGCCGCAAAGCCTCGGTAATCATAGCTGCAAACCCGTTGCGATCAACCGCCAAGGCACCTCCGGCCGGTACTCTGTTGGCATCGGCACAGCGCATAATCAGTGAATCAAAACGCCGCATTTCTTCGTGCATCAACCCTACGGCATTATGCTCAAAATCGTCCGAACGCAACGAGTTCGAGCAAACTAATTCGCCGAAATGCGGATTTTTATGTGCCGGCGAAAACTTACGCGGTTTCATTTCAAACAATCTGACCTTAATTCCGCGTTTTGCCGCCTGCCACGCCGCCTCCGAACCGGCCAAACCGGCACCGATGATATGCAAAACCTTATCCATTTTTATCCTTTTGTTCTTTGCGCCTAATTTATATTCATTTTAAGTGCTTGTAAACAATAAAATTAAACCTTTTTTAAATCAAAGCGCATATAATCGGTATACATCTAATTAGCGAGAACAGATATGAAACCTATAACTTTATTTCTGCCGGCTTTACTCGGTACCGTTTTTTTAAGCAGCGTAACGGTTGCCGCCGATGATACGGTGCTTAAAACCGGGGCGACAGATAACACGTCGCTGACAACTTTTATGCAGGAAAACAGCTCCGATCCCGGAAATTTATCGCCAACCATGAATAACGATTCCGCACAAACGGAAGAAAATAAAGGGATAATGGATAAACTTTTCAGCAGCACCAAGAAAATGTTGTCACCGGTGCAACAGGAAATCGAGCCGGTAAAACGTTCCAATGCCTCGGTATTCGATATTGCCGGTGTAATGTTGCGCATGAATCGCCAACAGGTTGAAGAAACCATGCAAAAACGCGGATATCGCCGTATCAGCGCCAATATGGAAATTCCTAATTTTATCCGCTGGCGCTATGAAGAAATCTGCCGCAACAAAAACATAGTCGGCTACGAGCGCCTCAACAATTGCGTGATTAAATTGGCCCGGCAAAATAATTATCAATTTGTGGAAAACCTTATTTTCAATAACTATTCCAGCAAAGAAACCATCAGCGTAAAGTTTACCAGCAACTTTACCGGCAATAAAGCTTATTTAATCGACTATCGTTCGGAGGCCGCCAATGTCAAAGGAAGCGGTGCCAAAGCCGAATATTTGCGTAATCTTAAAATTTTCGACTTTTGGAAAAAGATAAACCAAAAATACGGAGTTCCCGATAACAAAGAACAAGTAACATGGGGATTAGGGCTCAACAAGCCGATTCTGCGAGCAGAAACCGGTCATTTAACTTTGCATGATCCGATGTTATTGGAACTCGACCATGCCCGTATGGCGCGTGAAGATCAAAAATTTATGCACACGGCTATTTATACTTTTTAGGAGCAGACAATGGCATACAGCAAAACTGAACTTGCGGAAATTATCTTAACCCGCACCTGTCATGATTTAATCGGCAATATCGGAACTTTGCAAAATGTTTTGGAATTTATCGGGCCGGACGGTACGATTGATGCCGAAACACGTAATTTGCTGGAAACCGCCTCCGGTTTGTTAAACGCTCGTCAAAAGTTTTTTCGTGTAGCCTTCGGCATTGAAACCGCCGCCCACAGCACTGAAGAACTGCAAGAGCTTTGCACTCGATATGTAGATACGGTCGGTACCCGCGGAAACACTATTGCGATAAACTTTCAGGGGGTATCGCCGCAACTTTCCAAAATGGTGTGCCTGTGTGTGATGACAGCGTCCGATGTATTCATCAAGGGCGGTCAAATCAACATTTCCATCAGCAAAGAAAACATTACGGTTAAGGCGCAAACCGACTATAAATTCCAAGAAGCGGAAATTGCCGCTTATCAGGCAATTCTGCATGGGAATAAACCTAATGACAATATCTCACGCTATGCGCAATTACTTTATTTGCGCGAGCTGTTAGGCGACGAGGTTCCGATGCACCTTGAGGCTTCCGTTAATGAATTAACGCTGATTATCGGTTGATAAGCGCTTAAATCTGCAAAGTGTGCAACAAGTTGGTCATGCCGGCTTCACCTACCGGATATCCCGCAGTAATTACCAAATAATCCCCCTTTTTACCGACCTTGTTGAGTTTGGCGGCAGTCAACGCTGTTTCTTTTATGCGGTTAAAATCCTTAAATATCTCACCGAAAACCGTAGCTTTTACCCCCCAAACAATGCCCAAACGTCGTGCCACCACCGGCGAAGAAGTTACCGATACAATCGGCGTAGTCGGCCGTTCACGAGCCATTGATAAAGCCGTAATACCGGAGCTGGTGTAGGTCACCACCGCCGCAATACGAGGCAAAATTTGCGACATTTCGGCTGCGGCATAAGTAATTGCATCAGCAACATCACCGCAGTCAGATAAATCCAAGTCACGCTGCAAATGCGAATAATAAGCATCATTTTCTTCAACCTGCTTAATAATCTGATGCATCATCTCGACCGCCTCTGCCGGATAGTTACCGGCGGCCGTTTCTGCCGAAAGCATCACGGTATCGGCACCGTCATAAACTGCAGTTGCCACATCGGAAACTTCAGCTCTGGTCGGGGTCGGGCTCATAATCATCGATTCGAGCATCTGGGTTGCAACAATCACCGGTCGTGCATATTTGCGGCAAGCTTTCACAATCCGCTTTTGCAATACCGGCACCGTTTGAATCGGACATTCCACACCCAAATCGCCGCGCGCCACCATTATTCCGTCAGATTCTTTGATGATATCATCAAGTTCCTCAATTGCGCTCGGTTTTTCCAACTTAGAAATAATCCACGCCCGATTACCGATAAGTTTGCGCGCCATACGCACATCGGCAATGCTTTGTACAAACGACAAACTCACCCAATCAACACCCTGCTCCAACGCAAATTGCAAATCTTTTTTATCTTTTTCGGTAATGGCATCAATCGGCAGCTTAACATTCGGCAGATTAACCCCTTTATGAGCTGAAAGATAACCGCCTACTTTGACTATGGTGTGCACCACATAGTCGTTGTTAGAAACGACCTGTAACTCAATATTGCCGTCGTTTAGCAACAGTTTATCGCCGACTTTAAGCGCATGGAAAATCTCTTTATGAGGCAAAGTTACACGTGTTTCATCACCGTCTTCATCTTTCACATCCAAGGTAAATTTCTGCCCTTTTTTAAGCAAAACCTTATCGCATTTGAAGGTACCAACACGCAATTTCGGCCCCTGTAAATCAGCCACAACAGTCAGGTGGCGATTATATTTTTCACTCAAATCCCGCACAATCTGCAACCGCTCGGCATGTTCTTCATGAGTGCCGTGACTAAAATTAAAACGAAAAGCATCAACCCCGGCTTTAACCAACTTTTCAATCATCGTTTTTGACGCGGTCGACGGCCCTATGGTGGCTAAAATTTTGGTATGCGTATCTATCGGCATGGAAAATCCTTTTGTTGTAGTTTCACTTTGATATATTTATAAAACAAAACTTCTTAATTTCAAGTTTAACTTTAATAATATGATACGTTTATCTTAAGTGACAGATAATTGCATGTCAGCCACAAAAAAAACTCGGATAATGTGGTAAATACGAAGGGGTTTTTCGACAACGCGTACAACAAGAAGTACATAAAACAATACGGCAACTAAAAATCCGGAGAATTAGGTTAATACGAAGGGGTTTTTCGACAACGTGTACAAACAAAGGTACACGAGGAGAAAAACCCCGAGTAGTAACCAATTATACGGATTTTTACTTAAACAAGCCGCCGATACTATCGCTAACTCCCGATACTGCGTCGGCTGCACCTTGGGCTGCCTTACCGGCTGTGTCGACAGTAGCATTGGCCGCATCTTTGGCAGCATTAGCGGCATTACCGACCAGGTCACCGACACCGCTCAACATGCCGCTCAAATCAACATTGGCTACGGCCGATACCGTGGTCTTCAAAATTTCTTGGAACACTTTGGCTAAACCTTCGCCGATGGTAACGCCCTGTTTTTCCGTACCCAAATTATTGATGGTAACTGTCGGCAACGGCACGCTCAAAGACTTAGAAACACCGAGCAACCCGGCAGCCACCGTTGCGGTACCGTTTTCAACCACTACTTTTTTCACGGCAACGTTATACTGCGGCGCATTCGGATCTGCAGGTTTTTGCTGTTCTTTCGGGGCAGACGAAGCCGTATTTTTCTTGATATTAGCCAACACATCATTAGCGTTGTTACGATTGAGATTCATCAGCTCGTAAGTCACTTCCGGTTTAGTAACGCGCACTTCATCAATCACGATGGTTTTGACTTTCGGACCGGTTTTCTTGGCGGTCTCTTTCAGAGCCTTAATTATGGAGCCCTTATCCACCTGAACCGCCACGGTACCAAGGTCGATAATCAAATCCTTGCTGTAACCGTTCGGATTGCCGACAGTAATATCGCTGACCGAACCGCGACCGTCTTTAAGTGAAATATCGATTCGCCCGATATTAACGTCGGTACCTACCACCTGCGAGCCGTAGATATGAACCATTTGGCGTACCTTGGAATGCCAATCAAAATAGTTATAAGCCCAATAAACACCGCCGATGAGCAACACCAACAGTAAGATAATCGCACTGATAACCCATTTAAAAGTTTTGCGCAGCCATTTTGACTTTTTCTTAGGCTGATTTTCTTTTTCTGCCATATTTTTTCTCCCTAAACAAATTACATTCTAAAACGTTTTATATACGCAATTTATAAAGATTTCCATAAAAAAATAATTTTATGAAAAAATATGTTGCAAAATAAATTTTAATGCATTATACAAGTGTTGTTTACGGATTATGCGTGCGTAGCTCAGTTGGCTAGAGCAACTGACTCTTAATCAGTGGGTCCAGGGTTCGAATCCCTGCGCGCGTACCAATAAAAAGACCGCCCTTAGGGGTGGTTTTTTTGTTGGTATTGTGTGCCGGGGAGGCGAACCCTGGAAACAGGGTTTGACGACGAATGAGAGGCGGGCGCCAGAACGCCGGTGAGCTCCAGCGAGCGAATGAGGAGAATGAAGCGTAGCGAAATAATCCTAAAGCGCGTACCAATAAAAAGACCGCCCTTAGGGGTGGTCTTTTTGTTTACTGATTCGGCTGATTGGCAATCAGTTGCATTCGCTCAATTACCTGCGGCGTTACATCAACCACATATTCGGTGCTGATGGCAATTGCACTCGAGAGGAAAATCGTGTGCACATTATTCTCGCGCGCCACCTCTTCCAATGCCTTATTTATGGCATTAAGCACCACCTGCATCGATTCGGAATACTTGTTAATCAGCTCGTCCCGACGCATACGCAAAGAACGCAAATACATATCCGAAAATTCTTCCTTAACCTGTGCCTCTTTCAGTGTTTTAATTTTTTCCTGAGCATCGGTCACTTCCCGTTCAAGCGAGGCAATATCGGTTTCAAACTGCTGACTGCTTGCCGGAACTCCGGCCGCACGCAAAGTTTCTTCCATATTATATACATAGATTCGGCGATTATCATCCACGCGCTGTGCCAGCATATTTTCCACTTCCTGCGCGCCATTCTCGACTTTGGTTACCCGCTGTGCCAAACGATAAGTAAAAAATGTCAAACACCCCAAAACAATATACGCAAAACAAAGCCCGAAAAACAATCCTCTTTTACGCTTCTTACCGTTATTTTGCAGTTTTTCCTGCTTGATTTCGCCGCTTTCCGTATTAATCATTTTACTAACCTTCGTTTTTATCAACATTTTCAATACTCACTTTATCAAAACAACAAAAAGTATAGGGAGATATGTTTCTCCCTATACTTTCGGTTTTATGTTATCAGAACGTGTAGGTCATACCGACACGATACATTGCATCGCTGTCCTTGCTCCAAGAAGCACCGGCGTTCAGCAAGAGATTATCCGTAACGTAGTGGAACCCACCGACGGCGACCCCTTGGTAGCCCTTGTAACCGCCCATACCGAGCGAGAGTGAGGTCTTGCCGCTCGAACGTGCGTTCGGAACAAGTGCCGACAACGCCGCTGCCGAAGCAAAGCCGCTACGCATTTCTTTACGCATATCGCTCATCTGGAATGCAACCTGGTTGACGGCATCTGCCATACTGTACAGCTGTTCGTCTAAGCTCTTAACGGCATCGGTAAGGCTCGCTGCGTCAGCAAACAAGTTTGTCTTCTTAAGCTGAGATACATCGCCTATTGCCGCGTTTACTGCCGCAATATTGGCATTTACGCTGTTAGTAGACTTAACTCCGTTAGCCGTGCTGCCCAAATCGGAAGCCGAGCCGAGTTTCTTATCCAAAGCGCTGATTGCTTCTGCCGCACTGCTGCCTTTAACCACAACGTTCGTGCTGGTGTACTGTCTGTTACCGACTGCGTTATCCAAAGACACTAAATGGTCTTCAATCGAAATACCGCGAGCTAAGTTAGTACCCTTGCCGACAGTTGAAGGAATATGCGTACTGTTAACCGAACCGTCCATATTCGCCAAACCGTGGATTCTGCCCATTGTTTGGTCGATGTTATTGAATGCTTCCACAACACTCTGGACATCATATCCGTCACCGTGACCGTTGGTCAGGTTCTGCAGATCCTTGCTCAGGTTATTCAAATCACCGATGGTGCTGTTAACCGACGAAAGGTTCTGGTTAACCGTTCTGGTTGCACTTACGCCGTTCATTGTCGGGCCTAACTGACCGGAGGTACCGATGGTATCGGAAACGTGGTCAATTGCCTCCATAA
>JBGUGE010000020.1:0-2868 GCA_045111335.1 Alphaproteobacteria bacterium | reverse complement strand
TTATAACTCCGGTCGCGCTCCGCAACCGCCCTTCCGCTCAATTTCGCCATCTCGCGGCCGGTGTTGTGCTTTATATCCCACTCCCTTGCCATTGTCAACACCTTTTTTATCTTTTTTTTTATTTTTTTTAAAGTTTTTTATAACATATTGATTTTGTGTTAATAATAGTTGTGAAAAAATTATCCTCGGGGTTGTGTTTACAAGACCTCACTCCGTTTTGGCCGACACGAATAAATTGCATTTTGACACTTATGTTGCATAAAAAAGCATTAAAAATCAAAACATTAAGCTTTTATTAATTATTTTCTTTCAAGATTCTAATCAGATTCGGAGGTTAATTCTATGAAATTTGATTTTTTTACATGCGGCGGTCGATTCTTTTGGGAGGACTTGTACAATTATCAAGATTGGGTGATTCAGCGCAACATTATCAATAATAAATGCCGTTTGCTTGATTCACATAACATTCGACGCCACTCCGGAACGTTTGCTCAATGTAAAGATATACTTTTAAAATATATAGAGGCCTACGAATTAAATCCGCTTTATGATGATACAATTTTAATTCTGCACGGATTCGGGCGTTCCAAAAAATCTGTACAAAAATTGGCCGATTCTCTCAAAGATTTGCCGATGAACGTGATATGTTTGGGTTATCCGTCGCTACGACGCAACATATATTATCACGCCACAATGTTATCGCAATTTTTAAAAAACATTGATATTCGCGGTCGACTCTACATCATAAATGTCGGTTGCAGTTGTCTGATTACGCGAAAACTGCTCAGTAAAAGCAATAATTATCGGCAATATAATATTGCACGAATCCTTGATATTAACCCGCTGAATTCCGGAAGTGATTTGGCGGAAATATTGTCGTCGCAAAAATTCTTTAACTTTATACTCGGACCAATGCTGCGGGATATTTCAACTCCGCGGGCGGTTGCTTTAGCTCGTTTGCCGCACGATATTGAGCACGGTTTGCTATTTGCACCGCTCTCGGTTCACGATATTGCAAAAAGAATGTTGGCTCGATTCGACAGTTTTCCGTTTTCTACACCGCCAAGTGAAGAATCTTATTCAAACATCGTAAAAAAAATCAGCGAAAACACCTATTTCCCGCTAAACAGTACTGCCGTTGCAGAATACAGCCGAAACTTTATTCAAACCGGAAAATTCGGTGATGAGGATGATGAGAACGATAAATCGGAAAAAGGCGAAGAATCCGCCGACATCTCCACCGTTGCTGATGAACAGGAATTCTAAATCCGATATATACTGCCTTACGGCAGCTTAATATAATTGTTACGAAAATTTAACAAATTTGTCATAAAATATTGAAAAATTTTATGTTATACTGTATTGTATAGAAGGTATACGAACTAAGGATTTTGCTATGAGAACCAAGGGTTTTGTCCGTACGATATTTTTATTTATCCTAACTATTGCCGTGTTATGGACATCATCCGCTTTTGCCGACCTGCATAATTGTCCGTTTCCGCTTCCGAATCCGGGGCAGGATTGTTTGTGCGATGACAATAATCAGGTAATATGCGATTCCGAAGATGTATCCGAAGAAGAAGGAACGGATGCCGACGGAGATTGCAGAACCGTAACCGATTATGAAAGTCAGCTGACCAACAAGTGTATAACCTGCGATTTATTTGCCAGTATTTTAGGTGCCGTACAGAAAATTTCAAAGGGTTCTTTTGAGGCTACGGCCGATGCGTTGATAGAACTGCTGACTATTGCCTTAATGATTTTTATCGCTTATCAGACTCTGCTGGCGGTTGCCTCGCCCGAAGCGCAAAAACTCAGCAAATATCTGACCACCCTTATTATTCAGGGAACAAAAGTAGCTATTACAATTCTGATTTTGCAAAATCCGGAATTTCTTTATAACAAATTACTCAGCCCGATTTTGGAGAGCAGTGTCGATTTCGGGATGGCCATGACCGGAACCACCAGTGAAAAAGCGGCGGAAACCGGTAAAAAATACTCTGAGTATTTTGATGCATCAAATGAATATTTTTCCTTCAAAACCGCGCAAGTGATGGTTGGTGCCGTTGAAAACTTCAGCAACGGGGCAACTACAATGCCGTCTATCGGGCGCGGCTTTGTATGCTATTCTTACAAAGACTTGGGCTGGTTATTCAGAATGAACGTTATTCCGCGAATCGGTATGTTGATTGAGGGCGGAATGTTATATATTGCCGGCATAGGAATATGGTTGGCCATCGGTTTTTATATGCTCGATTGCGTGATTGAACTGGGTATTGTGTGTGCACTGATGTCGTTTTTTGTGGCCTGTTGGCCGTTCAAAATGACTGCCGGATATACCAAAATCGGGTGGAATATGTTCTTAAATGTATTTTTCAACTTTGTAATGATGGGAATTATCGTTGCCACCATTGTGGGTTTATCCTCACAGGCATTGGCTGTCGGAACTTCACAGGAAGAACTGATACAGTTAGTAAACAGCGACAGTATTGAGGGATTGGAAGACGCAGTCCAACTCGGCGGTTTGCAAATGTTGATGGTTATTGTGTGCTGTTTCTTATGCTTTAAGTTGCCGGAAGAAGCCGGTCGACTTGCCAGCAAATTCGCGGCAGGTGCTCAACTCGGCGGTATCGGCAGCCAAATCGGTGCCTTAGCGGCCGGGGCAATTACTCAAGCCACCGTAGGCCAGAAATTCGGCAAACAAGGCAAATTGGGCGGTGCTGCGGGTACTATGGTCAAAGGTGCCAAAGCTTGGGGTAAATCGGTGGGCGAACATACCGGTGCAACGGGCGGCCTCAAACACTTGGGCAACAAAACTAAAAATGCGGTCAAAAACACGGCGAAAAAGGCCGGACAGAAAGTCAAGAG
>JBGUGE010000019.1:0-9033 GCA_045111335.1 Alphaproteobacteria bacterium | reverse complement strand
AAAATATATATTCCGAGCTTCATCAAGCAGATATTCTCGAATTTTTGCACAATTTGCCTGCAGATTTTGCGACGATTATTGCCGCCGATGTTTTCTGCTATTTTGGTGATTTGCGCCCGATATTGGCAGCTTGCGCCCCTACCCGTCTGATATTTTCGGTTGAAACCGATTCGCAAATTGAAAAATACTCGGTACAAGCCAACGGACGCTATAAACACAATCCGCAATATCTCGAGCTTTTACTGCATAATTCCGGCTACCGAAAAATAAGCAAAACCGAACTGATACTCCGCCGCGAAAACGGCAAAGATGTTGCCGGTTGCATTTTCCTTGCCGAATAAAAAATTCAGATAATTCCCACAAAAAAAGACGCTTCCGAAAAAGCGCCTTTCTTTGATTTCACGGCAAATTATTAAACCATGCCGTTGCCCATTTTGCTCTTCATCATTGCAGTAAAGGCCTGATCGCCATTGTTCCCCGGTGCAGAAGCATCAGTTTTTTCAGGACCTGCATCAACTTCCGAACTCGGAATGGCAACTCTTGGACCCGTCTTGCTGTAGTCGACAGATTTCTCGTCAACTTCCGTCCAACCGGCGTTACTGCTGGTCTTATAAATCTGACCCTTGATTGTGATGGTGGTGCGACCTTCAACTTTACCGTCTTCCAAAGATGGCTGTTCAGCACCTTCGTAGATTTCCTCAGCCGGCGGTTCATCAGGAACTTTAGGCGTTTCTTTATTGACAATAGATTTAACTGCAGACTTGATGTGTTCCCAATAGCTGACATGAGCGCAGTTAACATCACCGGCCTTGTGCATCAAATCAGCCGTACCGATATAGCGGTTATTGGTAAGATGATCCAAGCTCTTATCGAGGTCGTCACCGCTGGCCGTAATACGATTCAACACATTACCGATTGAAGCAGCCGAAACTTCAGGTTTTTCTTCACAGAAGATAATGTGGTTCAAAGCCTTAATTTCAGCGGCATTAGTCCAATAATCCGGTTCACCGTTAACCATAACCGATTGAATCAGCTTGGTACCTTGAATGTACTCACCTTTTTCACGCCATGCAATGATGCGCAGATATTTGTACATAATTTCACCAACCGGCATATCTTTCGGCAATGCACCGTTATCAATACCTTTTTGAATGTTATCGGCCATCTTCTGAGCAACCGCATCCATATCATCCGGATTAACATCCCAACCGTAAATCTTAGCATACGCGGCTGCCTGTCCCTGAACATGATCCTCAATATACTTAACATGGCTGCCGGAAATACCGTCTCTCCAATCAACATGCGTAACTTCAGCCGGAGTATCTTCAACCGCCGGAGCATTACTGTTATTTTCGTTGTTCTCGACAATTTGTTCGTTATTGGTATTACCTGCCAGTTGATCAACATTCTGCGTATTGTATTCAGCTCCCATTGCATGACCGGCACTATATGCGTCAGCTACACTGTTTGCCATGCAGTACTCGGCAAATGCAGAGGCAAACAAGCTGAGCCCGAAAAACGTACGAGCCTTTTTGTAACCCTCTACGCTGGCTTCAGTCTTATCTTCAATACTCTGTTGCTTAGCCTCTTTCATCATATCATAGGAGTTAAGGTTGGCACCGGTCATACGAGAACCTGCAGACAGAGCACGTGCACCCAGAGCCGTCGCACTTGCGCTCAATCCCAATCCGGCTAAAATACCGCCGCCGAACGTTACGACCGGAGCAGCCAAACCGACGAGTGCCGCGCCGGCAAGACCGTAATTTCTGTTTCTGCGTTTTTGACGGTCAAATCTTTCCTTTTCCTTCGGATTAGCCTGAATCGCATCATAAGCATGCTTCAAACCGGCACGACCCGACCAGATTTTGATTGCTTCTTCATCACCTCTGGCCTTAGCCGCCTTTAAATTAGCCTGTTTCTTTTCATAAATGCTCCATTGCGACGGTGCAAAAGATTGATACAAAGCATACGCCGTCGCACCGGCTAAACCGGCCGGAACGGAAACCGCAGCCGCACCAAACATCACACCAAGAGCAGCCAAGTTGGAAATACCGCGAGCACGCGAGAAGTAACCCATCAAATCCTTACCGAATTCAACCGGAGTCATACCAAAGTGCTTCTTCGAAAACTTGTTGAGTTTATCCAACTTACCTCTGAGCCATGAACCGGACTTTTTCTTACCGGCCTTTTCAAAAGCCTCAGCTTTGAGCTGCATTTTATCTTTTGTGTTCTCAAGGTTGGAGAAAATCTGGTTAGCCTTAATTTTAACGTTTTTACCGCTATGATAATCTCTTTCAGCCGCATCCGGATCAGCACCGCCAACCGTATCACGAACCATAAAGCGCATATCCTTTCTGAAGCAGGATATAACATCTTCTTGCAAATCTTCACGTTGTTCTTCAACTTTTTTGGCCGCAAATGCCGCATCATCCATACGAGTCATAGAGACTTCGTTCAAGGCGGACATCATCTTGGCAACCCACAAGTCATCGGCATTATCAACGGCTTTGCCTTCTTCATCGACAATAGTGACTTTTTCTTTTGCCGGTTTAATGGTTTCGGCATAAATCTTGTCTTGGAAATCTTTATCGCCGATGATATAGTCAATTTTCTCGGCATTCAAAACAATCTCGTCATCAGACAGACCGTTCGGATCAATTTCAATTTCCTTCGGCTTATGAGTAGCTACGTTCAAAACGGCCTCAATTGCCTTACCCTTTTCCGGATCAGCCTTAACTTCCGGTAATTCTTTTAACATTTGGCGAGCGATGTCATTCATTTCTTTACTTCTGCGCTTGCGCCCCAAAAACTCGGCAATCTTTTCCAATTCAGCCGTGTCATTTTCCGCGCGCGCCACATCGGCACGATAAAGTGCATTCAATTCCTTAAGCATCGGAATAGAATCTTCAAAATCTTTAATGGACGCCAACACGGCATTATCCGGATCATGCGATTGCAAATATCTGATCGCCTGATTCAACTCCTTGCCGTAGGCATACGACTGAATAATTTTTTCTGCGTTTTTGATCTTCTCTTCAACCGCAGCATTTCTTTGATTTGCCATTTGAAAACTCCTTTAAGTACATATTTCGTCATTATTTCTGCACCGACTATACACCCTTTTTTACTATTTTGCAACACTTTTTTGTCAAAAAAATGCATTTTTTTTATTTTTTTTTCAAAAATATCCGAATCAGCCTTAAATACCGGCACTTTGACAAATTGCAAAAACGCATTTTTTTCGTTTATAATAAAAAAATCTTGCTTTATTGAGGCATCCATACTATAAAAACCTCACTATTTAAAAGGAATAAAGCGATGAAAGTGGACTTATTTGATTTTGAAATGGATAAAGACCTGATTGCCAAAGAGCCGGTAAACCCTCGTGATTCGTCGCGCCTCTTGGATTTATCGCAAGATGACGCGATGATTGACAGGCATTTTTACGACTTGCCGCAAATTTTACGTCCCGGTGACGTTATGGTATTTAACAACACCAAGGTTATTCCGGCCCGCCTTTACGGAAAACGCGGCGAGGCGTTGGTAGAAGTCACACTGTATCATCCCGATGACGGCATTCGCTGGTGGGCATTTATCAAAAATTCCAAACGCCTGCATGTCGGCGACACGATTCGCTTTTATACCGCCGCCATCACCGACGAAGAATCCGATTTTTCTGCCGAAATTTTGCAAAAAGACTCCGAGGACGGCGTGTTTGTCAAATTTAATTGCGAGCCGGATAAATTAGGCACCATGCTCGAAAAATACGGCTCGATGCCGCTTCCGCCGTACATTAAACGTGACAGGCCGGTCAGCGGATTATGGAATCCGTATAACGACAAAGAAAATTATCAAACGGTATATGCCAAATATGAAGGTGCCGTTGCCGCCCCTACTGCCGGTTTGCACTTTACCGATCGGTTGCTGAAGCAAATTGACGACATGGGGGTTAAGCGAGTGTTTTTAACCCTGCATGTCGGCGCCGGTACTTTTTTACCGGTTAAAACCGAAGATACCGAAAATCACAAAATGCACGCCGAATACGGGGTAATTTCGCAAGAAACGGCCGCTATTATCAATCAGGCCAAGCAAGAAGGCCGGCGCATCATTGCCGTCGGCACTACCTCGGTGCGTTTGTTGGAGAGTGCGGCAGATTCTGCCGGTATTCTGCACCCGTTTTGCGGTGAAACCGACATTTTCATCACGCCGGGCTATAAATTTAAGATAATTGATATGATTATTACCAATTTCCACCTGCCGAAATCCACCCTGTTCATGCTGATTTGCGCAATTGCCGGCACCGAACGCATGAAGGCAGCTTATGCCCATGCCATTGCCGAGCGCTACCGTTTTTATTCATACGGCGACAGCTCTATTTTAAAATGTATAAATAAAATTTAAACTCTTTTATGATATCCTTTGCCTTCAAAGGAGAAAGCAAAGTGTTTATCAAATCACCCGAAAACATTAAATATATATTTTCGACCATCAAAAGTTCGTTTTTGCCGGCCGTATTGCTGTTTATCGGGCTGATTTCGTTTTATGCGCAGAATCCTTATGCCGACGGTGTCAATACGGTATTGCATTATTTGTTTTTTCTGATTGCCGCCGTCAACATCGTACTGTTATGCATTTCCAACCAATCCAAGCCGCTGTTCAGCCTGTTGCTCGGAGTCGTTTGTTATATCATCATCAATCGCCTTAAAATGCAATATGGCGAAAATTACGTTTCATCTTCGGAATTTTATTGCCTTTGCTTTGTTTTGCCTATTAATTTTGTGCTGTTGTATTTTCTACCGCAATCCAAATTACAGGCTAAGCGCAACACTTGGCTTTTGCTCGGATTGTTAGCTCAAACCGCACTGTTGTCGCATCTGCATGGCGTATTTAATTTGATTCCGCAAATCAATATCTCGCTTGAGGCAATTCCGCTATGGGCCTGTATGTTTTGGATTATTCTGTTGGCGCCGCTGGCCATCAACATCAGTTTCAAAAACACTATTGTCAATACCGGCCTGTTTTATGCCGATGCCAGCCTGTTTATGGGAATTGTTTATTCCAATCAGGCAACGGGATTAGCCACCTTTTTCTTAGGGTTTGCACTGATTCTTTTGTGTGTAACCGTTCTCAATTTATATCACGGATTTAACCACGATTATTTGGAAAATGTCGGTAGCAAGATTGCCTATATGAACCATGCCAACTCCAAATTTCCGTTCAAATATACCATTGCGCTTTTCAGTATTGACAATCGGGATAAACTCATCGGAGCCATCGGCAATGCCCAATGCCGCATACTTGACCAAATGGTGGTTAATCGCATTTTGGAGCTTCCGTACGATTTCAGCATTTATCGTTATAATGAATCCGAGCTGATTATGGTGTTCAAAAATGAAGATGCCAAACACGTCAAAGAATTCGCCGACAATATTCGCCGCAGTATTGCCGCTTCCGAATTTGTGTTTGCTTCGCGCAAAAGTGTAAAAATCACCATTTCCGTCTGTGTTTCGGAAAAAACCCGCAAAGATCTTGATGCCGCCGAAGTTACCGAGCGCACCCACAATGCTTTGCAGAAAAACTATCGCTTCAACTGCAAC
Organism: Alphaproteobacteria bacterium; assembly: GCA_045111335.1. Classification (GTDB taxonomy): domain Bacteria; phylum Pseudomonadota; class Alphaproteobacteria; order RF32; family CAG-239; genus RUG410. The sequence continues at coordinate 3,436 of JBGUGE010000019.1, read as the reverse complement.
ATTACCACCGTGGCTTAAGCTTTTTTAACAAATAACCAACGCCCGCAGAGCCATACTCCCAACAGCGTAATCGGCACGGAAAGCCACTGTCCCATAGTAAGACCGCACCACAAAAATCCGAGTTGCGCATCCGGCTCACGGAATTGTTCCACCACCAAGCGACACAAAGCATAGCCCAACAAAAATGCGCCCGAAATAAAACCGGTATGCTCGCGACACCACTTATTTTTCCACATCAGGTTCAGCACCACAAAAAGCCCGATCCCCTCTAAACATGCCTCATAAATTTGCGACGGATGCCGCGGCAAATAACCGCCGCGCGGAAAACGTACCGCCCATGCCACATCGGTCACCCGCCCCCATAACTCATCATTGATAAAATTCGCCAATCGTCCCAAAAATATCCCGACAGGCACCACCGGCGCCACCAAATCAGTAAGCTTCAAAAACGGATATTTAATTATTCGGGTAAAAATGTACAACGCCAAAATCACCCCGACAATGCCGCCGTGAAAAGACATTCCGCCGTGCCAAACCGCAAACATTTCCAACGGATTTTTCAAATATTGCGCTCCGCCGTAAAATAAGATATATCCGATTCGACCGCCGAGGATAATTCCTAAAGTAACGGCAAACGCCGCGTCCTCACAGTTTTGCCGGCTCAAGCCCCAATCATATTTTTTGATTCTGACGGATGCCAACCACCAACCGAACAAAATCCCCACCAAATAAGCCATGGAATACCATCGCACCGCTACCGGCCCGATTGAAAAAATAATCGGTGATATTTCGGGATATGTCAAACCCATCATGCGTCCCCCTTATAATGAATTGCTTAAAAGTATATTAAGAAAAAACGGATAATCCACACATAAAAATTGCTTATAAACACTTTTATTTTTAACATATTGAAAAATCAAATTTATTTTTTCGGTTCTTTATAAAAAAAATTTTTTTATGTGCCAAAAGTGGAAAACTTAACGTTAAAAATTGTATTTCACGCTCAAAATATGTCATCTTAAAATCAGTTTATAACAGGGAAAAGGTAAATGCTGGCAGAGAAATACAATTTCAATCCGATTGATGACATTGAATATCTGTTTACCGAACGACAACATTCGACCGAACGCCGCAACAATCACGAAGTGGTGGTCGAAATTGCCGGCAAGTGGGATAATATGCTGTTTTTCTTTGCGTGGGAAGAAGAAATGCATTGTCTGCACATCTCCTGTCTGATAAACATTGAGCCGGAAAACATTTATCTTCCGAGTATTTTTGAACTTTTGGCTCTGCTCAACGAAGACCTCTGGGTGGGATATTTTTCCTATTGGGAAGAGATGCAGATGCCGATTTTCAAGCACTCTGTCATCATTGACGCCAAAGATACCAATGTTTTAGCAAAACTGCAACAGATTCTGAACATTGCCGTCACCGAATGCGAACGCGCATATCCGGTTTTCCATGCGGTATTTAAGCAAAATATTCAGCCGCGCAAAGCACTTATGCCGACGGTTCTGATGTAAGCTCGCGCCACATAATGCGGCATTGAGCCAACTCATCTCCGCTGTTCACATCGCGAATAATGTGCATACTTTCCGATTCGCTTTGTTGTGTTTCAACCTTAATTTTTTCGCCGAACAACGCTTCCTTTTTGAAGCACAATTCAATCTCCGTCGGCAAATGCCGCAAACGATAGGCACTGTCCACACTTTCGCTTGCCCACACCGGATACACCGCATTATTAACGTGATTGTTTACATCAATATCGTCAAAGCGCACGGCAAATTCCTTAACCGAATCCGGATTCGCAATTGGCGGTAACTTATGAAAATCATCATCCATCACCCGCTCGTTCAAAAACGCATATTCCGGAAAATACTTGCTGAGTGCCACCGGCCGACGCCGCTCATAATCAATCAGCACCCATTGGCTCGATGCGCAGGCAATAATATTACCGTGAGTATCTTTAATATTAAAATCACGCACCGCGCCCCACAATTTACCGAGCGCCGGCCACGTTTCAACCACAAAATGCTCGTCGATTCGCGGCAGACGTTTAATCTTAATCAGATAATTCGAACCGACCCATGTCAAATTATGCTCATGACACTTTGCAAAACCGAAACCTAAAACATCGGCATTTTCACAAGCGATATCTTGCAAAATATTCATCAATGTCAAAATACGCAAAAAGCCATGACAATCAGCTTCATAGCTTTTTACAACATATTCTTTAAGGTATTTTGTAACCTGAAGCGGCATTGTGCTTAAAACAATTCCTTGCCGACGGATAAACCGGCCACTTTATAAGATTCGAAACGCTTGTTCAATCGATTCGCATAAAATGCACCTTCGGCGGAATTGCCCGAGTGATAATTTTTAGCCGCCTGTTCCCAATCGCTACCGCTACGCGAATACAATGTGCGCAAAAACTTGGCGCTGTAACGGACGTTTTTCTGCGGATCCATCGCCTCTTCAAGCGACGAGAACGCTTTGCCGTGGAACTTCATATTGATCTGCATACAACCGACGTCAATACTGGTAATCCCACGGGCCATAAACTTTTTAGCGGCGGCAATCGCTTCTTCTTTGGTTTTGAAGTAATAACCGCGCCCCTTAGCATTAACCGTCCACGGCCATGCTACGTACGCGTTGTGAAATTCATTCCATACACCGCTCTCAACCGCGGCAATCGTTTGGAGTAAATCAAAATTTACCCCGAAATCGGCACTTGCTTCCTTGGCTGCAACCAAGCAAAGAGAGCTGTCCGAAACACGCTCTTTGGCCAAAATGTCAGTATCTTCGTTAGCATAAATCGCGCCGCTGACCAAAACGCAGACACTGAACAATAAAATTGCAAACTTATTAAACACGATGACGTGTCACCTTATTTTGCTGCCGCACCGCCAACTTCCCTCCCGTCTTCTAAGAATTTCAGTCCGTCTTGCAACCGAATGCCGGCCGTATCAGCAGTATTAACCCCATTAACCGTTCATTAAAAAAGATTAACAAACCGTTAAACAAGAGTCATATAGCACGCCTTTTTTTAAAAATCCAGTAAAAAACATCTTTTATCCGTATTTTTATCGTTAAAATTGATATAACATATTGTTTTATAAGTATTTTTATTTTCCAAAACTCGTTCTTTCGGCCGCGCAAATGGCTCACTTATTTATAAAAATTCCATCTTGATATTTTTATAAAGAATCTCTATATTATTAACTGTCAGGCAACTGACTGTGACACCAGAGGCCTTATGGAATAGATATGTCGGACCCGAGGGCAGTACTCGGCACCTCCACCATTCTACGGGGGTGAAACAGGATTGACGGTGTATGGTAAAGATATGTGTTGTGTCCGGTGAGATACCACCGTTATCGGTTCAAATTAAATAAACGCAAATGATAATTTTGCACCTGTTGCCGTTGCTGCGTAA
>JBGUGE010000018.1:0-12446 GCA_045111335.1 Alphaproteobacteria bacterium | reverse complement strand
GTGTCATATAAGCGCGACAACGGCCGTAACATTTTAGATATATGCGTCAAAATTTAATTTTCAAAATCTTGTTTAAAATAAAAAATCCATTTTGACAAATTTTTCTATTGATTTTTGTACAATTTGTGATAGAGTGAGAATATGAACAAAAATTTTTTAGAGATATGAATACTATTATTATCATCTTGATTGTGGCAGCCGTAGCGGTTGTTGCAATACTGTGGTTAAGAAGCAGAAGAAACAGGTATGATGACGAGCCGATTAGCGATTTGATTGAGCAGGAGGAGCCGCCTCTGATCAACTATTACTCTCGCTTTACGGCAGAGAGTTGCATCACCAAGAACTACACCAAACCGGTGGAGGACAAGGCTCTGAAGAATATTCCGCTTCATGAGGAACTGTGGAGCGGTATTCAGAAACTCGATAAGAAAAAGCGTGACGCAAACACCGAAAAGTGGATCCGCGAACACTTAAAACAGATCTATCGCTTCGGCGACGTTATGGCCTATATCGAGGAACATCCCATGTTAATGGATACCTTTATCGACAACATCCAGGATCCTGATGATCTGGAACTCCAAAAGCGCTTGATAAGCGTGTCTGGTAATGCCATTAAGGGTTCAACCAAATTGAACTACATGAATCTGCTTTGCAGGTTCTGCAGTAAATGGGAATTCAGACCGGAGATTAAAGCGATAGTGACAGTAGATCCGCGCTTTTCAACCGCTCGCAACGTCTATGAATTATACCGCAGTTAAGTAAAAATAAAAACCGTCGAGACAGTATCTCGGCGGTTTTTATTTTGAGTTTTGTTTTTGAAATTCGGGATGTCGGCGCAAAAACTTTTGCTGTGCCGCAGTGTCACATTCCTTAAGTACCTGAGGCATTGCGGCAAATTCCCGCATACATTGCAAAATCCTGAAATAATCCTCAGCCGAAGCCGCCGTCAAAATCGGCTCTCGCAGGTTTGGTATTACCATATACTGCACCTCGCTGATATGCTGTTTTTGCGACATTACATTATCTGCCGGCAATTCCTCACTTCTGATATATTGCGGCAAATATGATTTAGGCTCCGTATCTTCCGACTGCTCCGTATCAATCGCCGTAACGTAATCCGTGGAAAAATTCTCAAACATCAGATGCTTTTCCAAGTTGCGAATAGGTAAAGCCTCCCGCTCATAACTCGGAATCATCGCCAATAAATCAAGATCCTTAAACCGATACATTTGCCGAATCGCCTCATCATCGGTTTTATCGTTGCGATTCAAATTAAGCCTGTTATCGGAAATCAGCGGATAATTCCTTACCGCATCCTTAAAGCTGCGATCGGCACGCACTTTACTCATAATTTTGATAAAGCAAAGATTCACCAACTGCGGGTTTGCCCGCAACTCTTCGGGCGTTTTATCTTGCAACATATATTTAAGCTGGGCAGATATCAACAGATTCTGAAACGCTTCGGTTGCAGCATTGGCACTGACTTTTTGCATCAGCGAATACGAATCAATAACATAATTCATCATTTTAAGCCCGCCGCTGCGCATAGTCTTTATTGTACGCAGTTGTTCGGCCAAACGCACCTTATCATCGGCCGTATCAATATCGCAGTCCATATATTGCGCAAAATTCACCCCGCCGATGGTATACATCTTACCCAAAATATGATTATAATTTTTCTTGCTGTCTTTGACCAATCCGGAGCGAGCGACATAGCGTTGCAACATACGATAAGTGCGCGGTGCATAATGTGCTGCATATATTTTCAGCCACATCTTCTGCGTACCGTTGGCAATAAAGCGCATTTCCTGTTCAAAATCCTTGCTATTGCGCGATTGAGGATGAATTTTCCCCTTTTCTACCGCCTCAAAATAAAACTTCATATAAGTCGATTTATAGCGTTTGATAATCTCTTTTTTCTCGGCTTTGGTGGCAGCTGCCAAATATTCATATCGTGCCGTTAACACTGCGGCAATATTTGCGGAAATCTCGTCGTGCATACACAGCTTATAATATTCAATCGGTGTAAAATAATACCGCCGGCGATATCCGGTTTCTTCATTATGATGATGCCAATCCTCATGAGCAAAATACGGAAGTTGCAGACGATAGCTGTTATTTTTTTCCACATAATTACGCGTAATCATGCCACGATTATAAAACAAAAGTGTACTGACGGCGCGACTGAGAGTATCGGTTCTGTAGGCTACATTTGCCACCGGATTTTGCACCTTCCGCTCCGGTTCGGATTGTGTAGCGGCTTTGGCAACACGCGTTGTTTTGACTTTCGGCTGTTGTTGTAATAATCCCCCTTTCAACAACCAACCTCCCCAAACCGACACACCTAAAAGCGCCGTCATCAGCGGAGTGCGAAAGCGGATAAAAGATTCGTAAATTTTCTTTTTGAAAGCCATTCTATACCTCTGGAGCGTATCTTAGCGCCTTTTAGCATTTTTGTCAAGCTGCAAGCATAAAAAAAACCGGCTTACATCTGTTCTGCGTGCGAGAACGTAAGCCGGGTTTTGACCATCTTTAAAGGGGGCAACCATCCCGCATGGCCAACTACTATGTCTTGGTTTAACAACCGGTTGCTTTGGTATGTCGTTTCATTTGTGGGAACACGCGTTTCGCAGCAAAAGAAACTTGCGTATGCTTTACTTCCGAAATAAGCGATTCGGGGAACAGGCACCTAAGCTATACGCATAAAACCTGTTAATGTTTGTTAGGAGGAGGTCTTTCCATGCTCTTTTGTTTTTTTATTTTTTTGTTAGACGTGAAAAAGGCGGTGGTGCATCACTGCAGCGGGCCTTTGGTTGGGAGTTAGATCCCTCGCTAGGGATAATTATGGACCAAAATTATTGATGTGATAAGTTATGTATAACAATATTTTTTCTATTTGTCAACATTTTTTTATAAAAAAATTCAATTATTTTTGAAAATTATTTATTTTCAATGTGTTAAGTTACATAAAATATTGTCTATAATTGGTTATTTTTGGATATATTCACGTTTAAAACGGGTATTTTTACCGAGCCGCGACAAAATTTCATAACTTATGGTGCCGGCATCGCGGGCAATATCATCAAGCGTATATTCGTCAAAAATCAGTTTTCCGAAGTCGCCTGTCTGCAAATCCGGCACATCAGTCACATCACAAATGATATTATCCATTGACACCCGCCCGACGATTCGCGTTTCATAAATTTTACCTTTTTGCTTAAAAAACACCTTACCGATGTTGGAAAGCGAGCGCGGCATACCGTCACCGTAACCGATGGAAACAATCGCGATTTTGCGATTCTGTGCCGCGCGATAGGTAGCCGAATAGCCGACAAACTCACCCTTATCCAACGCGGCAATTTGCAACACCGGCGCTTCTACCGTAATGATATTTTTCATCTGATTAAGCCGATACGGCGCGGTGTTAATGCCATACATCGCCGCTCCCAATCGTACCATATCGCAACAAAAATCCGCGCCTAAAAACGCACCGTCGGAAGCAGCCAATGAGGCCGGTAAATCGGCAAAATATTTATTACGTATCGCCGTAAAATTTTCCAGCTGATGCGCATTCATAAAATGATCTTTTTCGTCGGCACAGGCCAGATGGCTCATTACCAAGCCGAAAATCTTCAAATCAGCCCTACTCAGTTTTTTAAGCTCTTCCGGACGGAAACCCAAACGATTCAACCCTGTTTCTACCTGAATTGCCGGTTTGATATCCGCAATCGGATGTTTTTTCCAATAAGCCAACATTGCCGGCGAACCGATAACCGGAATCAGATGATATTGCTCAAACAAATCATAGCTATCGGCGCCGATTCCCTGCAAAACATAAATATCCGCCTCCGGTACCACCTCGGCAATGCGTGCACCTTCCAACGCATGCGCCACCCAAAACTGCCGACACCCGGCACGTTCGTATAAGGTTTTTGCCACTTCACGCGCCCCAATTCCGTAAGCATCGTCCTTAACCACCGCCGCCGGTATGGCCGGAGCAATGATTTTACTCAAAGTCTTATAATTTTGTACCAGATTATTTAAATCTATTTTCAAAATCGGTTGTGTGAAAATTTTTGATTCGGGTCTTGTAAAAAAGCGCATAGTTGTTATTATCTCCAATATGAAAGGTTGAAAAATGTACATTGATTCGCACATCCATTTGCAAGATTATAAAACGCAAGATATTAAAAATGTGGTAATAAATGCCGTACAAAACGATGTTGTGCATTTTATCAACCCGTCGGCACATCCTTCGGACTGGGATAAGGTAGAAAAGTTGGCACGGCAATATCCGGAAGTCACTCCGGCGTTCGGCATACACCCGTGGCATATATCCGATGCTCCGCAAAATTGGGCGGATAAATTGGCAACCCTATTGCAACAAAATCCTCAAGCCATGGTCGGAGAATGCGGTATTGACAGGCTGAAAAACCCCGATACGACGATGCAGATCGAGTTATTTAAGACTCATATTATGTTGGCAAAACAATTTTCCCGTCCGTTGATTATTCACGCGGTTAAAGCCGATTCCGAAATGTCGGCGCTGTTCTCAAACCTGCCGCAACGCACAATTTTTCATTCATTTACCGGCTCTGCGGAATGGGGTAAAGAAATTCAAAAACACGGATTTTTTATCGGGCTTAATTTTTCGATTTTGCGCAAAAAAAATGCCGCCGAAATTCTACGTTCGTTAAACCCGAAACAACTGCTGTTGGAAACCGATGGTCCGTATCAAAATATTGAGCGCGGGGTTGAAACATTACCGCAAAATCTGCCGAAATTGGCACAAACAATCGCCGATTTATTGCAACTTTCCGCAGCTGAATTTGCCGCAATAATCAACGCCAATCAAACTGCTTTTACAGGAGAAATCAAATAATGCAAAGCGCACCTAAATCCTTACGTTTGCAAATAGCCATCACCGGCCGTGTCAATGCCGGAAAATCGAGTTTTTTGAATTTGCTGACCGGCCAGCACTCGGCAATTGTATCTGAAGTTGCCGGCACCACCACCGATATGGTGGAAAAAGCGCAGGAACTGCCGCCGCTCGGTCCGATTTTGTGGCTTGATACCGCGGGTTTCGGTGATGAAAGCACTCTCGGCGCCGCACGAATGAGCAAAACCGCGCAGGTTTTTGACCGCGCCGATATTATCCTGTTGATATGTAAAGGGGATAAAATCGAGGCGCCGGAACAGCAAATCATTGACCTTGCCGCCATGCGTAAAATTCCGCTGCTTAAAATTTATAATCAGGCTGATAAATATCCGGTCAGCGCTACCGACGGCATTGTTGTAAGTGCCGTCGACTTATCCTCACGCGACCGCGTTCTGAATGAGCTTAAGGCAAAACTGATTAAAGTTTGCCCCGATGACTTTTTGAACGCGCAACCGCTGGTCGGTGATTTGGCACCGGAACATTCGACCGTTGTCATGCTGATTCCGCTTGATTACGAAGCCCCGAAAGGCCGGCTGATAATGCCGCAAGTGCAAGCGATTCGCGATTGCCTTGACCATAATCAAAATGTGCTGGCGGTCAAAGAAAACGATTATGTTTCCGTTTTGAACAACCTTAAAAATCCGCCGGCTCTGGTAATTTGTGATTCACAAATGGTGGATACGATGGTTAAATTGACCCCGCCGGAAATTAAATGCACCACCTTTTCGATTTTGATGGCTCGGTTTAAGGGAGACTTAAATAAAATGGCACACGGCGCAGAGATGATTTCCCATTTAAACGACGGCGACAAAGTGTTGATTGCCGAATCTTGCACTCATCACGCTATGGAAGACGATATCGGACGCGTTAAAATTCCGAACCTCTTAAAAATGAAAACCGGCAAAGACATCATTATTGATCACGTTTGCGGTTGTGATTTTCCGTACAATTTACATGAATATAAGTTAGTCATTCAATGCGGCGGCTGCACCATCAACCGCCGTGAGGTTCTCTCTCGCATTTATAAGTGCGAACAAGCCGGAGTTGCCATTACCAATTACGGAGTTTGCATTTCGGCGCTGAAAGGTGTGCTTAAGCGCGTGTTAGAACCCTTTGCAATAACCTTTTGACAGACCGCCGAACAAAGTCGAAAAGCAACAGCGCTTTCTGACGGCGCCGTGTTTGCAAAAATAATCCATAAAACTAAAAAAAAATGCTTGCAAAACAAAAAAAATGTATATACAAGGAAACATAATTGTTCGGATGCGATATTTTGCTTGCTTTTAAAATAAAGGTATGCTAAATATGGCGCCGAATGTTTGTGTAATTAATTAACTAAAGAGAAATAAAATGGCTACACCTAAGAAAAAAGTATCTAAATCTCGTCGCGATATGCGTCGTTCGCATGACGCGCTGACTCCGAATGCGTATCAGGAATGCCCGAACTGCGGCGAATTGAAGAGACCACATCATGTTTGCCCGAAATGCGGCCAATATGACAGCAAAGAAGTTATTGCTAAAAAAGAAGCAAAATAACTTTTTTATTGAACGAATAATTATATGGAGCAGGTTTTGTCTGAAAATAATCTGGTCATAGCGGTAGATGCAATGGGGGGAGATAATTCCCCTCGTATCGTCGTAGAAGGGATTAACTTGGCACACAAGAACAATCCCGATATTAAATTTTTGTTGTTCGGTGATGAAGAAAAGGTCAATGCCGATTTGAAGCGTTTTCCGCAAATGAAGGAATATTGCCGCGTTATTCACACCACGGAATACGTGCATAACGAAGATAAACCTTCGCAGGTTATCCGCAACAAAAACACCAGTATGTACATGGCAATCGATGCCGTACGCAAAGGCGAAGCCGCAGCCATCATCTCGGCCGGAAACACCGGCGCCCTGATGGCTATTTCCAAAATGATTTTAAAAACCATTCAACGTGTCCACAGACCGGCAATTTGCACCAATATTCCGCATAAAAACGGAATGTGTGTTATGCTTGATTTAGGAGCTAATACTGAATGCAGCGCAATCAATTTGGCCGAATTTTCGATTATCGGAAATATCTTGGCCAAACATACGTTGGGGATTGAACGCCCGCGGATTGCTCTGTTGAATATCGGTGCCGAAGAAATGAAAGGCCGAGAAGAAATCCATCAGGCAGCAAAAATGATTAAAAGCACGCATCTGGATTTGAATTTCATCGGCTACATTGAGCCGCACCAAATCGGTGAAGGTTATGCTGATGTTGTTGTTTCCGACGGGTTTACCGGCAATATTGCGCTCAAAACCATGGAAGGCACGGCCAAACTTATTTCCGGTATATTAAAGCAAACCATTAAACAATCAATTATTGCTAAGATTGGCTTGCCGTTTTTGATGCCGATTGTGTGGATGCTCAAAAAACGCTTAGATCCGCGCAAATATAACGGTGCCATGTTTGTCGGGCTTAACGGTTTGTCTGTTAAAAGCCATGGCGGAACCGATGCCGTCGGTTTTTCGTACGCTGTTGACAATGCTTCAAAATTGGTACGTCAAAACTTTGTACAAACCATTCGCGATGAAGTTGAACACGTTGATTTAGACGAGTTATCGCAGGATATTTTATACGATGTTTATTAGAAGCGAACTTATCGGCTTCGGGCACTATCTGCCGAAAAAAATATTAACCAATGACGACTTATCGCAAATGGTAGAAACGAGTGACGAATGGATTCGCACCCGTACCGGTATTTGTATCCGCCATGTTTCCGAAGATGAAACCACTGCCGAAATGGCAGCCAAAGCTGCGGCTAACGCCATTAAACAGGCCAATCTGACCCCGCAAGATGTGGATTTGATTATTTTGGCCTCGGTTACTCCGGATAATACCACTCCGTCCTGTGCCGTTAAAATCGGGCGCCTGCTCGGCGTGCGCACCGGAGTGCCGGCATTTGATATTTCTGCGGCCTGTTCGGGTTTTGTATATGCCCTTACTTTGGCCGATGATATGATTCGTTTGGGACAAGTCAAAACCGCCGTAATTATCGGGGCAGAACGGCTTTCCAAAATTGTGGACTGGACCGACCGCAACACTTGTGTTTTGTTTGGTGATGGCGCCGGTGCCGCGGTTTTACGGGCACGCAAAGGCAACGGAACCGCAGAAGACACCGGAGTTTTAAGCACCTGTATTTATGCCGACGGCAATCAATATGATCATTTATACACTACCGGCGGCGTCTCCACCACCCAAAATGCCGGCTTTGTACAAATGGACGGCAAAGAAGTCTTTAAGCACGCCGTAGTCAGTCTTTCCGAAGCGGCCGAAACCGCCATCAGCAACGCCAAAATTAAAAAGAGCGACATTGATTGGTTGGTACCGCATCAGGCCAACATCCGCATAATCGACGGTGTCGGCGAGCGCTTGGAGTTGCCTAAAGAGAAGGTTATTGTGGCAGTAGATCATCACGGCAACACCTCGGCGGCATCGATTCCGCTTGCCATATCCGAAAACATTGAGGCCGGCAAAATCCGTAAGGGTGATTTGATTGTATTGACCGCAATGGGCGCCGGATTTACTTGGGGTGGCGCGGTTATCCGTTTATAATATAAAATATCGGCCAAAATTTAAAGCCGGCTCAGTGCCGGCTTATTTATTTGCACTCTGCCACAATCAGCGGCACGGTCATTTCTTCTTTGGTATATCCGGCATGGGTAGCCTTAAACAGCTTGAGTTCACGTTTGCCGGAATCATAATTAAGCGACCGTTTACCGACAGCAATTACCGCATACTCGCCTAACATGGAATCAATCAGCGGATGCTGTTTACCGTAGCCCAAAATATGTGATTGCAACAGTTCATCTTTGGTAAACAACACAAAATCGTCACCGTAATACTTATTAAACAACCGCACAAATTCCTCGTTGTGCCCCTTCTTTATCCAAAATGAAATAAACCGTGTTTCAATAGTCGGAGGCAGGCGGAAAGTGTCACACAAATCTGGATGCTCGTTGATAATTTCTTCATCAACATCAATTGCCCCGTGATCGGCAGAAATAATCAGCAACGTATCATGCAAATCGGCACACAGCTTTTCTATTTTGGAGTTAATATCCCTCACCACCTCCGTTACAATCGGTGCATGAATTCCGTTATAGTGCATGGTATGGTCAGGCTCGGTCCAATAAGCCGAGATAATTTTGCGCCTATCGCTTGAGGCCACCGCCTTTTCAATAAAATCGCACAATTCAGCAAATGTTTCCGCTCCGCCGGAGGAAAATGCCGGAAAAATCTGATGATATTCCACATCGGGATTTTTCTCGGTAATTTTTTCATAAATCGTCTTATATTTCAAAATCGTTTCCGCCGGATGCGGTGTAGTAAGTTCCTCACCGGTATAAAAATCGATATTCCGAAAATTCTCAATCACACGACCGTATTGCTCAAAGTAATTCATCCAACCGAGCCAGCCGGAAGCAATCGGCGGCAAACCGGAGTGATAGGCAATGGTTGCAGCGGCGGTGGTCGGTGGGAAAATCGTCGAAATATCTGTCACCCGATGCCGATATAAAAAGTCGTTATTTGCCAAATGATATTCCAAAACGTTTTTACCCAAACAATCCAAAATCAGCACCACTACATTTTTGTATTTACCGGCCAATGCCTTATCCAAAATCGGCAACGTTTCATATTCCGTCTGCACGCCGTAATGGTGCAAAACCGAGTTACTGAGTGCCAATACGCTGTTATCAAAATCAACCTTTATATCTTGTTTTTTCATCATAAAGTCCTCTTATAGCAAAAGAAAAACGGCGCCCGAACGATGCGCCGCCTTTCTAAAAGTAAATGCTTATTACAGCGGCAATAACGGCGACCATGCCGGATCCGATGCCTCTGACGGCGTTACGATACGACGCTCGTTATAGCCGGTCAAATCGATGGTATACAAACGAACCGGACCGCCGCGGTCTTGGCGCGAATACATAATTACGCGACCATTCGGTGACCAAGTCGGGCCTTCTACCAAGAAGCCGTCGGCCAAAATGCGTTCACCGCTGCCGTCAGGCGCCATTACGCCGATATAAAAAGCACCGCCGGACATTTTGGTAAAGGCAATATAGTCACCGCGCGGCGACCACACCGGCGTAGCATAACGCCCGTTACCGTAGCTGATACGCTCGGCTTCGCCACCGGAAGAATCCATAACATACAGCTGTTGATTACCGCCCTTGTCGGAGTTAAACACAATCTTTGAGCCGTCCGGCGAATAGCTGGCCGAAGTGGCGATTGCGCTGTCAAATGTAAGTTGTTTTACCGCACGGGTACGGATATTCATTTCAAAAATATTGGTTTTACCCTTGTTGGCATAACTCATCAGCACCTTAGAGCTGTCCGGTGACCACACCGGCGCAAACGTCATCCCCGGGAAGTTACCCAAAACCTGCTTGCTGTTGGTATTCAAATCCATCATATAAACGCGCGGACTGTTGCCGACATATTCCATATAGGTAATCTTTTGCATATTCGGCGAAAAGCGCGGGGTCAACACCAAATTACGGCCGTCGGTCAGGAAACGGTGATTTTCACCATCCTGATCCATAATCGCCAAACGTTTAACTTTACGCGGCCCCTGCCCGTTTTCGGAAACATAAACCACACGGGTGTTGAAATAGCCCTTGTCACCGGTCAGACGCTCATAAACCGCATCGGCCACAACGTGAGCAATTCGGCGCCAGTTATCGACGGTTGAAGTAAACGACTTGCCCAAGAGTTGCTTTTCCGCCACCGTATCCCACAAGCGAAAATCAACCTGCAAACGTCCGTTTTCAAGCTCGGTAATTTTGCTTTGTACCAACGCTTCGGACTTAATTGCCTGCCAGTCAATAAAATTAGGTTTCTGGTCAATTGAATTCAGGGTTTCGATATAGCTGTTCTCAGGAATGATTTTGAACAAACCGCTCCGCTCCAAATCCGCCATAATCACCTCATGAATTTTATCGCCGTAGTTTTTACCGGCAATCTTCAAAAAAATGTTGGAGTTGGAACCAATCATTTCCGGAATGGCAATCGGCATCGGACTGCGGGTTGCACCGCTGACTTCAATTTCCAATTCGGCATGAGCCGGCAAGCTGAAGAACATCAGCAATGCGGCCAATAAATATCTGATTTTCATTCTTTTACACCTCAATAAACGTTTATTTTGTTACATCATATCGTCTGCCGCAAAAAAATAAAGCAAAAAAACAGGTTATAGACAGCATATTCCGTTTGACTTTTCTGCTATAAACCGATAGTTTTAACAATAAGTTAACGGAAGGCACAAATGGATATTACGCAATTTAAACATTCGCTCAAAGAATATCAAGCGCTGATAGGTTTTGACTACGGCTCCAAACGTTTGGGGATTGCCGTTTCCGATTTGTTGCGCGGTATTGCCACTTCGTATAAAATTCTTTATCGCTCCTCTTGGGAAAAAGATGTGGCGGAAATCAGGCACATAATTGCTGAAAAAGAAATCGGCGGAATTGTGTACGGACTGCCGCTGCAAATGGACGGCAGTGAGGGAGAAATTGCCAAAGAAGTGCGCGCTTTTGCGCAAAAATTGGCGGCGGAGATAGATTTGCCGTATATGTTTTGGGACGAACGCCTCTCCTCCTCGGCGGTGGAGCGTTTCTTGATTGATGAAGTCGACATGTCGCGCGCCAAACGCAAAAAGGTGCTTGATGCCTCGGCCGCCGCCTATATTTTGCAGGGTGCACTCGACGCGCTGAAGTATTAGCCGGCTTTTCAAATTCTGCAGATTGTCTATGAAAAAGTTTTTCCCTTAATTTCCGTAATTATATTGACAAAATCAATTATCCGTAGTACAATGTAACCATGTTAATCAGTTAAATGGCGTTTATTTGAAAGGTATTACGCTACAGTCGATAATAAAGAGTTTCAAACCAAATTATTATGACTATGAATAAAAAAATTATTATCCCGGAGTTCTGCACTCTTAATGTGATTGAGCTCATTTTTGTAGTAACTTTCTTGATTGCTGCGATATATGCTCTGGCTACATTCCGCGGCAATGCGGGGGTGGTATACGGCATATTCATCGTGGGCGGCGGCATTATAGCATATCTGTGCGGCCGAACCGAGGTGAATTTCGTTATAACACGCCGCGACGGCTTCAAGGGCCTTGCCAAGTATTGCCTGCACCTGTTATGGGTATTGCCCTTAATCTGGGGTGTGGGTGCGCTGATAGGAATGTTGGCCAATGAACCGTACAATACGATAAATGCCTTCAACTACGGCGTTGATCCGGTAGGTTTTCTCGCCATCATCGGGTTTATCGTCGTGAGCTTTATCAAAAGAAAGTAATCTATAAAGAAAAGCATCGTTGAAGAAATTCAGCGATGCTTTTTTTATGTGGCAAAAGTGCTCAATTATGGATTATTTTCCGCCGGTGCGGCCGTCTCTCATATCGGCAATTTTACCCAAAACGTCGGCCTTGCCGAGGGTGTTTTTGTTCTCTTTAGC
>JBGUGE010000017.1:0-11997 GCA_045111335.1 Alphaproteobacteria bacterium | reverse complement strand
AACTGTCCGGCATCCATCAGGCTGTCCGGCGTACCGGCATCAAGCCAGGCATTACCGCGCCGCATCACCACCACATTCAGACGCTTTTCCTTGAGATATTCGTTATTTAAATCGGTAATTTCCAATTCACCTCGTGCCGACGGTTTTAAACAACGCGCCTTTTCCACCACATCGGACGGATAAAAATACAGCCCGACCGAAGCATAGTTGGATTTTGGCTGTTTCGGCTTTTCTTCAATTGATAAAACGTGATTTTCTTTATCAAACTCAACCACACCGAAACGCTCCGGATCAGAAACGTGATGTGCAAAAATCGTGGCATATTTACCCTGATTGGCAGCTACGTCTTCCTTAAACGAGTGAAACTGTTGCCCCATATAAAAAATATTATCACCCAAAATCAGGCACACATCATCATCACCGATAAAATCGGCCCCGATGGTAAAGGCCTGAGCAATACCTTTCGGCTCATTTTGTATGGCATAATGAATATTCAAACCCAGTGCACTGCCGTTACCGAACAATTTTTCAATATTCGGCGTATCCTGCGGTGTAGAAATAATCATAATATCTTTAATACCGAACAGCATCAAGGTTGATAACGGATAATAAATCATCGGCTTATCATAAACCGGCAACAATTGCTTTGATGTTGTTTTCGTCAGCGGATACAAACGGCTTCCGCTACCGCCCGCAAGTAATAACCCTTTCATAAAAGCATTCCTTTCATTGTTAACAACGAAAATTGTCGCACAGTGTCGCACAAATATCAAGTTAAATCAAAATTTAACAACAATATTCTTCAAACCGCAAAATGCCGCACAAATTTGCGGCATTTTCACACATATTAACTCTCTTAACTGTAATTTATTCAAGCCAAATCAATTTCAAAATCGGCTGCGGTCGTTGACCTGATTTCATCAAGCGACGAATACTCTCCGATTTCGCGTAAAACCAAACCGGCAGAATTAACATCAAACACCGCTTTTTCGGTAATTATGCGGTTGACTTTCTGCACGGCCGTCAGCGGTAGCGTGCATTTCGTTAAAATCTTCGGCGCCCCTTTGGCCGTGTGTTCCATTGCCACAATCAGCCGCTTGGTACCCACCACCAAGTCCATGGCACCGCCCATCCCCGGAGTATATTTTCCCGGAATGCACCAATTGGCAAGGTTACCTGCGGCATCAACCTGTAACGCCCCCAAAACCGTAATATCGATATGACCGCCGCGCATCATCGAAAATGAGGCCAAACTATCCAAAAAACACCCGCCCGCATTCAATGTTACGCCTATTCCGCCGGCATTGGTAACATGGCAATCCCGCGTTGTTTCATCTTGATAGCCGCCAACTCCCAACACCCCGTTTTCAGACTGCACAATGATATTGATATCTTCCGGCAGATACCTGACCGCCTTGGTCGGCAAACCGATTCCGAGCGTTACCACATCGCCGTTATGAAATTCCCGTGCCACGCGGCGGGCAATAATTTCCTGTATCTGTTCTTTAGAGAGATCCATTTTTCCCTCCGTCGATCAAATAGTCCACATAAATCCCCGGTACCGCAATATTATCCGGATTAAGCGGCTCATCCGAAATATGCTCTGCCTCTGC
Source organism: Alphaproteobacteria bacterium (assembly GCA_045111335.1). Classification (GTDB taxonomy): domain Bacteria; phylum Pseudomonadota; class Alphaproteobacteria; order RF32; family CAG-239; genus RUG410. The sequence continues at coordinate 10,384 of JBGUGE010000017.1, read as the reverse complement.
AATCACCACCTCGGCAGCCGGCGGCATTAACGCATTAAAATTGCGGGTAGAACCGTGAAACGCCAAATTGCCGTAACAATCGGCATAAGTGGCATATATCAGGGCAACTTCAGCCCTCAGCGGTGTTTCCAACAAATACCGCTTGCCGTCAACTTCAATAATTCTTTTGCCCAGTTCTACCTCAGTACCGACTCCGACCGGTGTCAAGATTCCGCCCAACCCCGCACCTCCGGCACGCACACGTTCGGCTAAAGAACCTTGGGGTTGCAAATCAATTTCAATTTTACCTTCATTATATAAACGCACTGTTTCGGGATTGGTTCCGATATGCGACACAATCGCTTTTTTGATTTTTCCGGCGCAAACCAGCTTGCCGCGATTGGTATTTGCCTCGCCGGTATCATTGGCAATCAGCGTAAAGCCGCCCAAATCGGTTTTAAGCAACTCATCAATAACCAGCTCCGGCGAACCGCAATTCAAAAACCCGCCTACCATAATAACCTGATTATTCTTAAACAGCGCCACGGCGTCGCTCGGTGTGATAATTTTAACCATATATTTTCCCCAAATCGGGCTTAAGTTTATCCGAACCTCCCGAAATGTCAAGCCACATATCCGATTCATCAAATACAAAATTATGTTGTATCGGCCGCAAAAATATTGTATAAGTGTTATCGGAGGTTTCGATGCGCCCGTTCTCAACCGAAAAAATTAAGAGCATGGAAGAAGTTTTTTATGCCGTAATGGGCGGCATACCGGACAGCTATTCCGAAATCAAAGACTTTATGGCGAACAGCCCTTTGCGTCAACTTATTTTTGCAACGGATATTGAACGCATCATTCTGCATGACGGATTTTTTGCCGACGAGGCTGTCGACGCCGTTTATGCCCTTTTGCCGGAGAAAATTCCGCTGTCCGGCACTCGCAAATGGCTGATGTCTCCGCAGGCTTTTCGTGCCTTAAACCAAGCCAAACATGCCGCCCCTTGCGGTATTTTGATTAATATTCCGTTTTTGCGGGCTGATAAAATTTATCGTGAACATATTGATGAAAAAATGAGCAGACTGTTGCCGTTGCTCCATTTGGCACATCAAAAACAGGCTGAAGCGAATAATCAAAAACAAAAGAAAACCGACCTGAAAATGGAAGATTGTCCGCCGGAAGAACAGAAATTACGGCGCATAGAAAACCGCATTCGCAACCGCAAATATCGCGAAGTGCATCGCGTGGAAATCAGAAACAAACAAAAGGAGCGTCGTGCCAGAATAAAGGCGGAAAATCCGGAATTGCTCAAACAACTTGATAAAAAAGCCAATTCCAAAGCCAATCGCAAAGAAGTCTGCCGGCGCTATTACGAAAAACATAAAGAAGATATCAGCCGGAAAAACAGTCAAAATCCTAAATCAAAGATATATAAACAACGCTATAAATTAAAGAAAAAACTTGAGAAAACCGCTCCGGTTCTCCGTCAAATCCTTTCCGGATTATTGGTCGCAAAATCCCTATAAAAAACAAACCGCTCGACTTTCTCGAACGGTTCGTTTTTTTATTAAGCTCTCATATCATATTCGGCTTTAAGCTTTAGCAACCATGCCTTGATGATGGTATCCATCTTGCCGCCCTCGGTATAATCCGCCGGTGCAATATTGTCAACCCTGCTGTCTCTTAAGAGTTTTTGCGCATGGGTACTGCCGGTTTTGGTATGCGGACGATACACCGCCAACGCCTGACCGCCGAACTTGCGCAATGTTGCCATACACGGAACATCGGTCAAACCGTCGCCGACATACAAAATTTGCCTAAACGACATTACACGCTTGTCGTGCGGCACTTTTTCATTAACCGCCAAGTCTGTTTCGTCTAAACAACCTTTGCTTATACGATAAAGGTACTGGGTTTTGGTCGTATAGTTAATTACTTGCGCCGGCCAAAAAGCCACACCGTTTGCATCGTACATAAACGAGCAAGCATAGATACGTTCAAACTCCTTACTGATAGGCAAGCCGCTGACAATTTCCTTTAAGCCGGAGGAAAGCAAGAAGTGCTGCAATTCAATACCGTTTTTCTTGGCAAATGCATTAATGCGTTTAAACCAATCATCAACCCCGTTGAACAACGGAATATCCTGACCGAACTTTTGCAAATCTTCCTTGCGAAAAGAAATGTGTTTGGCTTTTGCTTCTTCAAGCATGGTGAGCATATAGCACAGGTTTTTATCCGCGTGCTGTCTAACCGAAAGCGCATCAGACTTTTTCCAAAAACTTTTGGGAGTTGTTTTGAGTGCTTTCATAAATCCGTACTCCTGCATATTTCCGGGTGCAAGAGTACCATCGAAGTCGTAGCAGATAGCTGCCTTTAATACTGTCTTCTTCATAGGCATTCTAATATATTTATAATTTTGTTTGCCTTTAATTTATAATTGTTTGACTTCAGGAGTCAAGAACAATTTGTCAAAATCCGGAAATATACCTGAATAATCAAAAAAATCCCTTGACTTCAAAATCCGCGTTAATAAAGATACAAATCAAAGGAGCAAAACATGGCTTATTGCGATTGGGATAAAACTTCGGTACTTAATACCAAATATCATGACGAGGAATGGGGTGTACCGCTTCATGATGACCGCCGCCAGTTTGAATATTTGATGATGGAAGTTATGCAATGCGGTTTGAATTGGCAGATGATGATTAACAAGCGCGCCGTTTTCCGCCGCTGTTTTGATGACTTTGACTTTAATAAAATCGCCGCTTATACCGAGCACGATATTGCCCGTATTCTGAACACGGACGGTATGATTAAGAGCCCGCGCAAAATTCATGCCGTTATTAACAACGCCCGCTGTTTTCAAAAAATATGCGCTGAATTCGGTAGCTTTGATGCCTATTTGTGGCGCTATTCCGGCGGCAAAACCATTCTGTATGACAAGCATAATGACGGCTGGATTCCGGCTGCCAACGGACTGTCGGCCCAAATCAGTAAAGATTTAAGAAAGCGCGGTTTCAAATATTTGGGTGAAATCACGGTTTATTCGCACCTGCAAGCCTGCGGAATCATCAACGACCACGATAAAAATTGCCCGCGCTATCAATATATTGTCGCCAATTTTCCGACTGTGCGTAAGCGTCGATATTTAGAAAAACAGGTGCAATACTTTACCGAAGATAAGGACTGATTCTTTGTCGTCGCAAAATTGACCCGAAACAATACGTGGAGAGTAATATGAAAAATCTTGATAAAGAAATTTGTATATTCGGCGATTGTTAAGGGCAAAAACGCCCTTTAAAAGCGTTATTCCGCCCCTTAAAACAGACACATGGATTTATTCTTAAACGGCATTTTCCGCAAATTTCTTTTTCATCATCAAGATTCGTTGCATATCAAATTGCGGTCTGATTTTTTGCAAACTTTTTAAGTCCTTTGCGGTCAAAAATTTAGCACCCAAACTTTCAATTCTTTGGGCAATACCTTTGTCCTGTCCTCCGGTTATACGAGCAATTTTTAAGCTATCTAACATAGCAGAATATAAGAGTAAATCTTTGGTATCTATCTTGTCCTTAAATTCAGGAACTTTTTTGCCGGAATCTATGGCTTGCAGATAGTTAATGCATTGATTGTTTAAAACGCCTTTTTTTAAGCAGGTTTCAATCAAAAAGCATAAACGTCTGGCGGATATTTTATTAGTTTCAATAATAGCTTTGGGCGTTGTTAAGGTCTCACCATCTTTGGTTTTATAAAACATTTGCCCTCTGCCAGGACGTTCGCAATACGGCGGATATGCGGTGAGCATTTTTCTTCTCATCTCTGAAATTTGGCGTTCATATTTCTCATATAATTCAATACTCTCAGCATTGTCAATATCAATGTCTTGCGAAGGATATTTCTCTCCGATATTAGTTAAATCTTTAATTTCTCGTATGCTCGTGTGAATACATATCTGTCTTGAAAGAATAGCTAACCATGCGGCTTTTTCATCAATGAAATATTCATCTTTGACTTTTTCGTCTTCCGGGACGTGCCTTTCGGCAAATTTTTTCCATGCATCCATTTCATCTTGCCATTCCCAATGCTTCATATCAGAGCGGTGGTCAAGAGCACAAAAATCAGTAGGGTCCACATAATATCCGTAATGTTTTTCCAATTCTTCTTTTTTTTCAGCATAAGCGATGCGGCATTTTTCTTCATAATCACGCATTTGTGCGCGCGTTTTGGCACGTTGAATACGTTGTAATTTTTGGGCATTTGTCATTATTTTATCCTCTCTCACGATGACATATCGTAGCACTTTTTTAATAATATTGCAAGTGCTTATTTTAACAGGACTTTCTTCGTCGGTTCAAATCCTTGCAACCACTAAAAAACGCCCCACAAAGGGGGCGTTTCCAAGTGGTTGTGCGCAAGCTCAAAAATAAGAAACCACATACTTTGTTTATAACATATTGTAATTAAATCATATTTTTTGTAATTTTCCAAAAAAGTATGTTTTCATCAACCTCAGAACATTAAAATTTGTAGATTGTATCAACAAATATGCCGTGGTAAAATATCACCACGGCGTATTTGAAGTTATGGAAGTTTAATTAACGCTCACTTGTTTTTGATGTTTTAGTTGCTACAACATTAAACGGAGCATTAGCATCAACATGCTTTATCGGTGTTGATTTATCCATACCTTGTTTTATATCCTTTGTCATTTTTCTTGATTCATTTATTCTATTTTTTACTTTATCTTTTATCTTAGCTACTTTTGCGTCTATATCTAACTTTTCACAAGAAACTGTAATTGGTTTACCCTCATATTCAGGCTTACAAAGATTGCGAATTTTTTCCAAGCGTTGTGACATCAGTCGTTTTGATTCAATATCTTCTTTGCTACCAGGTTCTTCTCTACCATATGGAAAATCGTAGTAATTTCCATCCTTGTCAAATAGCATATCATAAATTCTGCCGGCACCAAAAACAGAATATTCGTCAAAAGGTTTTGCACCTTGTTGCAATAAGGCTATTGCAGCTTCTAAATTTCTTGATGACACAGCATACATTAACGCAGTGTGACCATATTTATCTGGTTTATTAATATCACAATTTCTACTATGCAAATATTCTATTTTCTTATTTACATCAATAATTTCTGAATTATCACTGTAGGCATATCCTGCTAAATAGTGTAAAATAGGTAACTGTCCATTTTCGAAAGGACACACCATATCAGACAATTCATCGTCTGAAAATGTATCCGCCAATTTTTTAAATGAATCTAAATCACCGGTCAACAGTTGCTGTCTAAAATCAATATCAGCTATATTTGTATTCGCCATTTTTGCCTCCTATATTGTGAAAATAGAGCGTCAGAAATCAACATTAACCTTTTATAACATATTAAATAAATTTTGTCAATACTTTAATATCTGGAATTTTATTGGTTTTAACTATTTTTACAATTATCCGCAACAAGAATACTCTTAGTTTTATTGGTTGCGGGGGAAGTTTTGTCCTCGCTTCGCTTGTTCCTTCGCGCTCATCGGCTATCGCCGACCGGCATCCTAAAGTCTGCCTTTCATTTGGTGTGAACCGACTTTTTCGTCGGTTCAAATCCTTGCAACCACTAAAAAACGCCCCACAAAGGGGGCGTTTCCAAGTGGTTGCGGGGGAAGGATTTGAACCGACGACCTTCAGGTTATGAGCCTGACGAGCTACCAAGCTGCTCTACCCCGCGATAAATGAATTGTTGTCTAAATAATATATTTTTTACCCCTTGTCAAGACGGAAAATCAAAAAAGTTACATTTTTCGCCATTTATTGTTTATATTATGCACAATTCCGGCAAAAACGCCGAAAAATTAACTTCCTTTTTGTAATTTTGTGTTTACATTGGAAATTGGAGAAAATGCATGGCAAAAAAATCTTTATTTAATAAATTTATCAATCTGTTCAGCAAGCCACGCGGAGAAAAAGCGCAAAACACCCTCTCCGCCAGTCAGGCACTCAACAGGCAATATGCTTACATAACTGCCGACAACTTTGTTGATTCGTCACTGACACCGCCGTATTCGGAAATTGTAAAGCAACTGTATTCCTCAAAAGATGAAATTTTTGCGGCCGCTTTATATTATTTGCAAAAAATTGCCGCCAATGAACCGAACCAAACAGAAAGTATTTTGGCTGAGCTCAGCGCCTGCCTATCCCGCAAGGCGGAAATTCTGCCGCAGCACAAAGCGCAAATTGAACAGACTATCACCGAAATTACCAAGCAAATCAGAGACTGATACAAATATAAGATAAAATTCCCTATTCGTTCCACCTTTGCAAAATCCACGAGGACGAATTTGCCTTGTTATCACCGCCCACACCAAAAGCAAGATCAACTTGACATTCCCTGCACACCGGTACTTCTGGAATATTGTCTTTTTTGCGATCGCCGCCATTGGCAAACACCAAATGTGCATCCGGATATTTAAGGCGTGCTCTGCGAATACCGTCGGAAGCCGAATTATCGGAATCATCAAATTCCAACACATCTATAACTCCTTTGAGATTTTCTAAAATAGCCAACCGAGTTTTTATGGAATAAAAATTCTTACCTTTTTTGCGGCACAGCCATTCGTCCGAATTAGCCAGCACAATAACCCCGTCGGAAGCCGCTGCCGCCGCTTTAATCATTTCGATATGCCCTTCATGAATCGGGTCAAACCCGCCGGATACTATATAATACGTTGCCATTTATCTTCTCCATTCGTATTATCCGAAATTATTGATTCTTAATTTTGCGACGATATACCGGAATTTTAAATATTTTAATTTGCAAATAATTGCTTTTGGTGATTTTTTTGCGATAGATAAAATTCTTCAGCCAGATTTTCAATCCCTCGATTTCAAACTTTATATTGCGGGAGAAGCTCTTTATTTTATAACCTTGTGCCACAACAAGACAGCCGAAAACTCTCTCTAAAACATGTGCCAGAGTACCGTCTTTTACTTTGCCGTCGGTGGCCGTAAAATCATCCATGGTAAATTTATGCTGAATTATTTTCAAAACCGAGCTTCTGACCATAAACATCGTTCCGGCCACAAAAGTAATCGGTAAAACGTCGGAAAAACCCAACTCATTCATAATCTTTACCACACTTTCCTGAACCTCTTTAACATCGCGATAGTGGTTGGTTGTGCAATATTTGGAACCGATCATCCCGAGGCGCGGATTTGTTTGAAAAGCTGATATGTTAGCGGCAAAAATTTGCGGAGAACCGAGCACCGCCTCCATCAGCAGTTGAAACCAATATTTTCGGTTAACATAGCGATGATTCAATAAAATATCCTCGCCGTCGGTGTTATTTTTGGTATGAATCTTCATAATTAAATCATACTCATCAAGATTCAGACTGTTCAAAACATATATAAACGGACCGATATCATATCCTCTGTTATCTACGGTAATAAAAGTGGTATCGGCATGAAACGCTCTGATCTGCTCAATAAGATTTACATCTTTTTGCTGCAATGTAACAAAAAGGTGATACGGATAATCCGCAATGTTGCTTAAATATTGCTTCATCAGCGGCCACATGTGAGAATAATACACATGCAAATGTACCGCCAACGACAAATGTTTATGTTCAGACATCAGCGCCTCCGCAATAGCCTTCGCCTACCGTTTATTCTTCCGGCTCAAAAGTTTTCATAAAGTTTTCAAGCCAATGAATATCGTACTGACCGTCCAAATATTCCGGCTGCGATATAATCTCCTGATGCAACGGAATAGTGGTTTTAACCCCCATAATCACGAATTCTTCCAATGCCCGACGCAACCGCATCAAAGCCGCATTACGCGTATTGGCATGTACAATCAGTTTGGCAATCATGCTGTCATAAAACGGCGGAATCGTGTAGCCCGAATAAATTTCGGAATCAACACGAACCCCTAAACCTCCCGGTGCGTGCCACTCGGTAATTTTGCCCGGACACGGCGTAAAGGTTGCCGGATCTTCGGCATTAATACGGCATTCGATGGCATGGCCGTTGAATTTGATATCGTCTTGAGTGTACCCCAAATGTGCACCTGAGGCAATGCGGATTTGTTCCTTTACGATATCAATACCGGTAACCGCCTCGGTAATCGGGTGTTCCACCTGCAGACGCGTGTTCATTTCCATAAAGTAGAATTTGCCGTTTTCATACAAAAACTCTAACGTACCGGCGTTGCAGTAGCCGATTTTGGCGATGGCTTTACGCACGAGTTCGCCGATTTCGTTACGTTGGCTCTGGTTGAGTGCCGGCGACGGACATTCTTCAATTACTTTTTGATTATTGCGCTGAATGGAACAGTCACGCTCGCCCAAATGTACCACATTTCCGTATTTGTCGGCCAAAATCTGCATTTCGATATGGCGCGGATGCTGTAAATATTTTTCCATATATACCACATCGCTCGGAAACGACGCTTTAGCCTCGGCCTTTGCCATGTTAAACGCTTCTTCGATATCATCATCGGAATAAGCGATTTTCATTCCCTTTCCGCCACCGCCGTCTTTGGCCTTGATGATTACCGGATAGCCGATTTTTTCGGCCCAGGTTTTGGCGTCATCAACACTTTCAAGTGCTGGAGAACCCTCGGTAATCGGCAAGCCGGCCTCTTTAGCCGCCTTACGCGCCGTAATTTTATCTCCCATCAGGCGCATTTGCTCAACCGTCGGGCCGATAAAAGTAATGCCGTGTTTTTCAACCATTTCGGCAAAATCGGCATTTTCCGAGAGAAAACCGAACCCCGGATGAATCGCATCTGCTCCGGTAATCACGGCCGCCGAAATAATTGCCGGTTTATTTAAATACGAATCTGCCGAGCGTGCCGGACCGATACAAACCGCCTCATCGGCCAACCGCACGTGCATGGCGTTGGCATCGGCCTCCGAGTGCACGGCCACCGTGCGGATTCCCATCTCGCGGCAGGCACGGTGAATACGCAAAGCTACTTCACCCCGATTCGCTATTAAAACTTTTTCAAACATGATTAATCCTGTGTTTATTCAATGATAATCAAAGGTTCGCCATATTCAACAGGCTCACCCGTTTCAACCAAAATGCGGGTAACTCTGCCGCTTTTGTGTGCCTTAACCGGATTAAAGGTTTTCATGGCCTCAATCAGGCAAACCGTATCACCGGCGGTCACGGAATCACCTTCTTTAACATAGGCCGGAGAATTAGGGTTGCTGGAAAGGTAGACCACCCCGACCATCGGCGACTTGACAGCGTTCGGAGAATTGGTAAAATCCTCTTCTTCCTTAGGCTCTTCTGCCACAGCCGCGGTTGCGGTCGTTGTCGGCGCTGTCGGCACCGGAATCGGCGTATAAGTCGGCACATAACCGCCCGCATTTTCGCGCATCAATGAAATTTTGCAATTTTCATCTTCATAATTCAGACCGGTTAACTGGTTTTTATCGAGGATTTCCGCCAGTTTACTGATGGTTTTTGTATCAATAGGATTTGCCATTTTCACTTTTATTCCTTTCATGTAAATCACATAGTGTGTATCTATATCCCATTTTTGCAAAAAAACAACAAAAATATGCATTTTTTAATCAATTTTATGCAAAAAATCGCAAAAAATTGATAATTTTTGCGTTTTTTCTGATTTTTTAAAATGCGGATTTGGCTGATATCCCCACGGCGGCATTTTTGTTTTAAAAAAGATGTTTAAAACAAAAAAAATACACAAATATGCAAAAAAAATATAGACATTTATAAAAAACTATATTATAAAGCATTCCGAACCGATGGTCAGATAGCTCAGTTGGTAGAGCAGAGGACTGAAAATCCTCGTGTCGGGGGTTCGATCCCCTCTCTGACCACCAATAAAAAAGCTCCCCCTTGCGGGGAGTTTTTTGTTGGTCAGCGGGGAACGAACCATCCGACACGTCGTGGAGGGGGCTGGAGGAAAGAAAAATTTCCGGTGGACATTTTTCTGACGACAGGCGAAGTTTCCCGGCAAGCAAGGTAGCATAAGCGCCCCGCGGCGAGCCGATGGAAACGAGTGACCGAAGCTTAAATTTGCTACTGAAAAAATAAATAAGTAAATTTAAGCGAGAAGGTGCGCAAGAGGCAAAGTTTCCCGGCAAGCAAGGTAGCATAAGCGCCCCGCGGCGAGCCGATGGAAACGAGTGACCTAAGCAAGCGAAGCGATGATGAGAAAATCCCCTCTCTGACCACCAATAAAAAAGCTCCCCCTTGCGGGGAGTTTTTTGTTTTAATCAGATGCCGAAAAATAAAGAAATTAAATTTAAACAAGAAGGTGCGCAAGAGGCATTAGCTTCGTTTTGTATTTTGGAAATTTATTGACAAACATCGGAAAATATGCTATAAAGAAAATGCAATCAAATTATACTTGTATAACACT
>JBGUGE010000016.1:0-21024 GCA_045111335.1 Alphaproteobacteria bacterium | reverse complement strand
GACAGTTTGTGCAAATTATTGAAAAACGTCAGGGGTTGAAAATTGCCTGTATTGAAGAAATAGCGTATCGCCGCGGTTTTATTGACGATGCACAGATGCTGAAGCATATTGCATCGTTGAAAGACGGCAACTATAAACAATATTTACAAAAAGTCTATGAGGAACGCCATGAGCTTTAACTTTATCAAAACCGAAATAGAAGGGGTTTACATTGTTGAACCGCGGGTTTTTGAAGACGCGCGCGGTTATTTTTTTGAGAGTTATAATGAAGCCGAGTTTATCAAAAACGGTATTGCCAACCGTTTTATTCAGGATAACCAGTCAAAGTCATCTTACGGAGTAATTCGCGGGTTGCACTGTCAGTTGGGTGAACACAGTCAGGCCAAATTGGTACGCGTGTTGCAAGGAAAAGTGCTGGATGTGGCGGTGGATATTCGCAAAGATTCGCCGACATTCGGTAAGTATGTGGCGGTGGAATTATCGGCCGAAAATCAGCGTCAACTCTTTATTCCGCGCCATTTTTTGCATGGATTTTCGGTGCTTTCCGAAACGGCGGTTTTTGCATATAAGGTAGATAATTTGTATTGCAAGGAATCCGAGTTCGGAATCAGATACGATGATCCGGAAATCGGGATTGATTGGCAAGTGCCGGCGGATAAAGTGCTGACATCCGAAAAAGATCGTATTGCGAAAGGATTGAAAGATGTTCCTGATAACGGGTAGTAAAGGGCAGCTCGGTACCGAGCTGGCAAAGCTTCTGCCGGAAGCAATCTTGACCGATGTGGCGGATTTGGATATCACCGATGCGGCCGCGGTGGCGAATTTTGTGAAGGTTCATAACATAGATACGATTATTAACTGTGCCGCATATACGGCGGTTGATAAGGCGGAAGATGATGAAGCATTGGCCGCAAAAATCAATATTGACGGACCTCGTAATTTAGCTCAATCCGGCGCTAAGGTAATTCATATTTCCACCGATTATGTGTTTGACGGTTCAGGACATAAACCGTATGCGCCCGAAGATGCGGCACATCCGATTTCGGTTTACGGTCGTACTAAACTTGCGGGTGAACAAGAAGTGTTGAAATATGCCAAAGAGGCAGTGATTATTCGTACGGCGTGGCTCTATTCGCCGTACGGCAATAATTTTGTGAAAACCATGCGTCGTTTAGGGGCGGAAAGAGAGAGTTTGAATGTGGTGGCGGACCAAATCGGTACGCCGACATACGCGGCAGATTTGGCACAGGCAATTGTGCAGGTTTTGCCGCAAATGAGTGCCGAAAACAAAGGGGTTTATCACTTTACTAACGAAGGTGTTTGTTCTTGGTATGACTTTGCCCGCAAAATTATGGAATTATCAGGGCTGGGTTGCAAGGTTAATCCGATACCGTCGTCGGCGTATCCGACTAAGGCCGTCAGACCTTTTTACAGTGTGTTGGATAAAAGCAAAATAAAAGAAGTATTTAACATTGAAATTGAGCATTGGGAAGAAGGATTAAAGAAATGTCTGAAGCAATTATAGTTACCGGCGGTGCCGGCTTTATCGGGTCTAATTTTGTGCCGTATTTTTGTGCCAAATATCCGAATTATCAGGTGATTAACGTTGATAAACTGACGTATGCCGGCAATTTGGATAATTTGCGCGAATGTGAGAATATGCCGAACTACACGTTTGTTCAGGCCGATATTTGCGATGCCGAAAAAATGGAAGAGCTGTTCGAAAAATATGATGTTCGCGGGGTAATTCATTTTGCCGCTGAGAGCCATGTCGATAATTCGATTAAGGGACCGCGGGCGTTTATCAATACCAATGTGGTCGGTACCCTTAATTTGCTTGAGGCAGCTCGCAAACATTGGATGTTGGCTCCGAACAAGGTTAAACCGGGGTATGAGAATTGCCGTTTTCACCATATCTCGACTGACGAAGTTTACGGTGCGCTCGGGGCAGAGGGATTTTTCCACGAAACTACGCCGTATGCACCGAATTCGCCGTATTCCGCCAGCAAGGCAAGTTCCGACTTTTTGGTGCGTGCTTGGCATCATACCTTCGGAATGAATGTAACCACTTCCAATTGTTCCAACAATTACGGGCCGAAACAACACCATGAAAAATTGATTCCGCATATTATCAAGCAGGCATTGGCCGAGCAACCGTTGCCGATTTACGGCAAAGGGGAAAACGTGCGTGATTGGCTCTATGTTTTGGACCACTGCAAGGCAATCGATTTGATTTTCCACACCGGTAAGGCCGGAGAAACCTATAATGTGGGTGGATTTAACGAACGTAATAATATTACGATTGTAAAAACGATTTGTGCATTGCTTGATGAACGCAGACCGCGTAAAAACGGGGCCAAATATGCTGATCTGATAACCTTTGTGGCCGATCGCGCAGGGCATGATTTCCGTTATGCGATTGATTCAAGTAAGTTGACCAACGAGTTGGGCTGGCATGCCGACGAAAATTTCGATACGGGAATTGTTAAGACCATTGAGTGGTATTTGCAGCAAAAATAATCAATAAGGACTAAGTTTGTGATAAAATTCAATATTCCGATATCTACCGAAAAATCACTGCAATACATTGCTGATGCGTTTGCACAAAAGCATGTTTCCGGTGACGGTAAATATACCAAATTGTGCAACGAATATATGAAACAAAAGCTCGGATGTCGCGAGGCGTTGCTGATGCATTCCGGCACGGCGGCACTCGAAACTGCGGCGATTTTGGCTGATTTGCAGGTCGGTGATGAAGTGATTATGCCGTCATATACGTTTTGTTCAACGGCCAATGCCTTTGTTTTGCAAGGTGCGGTACCGGTATTTGTTGATATTCGGAAAGATACGCTTAATCTTGATGAAAAACTGATAGAAAGCGCAATTACGCCGAAAACCAAGGCAATTGTGCCGGTGCATTACGCCGGTGTGGCGTGTGAGATGGATACCATAAACGCGATTGCCGCCAAGTACCACCTTTTGGTGATTGAAGATGCGGCGCAGGCGTACGATGCGTATTATAAAGGGCGACCGCTCGGCACTTTGGGGAATATGGGCTGTTTCTCGTTTCATGAAACCAAAAATATTATGGCGGGCGAGGGCGGTTTGTTGGTGACCGATGATCCGGAGTTGGCGGAACGTGCCGAAATTGTGCGCGAAAAAGGTACCAATCGCAGCAAGTTTTTCCGCGGTCAGGTGGATAAATATACATGGGTGGATAAAGGTTCATCGTATTTGCCGAGTGATATTGTGGCGGCCTATCTGTATTCGATTTTGGAAATTGAGGAGGATATTCAGCTTAAACGTCGGCAGATTTGGCAGCGCTATTATGAAGCTTTTGCCGAAGTCGAACAACAGGGGAAAATCCGGCGTCCGATTATTCCGGCGGAGTGCTCTAACAATGCGCACATGTTTTATCTGCTGTTTGAGAATTTGCAAAAGCGTACGGATTTTATCGCTTATCTTAAGCAAAATGATGTGGCGGCGCCGTTCCACTATATTCCGCTACATTCTGCTCCGGCCGGGGAGAAATTTTGCCGCACCGCAACCGATATGCGCGTTACCGATAAAGTTTCGGAAACATTGGTGCGGTTGCCGCTGTATTATGACCTGACACCGGCCGAACAGGATAAAGTTATTGAAGTGTGTATGGACTTTTTGAGAAAACTATGAAAATTTTTGAACTTGTTGATAACGCCGTCAAAATCTGCGGCTGTACCGTACTTAAAATAAAATATAAAAAAGGAAAAAGTCGGTTTTATGCGTTCGGATTACCGCTGTTTACGCTCAATAACGACCTTGATGCCGTGCGCGCCGAATTTGCCTCAGGTAATGATTTTGACGTGTGTCACCTTGATAAGCGTATTGGGGAAATTGTCGCCGGTTATCAAAATGTTCCGACTTGTCGTATCAAAGATAACAGAGTGGCGTTTTTAGCAACCAAAATTTATGATATGGGCGGACACACCAAGTGGATGCGCGATATGCAAAAAACCTTGGCGACGCAATATGAAGAAACCCTGTTTTTGACTACAACCGGCACCTCGCGCAAGGCCGCACCGCAAACGCTGGATTATTTGCGGAAAATATCAAAAATCAAGACGTTTCAGCAATTTTCGTGTTCTTATGAAAAAAATATTCGCGAAATTTATGACAGCATAATCGAGTTTGCTCCGCGGGCATTGTTTGTGTTTATTCATCCCGATGATGTGGTAGCGACAGCGGTTTTGGCGCTTATCAGACAGCATACGAATATTAAAATCTTTTTTGTAAATCACGCCACACATCGGCCGGCTTTAGCTATGAGTTTGGCTGATTTGGTGTTGGAAGAAACTCCGAGTTCGGCTTACGTTACGCAACATTTGCGGCACGTTAGACAGACGCATATTGTCGGGCTGATTTCTAAGCCGGAGGAAGAAAATCCGCATTTTTCGGCACAGGAAATAGGCAATATGCGCGCAAGTTTCGGTATTCCGCAAGGGGCAATTTGCACCATGTCGGGGGCGGCCAGTTATAAGTTTTTTGATCCCGACGGTTCGCGCTATTTCGAAATGATTAAAAAATTGCTGACCGAACACCCAAACGTGTATCATGTGTTCATTTCGGAAATGCGTGATTTTGAAGCGGAAATAGTGCGCAAAATGTTTGAAAATTCGCCGGTTGCCAAGCGTTTGATTATGCTGCCTTATCAAAAAAATTATGAGTTGGCGTTTAAGTGTGCCGATTTGTTTATTGACAGTTTTCCGATGTCTTCGGCGTTGGCGTTTATCGATCTGATGCGGCTTAAGGTGCCGTATGTGGTAAAGATAAATACCGAAAATGCGGCACTTTCGTTCCATGAATATCAGGCGCCGGATTTTAAGTATATGTACGAAACGGTGGAGCAAATGTATGCCGGTATTGAAGAACTTTTGGCCGATGCCGATAAGCGTAACGGTATGGTTGAGCAAAACTATCGACATTATATGGAAAAATATGAGCCGAAAGCGGCTGAAAAAATTTTGCAAAAAGTGATAAATTGTTCTGATTTTTCAGAGCTTTATGATAATCTTCCGGCTGATTTGAAATATAATTTTAAGTTTGATTGACAGTCGCTAATCGTCCCATTGTTCTTCAATACGCAACAGCGGAAAAAACTGCAACAGGCGGATATCGGTCTGTTTTTTGAAAAAATTGTCTGAAACTTTTTCCATTTCGGCTAAGAGTTTAGGCGTTATTCGGGAGCTGATGCCGGTTAACATATAGTCGGAAATTATCATGTTCAGGTGCAAAAATTTGTGGTCGTGAGTTTTGAAAATAATAAACTTTTCCCAATCGCTGACAACTCGGTAATTTTCGTTGTATAAACCGTGCTTATCAAACAACTCCTTTTTGATGAAAGAGGCCTGATGGCAAAAATGATAATTTGAGCCTTCCAAATTATCCGGTTGCGGTTTGGCGACAACATCGCCGTTTTCATATATCAGATTGATATCACCGTATAAAATATCGGCATCGTAATCGGTGTTTTTGAAGACTTTTTCCAACACATCGTCAGCGGCAAAAGAATCACCGCCGTTCATAAAGTTAAGCCATGTTCCGTGAGCCAAAAGAATGCCTTTGTTCATGGCATTATAAATACCTTTATCCGGTTCGGAAATAAACACATTCATGCGGTTCTGATACTTTTTCAGGATATCCGTCGTACCATCGGTAGAGCCGCCGTCCACCACAATCCATTCAAAATCCTGCCATGTCTGATTGACAATACTTTTGCAGGTTTTTTCGATTTCATCTTTGATGTTGTAGCAAATTGTTATAATTGTCAGCGGTATAGAGTTTTTCATTCTGTTTTATCCTCAATTTTCATAAATGGTATAAATCCGAAAAGTCGGCAGGTTGTGGTTGAGATTACATTTAGAGTGTTGTGCTTCACCGGTTGTTCAATCCATTGAGCAATTTTGTGTTTTTGCATGTTCCATTGCTGATATCCGGCGCTCATATAATCGATAACATTTTGCTGAATGCGGCGGATATCTTTAAGGCAGATTTTTTGCGGGTCGGCAGGATTATACAGAAAGCCGGTCCGACCGTCGGTAATGTATTCGTTCATTGTCGGGTTATCGGGTGCAATTACGCAACGCCCCCGCGACATGGCCTCCAAAAAACTCATACCGATACCTTCTTCGAGCCGCGGAGCCATATACAACGCCGATTGCATCATCAGGGCGTACATATCATCTTTTTTATCAAACCACGTAGAAACCGTAAGATTCTGTTCAAGAGGATAATCCGTAAAACTTTGTTGCGGGTCAAGCGCCTTGTGTAAGTGAACTTTTTGCAACTCTGCGGAATTGAACAACCGGCTGACCGTGCGCAAGTCAATCTCTTGGCGGCGTTGCCAGAAAAACAATGATTTATCATCTCCTGAAATTTCCGGAGTTTGCAGCGGCGGAAAATATTGGATATATTCGCAGTCAAAACCGCGTCGGTTCAGCTCGTTATAAACGCTTTTGCAAAAGCAGATAATTTTGGCATCGGCATATTCTCGCCAGCTGATGTTATCATAAGGGCAAATCCCGTCATACATTGGGAAAAAAATACATTTTTGATAATCGGTATACTTTTTGAGGCGCGACAACGGAAACATAATCTGCCAACATATAACATAATCATATTCCGGTGCCAAATCACGGCAAAACGTATCTTGATTATCTTGATAAGGATCGACGTAATATCTTGTAATATCGTATTTTTCTTGCAATAAATCGATTACAAAGTCGGCAGATTTGGTTTTTTGGTGATATGTGTGTCCGATGAATAAAATCTTTTTCATTTTAAGACAAACCTTTGATTGATTTTCATAACAGGCAGACCGCAAAAATAATACTTTACGGCATCGGAACTCTCTTTTCTGACGCGCTTAAACAGCGGCAATCCGCAGATTTGCCAGGTTTTCTTTAAGCCGTTTTCTTTCCATCCGTATAGCGGAAAGATATAAAACAGTTTATATTTTTTGGAGTGCTTTTTATTGTCGTGTGCCATTTGCAGATTCCTCGTATAATTAAAACCTTTGTAATATGTGGTATCTAATCACGGATCAGAGCGAAAATCAACGTTAAAATGATATTTCAACCGCGGTAATTGTTGCGAATCGGTCGGTATGTATAAATAATAGCGGAAAATCAATATGTTGTATAAATAACAAAGGGATTATTACGGTTTAGGACTAATATCATTTCAAATGGAGCAAAGCGAGTTATTTGACACCTATTTATAATTTTTTATTGTGTAATATCAATATGTTAACATAAATATTCAACTTGCTTAAAAATTTTTACTTGATAAATGAAAATTGTATCATATTATTTGTCGCGTTAAGGGTATTAATTTTATATTATTCGTAATAATATATAAAGTGTTATATACTCTTAACACGTGGCATAATCGATATGTTGAGATAAGGTTTTGTTTTATAATCAAAATTTAGTCAAATCAGGTCGGTTATATTTTGTTTAACTGTTGGACTTTGAGGATATTGAACATGAACTTTAAATTTAAACTTTTGAAGGAGAAAAGACTATGTACACAGGAAATGTAAAGTGGTTTAATACTCATAAAGGTTATGGATTTATCCAACCGTCGGACGGCGGCAAGGATATATTCGTTCACGTTACCAAACTCGAAGAGAAGGGTATTCGCCGCTTGTACGAAGGACAACACGTCAGTTATGAGCCGTATAATGATCGCGGGCGCATTGCCGCCGGCAACATTGTGCTGCTTTAGACAGATGTTCTAAAATCGGTATGACAGAAGTTTTTTCTTCCGAGCACCATCATGAACTCTTAAACAACGCCGCCAGCAATCGCTTCCGGCGCTTTTTGTTGCAAAAATGTGCGGTGCTTGACAATCGCAAGATTTTGGCCTACTTTATCTGCATACATAATGTGAAGGGTAGCATAAATGAAAAAACAGGAATTGTTGGCGCCTGCCGGTGATGTGGAGGCCGGTTATGCCGCGCTGTATTACGGCGCAGATGCGGTGTATTTGGGGTTATCGAAGTTTTCGGCACGTGCAACCGCAACCAATTTTGATGCCGACACGCTGGATGAATTTACGGCATATGCTCATAGCTTAAATCGCAAGGTGTATGTGGCGCTTAACACGGTCTTGCAGGAAAGTGAACTGCCGGACTTGGTTAAGAGCCTTGATATTTGTACGCATTGCAAGGTGGATGGGCTGATTATTCAGGATTTGGGCGTGGCGCGGGTAATGCGTGAGCAATATCCGTGGTTTGAAATGCATGCCAGTACCCAGATGGCGGTACACAACAAAGAAGGTGCGCTGTTTTTACAAAAAATGGGGTTTAAGCGAGTGGTGTTGGCACGGGAACTGACTAAGACCGAAATTAAGGAAATTGCAGCAATTCCCAATCTTGAAACCGAGGCGTTTATCCATGGCGCACTGTGCTATTCTTACAGCGGATTGTGTCAGTTTTCGGCTCTTGAATACGGGCGCAGTGCTAACCGCGGAAAGTGCTTGTATCCGTGTCGTGCGGCGTTTATGTGTAACGGCAGAGAGGGACACCTGTTTTCAATGAAAGATATGGCGCTTGAGGCCGAGGTGCTGGATATGCCGGTGGATTCACTCAAGATTGAGGGGCGTAAAAAGTCGGCACTGTATGTGGCGGCCGTAACCGATTATTATCGCGGCATTTTGGACGGTAAAGGAGCCGATGCGCAAAAGGCGGAAAATATTAAGCAGATTTTTTCGCGACCGTGGTGTAAATTCCATTTTCTCGGCAAAGATAAGGCGGTGATTGATCGCGATTTTGTGGGGCACCGCGGTTTGCTTATCGGAGCGGTGGAAGGCATTTCACGCGGTAAATTGCGCTTTACGGCCAATCATGCGGTGGCACGGTATGACGGATTGCAAATCGATGCCGCAGGAGATGAAAAACCGTTCGGATTTTCGGTACAGAAACTGTATGTCGGTAAAAAAAGTGTATTTGAAGCACCCGCCGGCAGCTCGGTTGAAATCGAATTGCCGAAGGGATATCCTCATTTGCAGACGGGCGATAAGATTTATTTGGCGTCGGCCGGTGCGGTTAAAGGTGCGTATCACTATAATAAACCAAAACCGAATATATATCGAAATAACAATGATATAAACGTAGAAGTTAAAGTTGAGCCGAGTTGCATAACCGCCTGCTCCGGTAGCTTTTCGGCCGCGGTAAAAGGGGAGTTTGCACCGGCAAATAACCCGCAAAAGAGTGAAGAAACAATCCGTGCTGCGTTTGCCAAAACCGGCGACACTAACTTTAACTTACACTCATTAGTTATTGATAATAAACATAATTTATTTACACCAGCCTCATTGTTGAATGAGCTGCGTCGCGATTTGTATGCCAAAATCAAAATAGATGAGCATCATGGAACTCTGCCGTCAATTACTTCGCGGCGACAAAAATCGCTCAAACCGCAGTTTGCTATCAAAGTTGATGACCTTAACCATTTGAAATTGCTTAATATTGATGATTTTGCCGAGATTATATACCTCATTAATCCTGGAAGTGACATCAGCGCTTTGAACAAGTTACCGAAAAATAAAATTCGTATAGCATTGCCGGCGGTTTGTCGGCGGCCGGCGCTGTATGCCGACCTTATCAGGCGTTTGCTTGACGGCGGCTATCGTAAATGGGAAGCGGCAAATTATTGGGCACTTGAAGTTTTGCCGATAAATCAATTGGATATCAGTTTTGATTCGTCGCTTTATATGCTGAACACACAAGCGATTGCCATGGCTGCGGAAATAGGTGCATCTAAAGTTGCATTATCGCTTGAAGATATTAAGTTAAATATTTGTAATATAATAGAAAAATCTAATATTAATACATCACTTGTTATCTATGGCGATGTACCTCTGTTTACGAGCGTCGGCTGTATTCGCGACAACGATTGTAAACATTGTTTGCGCCAACCGTTGTGGTTTGATTTGCAACGTAAGGGTCGCAGTTTTAAGGCGCTGTCCAAGGATTGCCAGATGATGGTGTTTGATGAAAAGCCGTATTGTATTGCCGCTGAAGCAAAAGATTTGCGGCCGGACTTTTTCCGTATGGACTTTGTTTATCGGCCGTATGAGGCACAGCAGGTTAAGGAAATTGCGGACAGGCTGCGGCGGTTTGAGGACTTTCCGGAGGCGCTGAAAGGCGTTTTTACGGCTAACAACATATAGCCGTATTTCTGATAAACCGGCAGAATAAAATTGACTTTTGGCGCGAATAAACTAATATATAAACCGAAGGAGAAAGAACATGACAACCACCACCGCCACCCCGAATGATTTGAAAATCAAGCAGTTTGCCAAGGCCATTTACAAGGTTATTGATACAAAATACAAACCGGCGTTTGCGCTCAAGGTGAAAATTGACCACGCTAATATGAGCAAGGACCTGAAGCAAAAATGCGTGGCGCATCCGTATAATGTTCTCGGTTGGGCACTGACTGCCTTTGAAAAAGGTATGGTCGGCAAAAAGAATTGGAAAACCGAGCATATTCCGTTTTTATGGATAAAAGTAGCGGAAAAAGAGGGAAAATATCAGCACGGATACGCGGTTTTAAGTTGCGATAACCAGATGTCGGATAAAATTCAGGCGGCAATAGATAAGATGCGGGAGCAGCTTTACGGTACCATTGAGATGAATTTGGTGAAAATCCGCAGTATTGCCGATTTGGAGCTTGAACCGAGTATGATTGCGTACATTGATGCGGAGGGCAATCCGAAGTTACGCAACGTTATTGCTTCCAACACTATTTTAGGTATTTAGAGACTATAAGGTTTCCGGCGGGGTGTTGATTATTTTTTCGATTTGCGGGCGGAATCTGTTTAGGGCTTCTCGGTTTTTCGGCGTCCAATTAATTGATTTATCGTTGAGACTTACCCAGCGCAGTTCTTTTTGTTTTTGCGGCTCCACGACCTGCAAAAGCGAAATATCGGTCGGGCGGCAGACATACCAATGCAGCTTATATTTGTTGTTGCGCACGGCTCCCAACTTTTTGATTACGTCGATGTTGAGGTTAGTTTCTTCCTTGATTTCGCGATGTACCGCAGCGAGCAGGCTTTCTCCCGGCTCTACCTTGCCGCCGGGAGCGACATATTGCGTGTCGTCGGTATGAATTACGGTGTTGCGTTGCGCCGTTTGTGCCAACAGCTTATTGTCGTGAATAATCACTGCGCAGACCACATCCTGATTGTTGCCTTTAAGGCGGTTATAACATTCCCAATAAATAAAATCATAAATTTGCGACACCAAGTTTTTCATCATATTTTCTCCTATTGGCGGAATTTTAAAATAAAACGCCGACAAAGTAAAGCATAAACTGAACCGTACGCGGATTATTTGCAAAACGTTACGGCGGTACAAAGCTGATTTATTAACTTTATGATTGTATTGTAAAAAAAATCATTTATGATGATTGATGAAGCGATGGTGATTCCTGATTATTATAAACAAGGAGAGAAATATGATTAAATTCGGTGTGATGTTGGGTGTAATGTTGGTAACGGTAGCGAGTAATGTGGCGGCTATGCCGAACCCGTGGATTGACTGCGGCAATGATATAAGTTGCGGTGCCGCCAAGGCCGGATTTAATTTCCCGTTACAGGTGGAAAATTACACGGTCAGAGCGATGAACGATATGATGGAAATCACTTTTCCGCTGAGTGACGGCCGCAAGGTTACGGTGCGTAAATCGCAGCTTTCCGATGCTCCGGACGATGAAAACGGCATTAAGGATATTTCCGGCGATTACAACGTATATCCGGTTAACCGAACCATAACCCTTGAAAATGGCGTAAAATTCAGCGTCAGAGGCAACGAAAACGATTATAAGGTAGTAAATTTTGCCGCCGAGAGCGGGTATTACAGCTTTATGTGCGAAAAAGGACTGCACCTTGCAGATATAGAGTATTTGTATAACCTGCTGAGTGAGGCGGAGGCGCCGCGGTTTACGGAAGACGAAGCAAGCGATTAAATATCGGCAACTCAGGGCAAAACCGAATAACTGCCGGTTACTTTAAGGAAACTAATGTCCTTGAAAGTACCTACTTTACAAATACGGTTATATGTGCTAAATTGCCGCAGGGGAGAAAGGAATGCAAAGAGCATATACCGTTAAAGAAGAGATTTGGAGCAGCGTTGTTCACGGCGTCGGCATATTGTTCGGGATTGCCGCACTGACGGTTTTGACCTCAATGGCGGCGCGTTTCGGTAACGCATGGAGTGTTGTTTCATCGGCCATTTTCGGAGCGTCGATGATTTTGCTTTATTTGGCTTCAACTCTCTATCATGCAATTCCCGGTGAAAATGCCAAAAAAATCCTCAAAAAATTTGACCACATCGCTATTTATTATCTGATTGCCGGTTCGTATACGCCGTTTTTGCTGGTTAATTTACGCGGTTGTGTCGGTTGGACGATTTTCGGCATTATTTGGGGTTTGGCGGTTTTAGGTACGATTTTGAAACTGTGTCTCTCCGGTAGCGGCACCAAATTATGGTCCATCGGATTGTATTTGCTTATGGGCTGGATGATTGTGTTTGCCTCTAAGAGTTTAATCAGAAATATTTCCGATGTCGGACTGATTTTTCTTATCCTCGGCGGATTGTTTTATACCGGCGGAATAGTTTTTTATGTGTGGAAAAGCCGGCAATATACCCACGCGGTGTGGCATTTTATGGTTTTGGCCGGCACAATTATGCACTTTTTTGCAGTGTTGTTCGGCTGTGTGCTGATTTGAAAAATAAAGTGGTTTTCTTGCAAAAACTGCTTTACATATTTTTTTAGCATAATATACTCTTTTATGTGTTTTATAACTGGAGAATAGATGCCATGATGCGGGACTTTGTACGTTTTTGTTTGCGCTGTTTTTTCAGACTTTTCAAGGTAAAGTTCGAGATGCGCTTTGATTTATCAAAGCTGCCGAAAAAAGGTCTGTATATTTCCAACCATGTTTCTTATGTTGATCCGATTGTTTTGTTTGCATTTTTGCCGGGAAATCCTGTGTTTGCGTTGCAAGGCCAGCTGTACCGTAACTACTGGGTACGGTTGTTTATGCGGACGGCAGATATTATGGAATACGGTAATATCGATATTCCGGATTTGAAACAGCTGATAGCAAAAGTTAATTCCGATCGGCTGTGTGTTATGTTTCCGGAAGGTCGAATGACCACCAATGGTAATATTATGAAAATTTACGAAGGTGCGGGATTGCTTGCCGATAAAACCGATTCACCGGTTATTCCGATTTGGATTAACGGCTTGCAATATTGTCACTTTTCAAAAACCAGAGGGCGTTTGCCGCATCGCTATTTTCCGAAAGTTAAAATTGTGGTAGACGCACCGCGGCCGCTCAAACTTAAAGATGAGTTGCGCCACCAACGCAACCACATTTCCAACGAAATTTATATGATTATGCGCGAACAGGCGTTTGAATCAATGTATAATCCGCAACTGACGGTGTTTACGCAGTTGATTAAAGCGGCAAAAATTCATGCCAAAAAAGCTTTCGGCTTCAAGCGTCCGAAGGTTTTGGAAGATATCACACGCAAACCGAAAAGCTTTAAGGATATTATGTTGGCTTCTTATGTTTTGGGACGTTATTTTCATAAGGGGGCGGCGCATCAGGAATCCATGGCGATTATGTTACCGAACTCGGTGGCGGCAATCTGCACTTTTTTCGGGCTTAATGCCTACGGCCAGGTTCCGGTAATGCTCAATTTCAGCGCCGGTATCAACAATATTCTCAGCGGTCTGAAGAGTACGTTGACCAAAAAAGTAATAACTTCAAAAATGTTTATCAAAAAGGCCGGACTGGATGACGTTGTTGCCGAGATTGAGAAAAACGGTTACGAAGTTTGCTATTTGGAAGAGATTGCCAAGAAAATTTCAATCTGGGCAAAAATTTTGGCCTTTCTGCAATACAAAATCAAATATGTTCCGTATAAGGCCACTCCCGACGACAGGGCGGTGATTTTGTTTACTTCCGGTTCGGAAGGTTCGCCGAAAGCGGTGGTATTATCCAACCGCAACGTTATTTCCAATGTGTGGCAGATTGCAACTTTTGAAACACTTAATCGTACCGATGTGGTGCTTAATTCCATGCCGATTTTCCACAGTTTCGGTTTGGTTTTGGGAACGCTTTATGCACTGTATCAGGGGGCAAAAGTATTTCTGTATCCGTCACCGTTACACTTCAGAATTATCAGCGATTTGCTCTATGAGTTGGAAGCAACGGTAATGATCGGTACCGATACGTTTTTCCGCAGCTATGCCAAGATTGCGCACCCGCTCGATTTTTGTTCTTTGCGTTTGGTGTATGCCGGAGCCGAGGGAGTAAAGCTGGATACGCGTAATATTTTGAACGAGCGTTTGGGGGTACGCCTGATGGAAGCTTATGGCACCACCGAGTGTTCGCCTGCCGTTGCCGGTAACAATATGGTATTTAATAAATTCGGCACTATCGGCAAGCTTTGTCCGGGGATGCAATGTCGTTTGGATAAAGTGGACGGTATTGAAAAAGGCGGGGAGCTGGTGGTTAAAGGGCCGAATGTTATGGCCGGATATATTTTAGCCGACAATCCGGGAGTTTTGGTGCCGCCGCAGGATGGTTGGTATCATACCGGCGATGTGGTGGAAATTGATGAAATCGGCTTTATCAGCATCAAAGACCGAATTAAGCGCTTTGCTAAAATCGGCGGTGAAATGGTATCTCTGAGGGCGGTTGAGGCCATGATAAACGAGGCATTCGGCGGGCGAGAGGATTTTTGTTGCGGTGTGGTGGCAATTCCGCACGAGCACAAGGGTGAGCAGATTGTGGTGGTGACCAACGAAAGAACGCTGACCACGGATAAACTTCATGACTTTATCAAACAAAACGGATATCCGGAGCTGTATATGCCGCGGATTATTCTTTATCGCGATAAAATTCCGATGTCGGCTACCGGCAAAATTGATAATGTTACTCTTAAAAAAGAGGTTTTGGCCGAAATTAATACCGCCGCCGCTTAAGCTTATGGATTCAGCCGGCTGTAATTTGTGAGATGATTGGTATGAAAATGATTGGTTTTAATGACACAACTGCTTATCGGGCAATGCTGCGACGGGATTATAAAGATTATGATAATGTCGTCAATAAGTTGAAGCCTATGCCTAAACTGCAGATTTTGTGCGGCAAAAACGCGGGGTTACCGTTTGATTGTCTGATGACTGATGTTATGTCGGGATGTTTGAATATCAATAATATTTGTTACGGAAATTGCACGGCGGCCGATTATTGGATTGCCCAGGGTTACGACTTCGGAAAGCGCATCTTAAACGATTTTGATGAGGATAAATTCAGAGAAAGCGTGCAAAAACTTCCGGCAACGCAAAAATGGTTGCGTCAAGGATGGATTTCCGATTGTTCGTTTACGGCGGATTCTTGGAATTTGACGGCCCGTATCAGCGATATATTGAGCGAATACGGCATTTCGTTATTGATAATCACCAAAGCTCACAGTTTGCCGGATAAACAGGTATTGAAAACGCTGGCAAAAAATAATGCGGAGTTGAGAGCATCGGTTTCCGCATTTGATTATGCCAAAGAAATCAACGGCAGATTTAAGTTATTGGAGGATTATCGTGAGCAGGGCGGAGCGTCTGTCCCGTATGTCATGACCTCGCGTTATGCGGTTGATGATTTGGCGGAGAATCAGGAAAAGATAGTCGAGTATGTGGTGGATAACGATTATATTGCGGGCGAACATCCTCTGCGCTTTAATAAGGATAATAAAATATTGTCGCAACTGAAGACCGATGGTTTTTGGCACCCTAAATTCAGCCATCAATATTGGTTCGGCCGGGTTTTGAACAATGTGCCTAATTTTATCTTGCCGGCACCTACGCATTTGGCCGGAGAATATACTTTGCGGGTTAAAAAATTCTCCGATTTGCAAGACGGCGAAAAAATCAAAGGTATAGAGGGGAATTTACCTACATTTGAACAACTAACTCAAAATATTCAACAATTTTCAGAAGGATTATTTAAGCATGCAACGTACATTATACAAAAACCTTAATGAAAAATTCGGCTCTCAAATATCAAAGGCTTTTGAAGAGCTGGACAGTCAGGGATACAGCCTGTTTCCGGTCGGCGAAATGGATAAGGACGCTTTTTTGGAGCTTGCTTACAGTTTCGGAGAAGTAATACCTTCCGGCAGAAATTGCGGATTTGTTGACGATATTTATACCACATACGAAATGGGCAATAAACTTTTGCCGATGCACACCGATAAAAGTTATTGGCGCATTCCTCCGCGCTATGAGATGCTGTATGTCAAAGGGGTGGAAAATATGGAGCGAGGAGAAATTACCGTAGCGGATTTGCTCGGCACATTCATGGCTTTGGATGAGAAAGATCGTCAGACCCTGTTATCATACGTTGCAACATATAAGGCACCGTCTAATCGTGATCAGGGAAGCAATAAGGCGCATCTTGTCGGAACTTTGGATAATGAAATTGCGTTTTTCCGCTTTCGGTTGGATATATTTGATTCTTCGTTGCCGGAAATTCAGCGTTGGGTTGAAAAGATTGAGAAAACCGTTAAGCTTGTAGCATATAAAAAGGGCGATATTCTTATATTGGATAACTGGCGTCATTGCGCCGGCAGAACCGATACCGTTTGGCATCAGGACGGATACAGACATCTCTATCGTTCATTGATTATCTGACAAGCCAGTCTGAATTTCGTTTAGTCCTACCGTCGGGAATTTCCTGACCGCACAGGATTATCGGGAGATTTTCTTTGCGGGCAAAGTTGTAGAACGGCTGTTCAAAAGGGTAACATCTTTTTTGAACATCGAGCAGTATACCGTCGGGGAAGAGCTCTTCCATAACAATGCCGGTGGTAGAGTAGGTCATAATCTGCCTTTTGGAAAAATCCTCCGGTGCCCTGAAATTAATCACATTGCTTGCTGTTTTGGCGTGCTTTTCGATTTCGCCGTTCAGGCGCTGAACATCCATATAATCGCCTATATGGGACTGAATTTCCTCAAAGCGTCCGGGAGCCATCTGCGACAAACGCAACGCTTTAACTCCGGAAACCTCTTCGAGTTGTATGCGGTTATTTTCCCATGCCGTTTCATAGTCGCTGAGCGGAAACTGCTGATCATAATCCGGCAAAATACTGGTATACGAAAAATTTACGCCGGTTTGCTCCGCTAACTTATCGACCATATTTTTAAGATAAGTAATTTTTTTGTATTGAGGTTTTTCGCGCAACACTACGGGATTTTTGGTTAAAGACGAGCTGTTCATTGAAAACAGGCGGATATTGTTATTCGCGTAGCCAATTAAGACGTTTTGCAAAAGTGCAACCTTACTTTCTTTGGTCGGTTGGCCGAGTTTTTTGATTTCGGCAATAATCGTTTCGGTGTCTTTTAATGATTTCGGATTCAGCAAGTAGGCCATTTGGGGTTCGATTTTAGCATGAAAATCTTTGTGATGGCGCGGAGAATCCCAAATAAATTTGCGAATATAGTTCTGATCCATTGTTTGGCAATCCTTTAAAATTGTTGCGTGAGCCGAGATGATTATACAATATAATCGTTTAAATAACAATTGTTATTTTTAAAATTTATCGCAAACCGATTTGAGATTATCGCCCCGTATAAATTTGCCGCGGGCGAATTAAACTGTCGCCGTTTTCTGCCATTTCTTTCCAATGCGAGAGCCATCCTACAATTCTGGCCAAGATAAAGAACAGCAAAAACATATTACCTTCTATTTTCAGGCCGTTCAGCAATATTCCGGAATAAAAATCAATATTCGGATAGAGCTTGCGCTTGATAAAATATTCATCGGCACCTATCAGCGTTTCCAACTCGATTGCTTTTTGCAACAGCGGGTGTGAACTAAAGTGCTTGAGGCACAAATGTTTGAGTATTTTGGCGCGCGGATCGGTGGTTTTATATACGCGATGCCCTAATCCGGAAATGCGCTGTTTGTTGTTTTTTGCATCTGCAATGAGAGTTTGCATGTCTTTGCGAGAATTAATTTTATTCAGCATTTTTAAGACCTGTTCGTTTGCACCGCCGTGTCTGGTTCCTTCTAAGGCCAAAATTCCGCTGAAAACGCTGTTGAGCGGAGAATTACCGGTTGCGCCGATTATTCTGACCGCGGTGGTAGAAGCGTTTTGCTCATGTTCCATGTGTAAAATCAAAAATTTTTGAATTAAATCGATTGTTAACGGGTCAACATCAGGCAAATTATAATAATTGCGCAAGAATGTTTCAATATAAGATTCTCCGGTATAGAGGTTATGTTTTCTTTTGCGGTTGGCAATATGCGATATCATCATCGGCATCAGCGAGAGAATATTCGTAATGGTGTTATTGCTGTCTTGGTCGGAGTTCTGTGCAACCGCTAAAGACATAAAAATTTTCAACAAATCAATCGGCGCGGCATTATTAATGTTCGATTTGGTGGCAGAAAGCAACTTATTCAAAGCGGAATAATCTAAGTTGATGTTTGGCAAAAAATTGTTGCCCGAACGAGGCGAGGGAATTTTACCGTAAATCAACAAACGGGCAACATCGAGATAATCATATTTATTTATCAGCTCTTCAACGTTATATCCCCGATAAAACAAGTTTCCGTTAACGGAATCAATATACGAAATCGCCGATTGACAGACAGCGGTCGATCTTAAACCGGAATCATACGAGAACAGGCCGGTTTTTTCATATAAAGTGCAAAAATTGATTCCGGCACTGTTGCGGTGTCCCCTGACTACGGGAAAATCATACGTTTTGGGGCCGCAGATTAATTTTATATGTTCCATTATTGCTACACCTCATTTATGAATTGCATATTTGTATTTTTAATAATATATTATTTCACAGTATAAACCACAGATGGTTACAAATAGGTAAAATTAAGATGAAAACGCTTGTCGAAAAAATTATTTCTCAAAAATGCCGGCATGAGGTTAAGGCCGGAGATTTTGCGGTTGCTCCGGTTGATTTGATAGCGATGCAGGACGGAACCGCTCCTTTGGCCATAAAAGAATTTTATGAATTGGGCGGAGAATTAAAAGTTCCGGCGACCGTTTGTTTTTTGGATCACTCAGCGCCGAGTGCAAGGCGGGAGCTGTCTAATGACCATATTTTTATCCGTGATTTTGCCGAAAAACATAATGCCGTTTTATCGGAAATCGGCAAGGGAATATCACATCAGATTCTTGCGGAAAAATATATTAACCCGTATGATTTGACGGTGGGAGCGGACTCTCATACCTGTACCGGCGGCGCTCTGGGAGCGGTGGCTTTCGGTTTGGGCTCCACGGATATTGCCTGTGCCATGTATACCGGTAAAATTTGGCTGAGGGTGCCTCAATCTTATAAAATTATTTTAGGCGGACACTTATCACAAGGAGTGAGTGCCAAAGATGTCGCGCTTTTTCTGGCCGCCGAATTGGGTGCGGACGGGGCAACTTATAAAGCGTTGGAATTTTGCGGCGAAGGAATTAAATCGCTTTCGATTGCCGACCGTCTGACCATATCAAATATGGCGGTGGAAATCGGGGCTAAAGTCGGAATATTTAATGTCGATGACGTAACTCTGGCTTATTTGCAGGAACATTCAAGACCGTTTGAAGGAAAAATACTTAATTCCGATGCAGATGCCGTATACGAAAAAGAGGTGGTTGTTGACTTGAGCTCCATAGAGCCGATGATATCTTTGCCGCATGCCGTGGATAAGGCCGTGCCCGTCAGCAAGGTCGAAAAAACAGCGGTCAATCAGGTGGTTATCGGAACCTGTACCAACGGCAGAATTGAAGATTTGCGAATTGCCGCCGGAATTTTGAAAAACAAAAAGGTGCATAACAAAGTAAGGCTGTTGATATATCCGGCATCTTTGAGTGTGTTGCGAGCCGCATTAAAAGAAGGGCTGATTGATATTTTTGTTTCAGCCGGAGCAATCGTAAATCCTCCGGGGTGCGGCCCTTGTGTCGGAGTTTACGGCGGGGTACTCGGAGACGGTGAAGTTTGCCTTTCTACCCAAAACCGAAATTTTTGCGGCAGAATGGGCAACCCTAAGGGATATATCTATTTATGTTCGCCGGCTACCGCCGCAATCAGCGCAATAAACGGTTATATTTCAGATGTTCGGAGTGTGTTGTAATGGGAAGAGCTTTTAAGTTGGGAAACAATATATCGACTGATGAAATCATCGCCGGAAGATTTTTTCATTTGCGTTCAAATTTACCTGAATTGGCTAAGCATCTGTTAGAAGATGTTTATCCCGATATATATGCCAAACTCAAACCGGGAGATGTGCTTGTTGCAGGCAAAAACTTCGGGCTCGGCTCGTCGCGGGAACATGCCGCGCAAATTATCAAGCTTGTCGGAGTTAAGTATATCTTGGCCCAAAGCTTCTCCCGAATATTCTATCGAAATGTGCTGAATATCGGGTTGTTGGCCATAGAATGCGATACGGATGCGATTGATGATAATGATGAGCTGGAAGTTGATGTTGAGCAGGGATTTGTGCATAATAAAACTAAGAACGTTTTGCTTAAAATTACCCCGATGCCGCCGGAAATAAAGGCATTTATAAAAGAAGGGGGAATTGTCAACTATATCAAAAAATACGGCGATTTAGGGGCGGACTTAACGTCCGAACCTTAGGAAAATAAAACCGCAGACGCCGGTGAGCCGGTAATGTAATCGTAATTTTTGATGATTGCGGGCGAAACCGGGTGTTGAAAATCCGAAAAAATGTCATATTTAAGGCTGATGATTACAGTCAATGACAAAATGCAAAAAGATTATCAATATGAGCTACAAGCGCCGGAAGGAGAGTGCTTTGCCGCCGATTTTCGGCCGGAATTAAGTCCGAAGGAGATGCTGGCTTTAGGTGTGTTTGAGGGGCATTATCTTACGGATTGTCGCGCCGAATTTCCGCCTCCCTGGTTTGAATATGCTAAAATATCGCCGCAAAATCCTT
>JBGUGE010000015.1:0-21183 GCA_045111335.1 Alphaproteobacteria bacterium | reverse complement strand
TTGCGGTTATTTGGGACAAAGCGGGCAGGAATGTTCGCGGGCACCGAAATGTGCCGAAGAATATCAGTCAAGAATTTCCGGTCCGATGATGGACAGGTTTGATATTCATATTCAGGTACCTCCGGTCAGTCCGTGGGACATGGCTGAGGTCAAAAAAGGAGAAAGTTCGGCGGTTATCCGCCAACGCGTGGTTGCGGCGCGACAAATACAGCAGCAAAGATTTATTGAACTGGGATATCCGCATCTGCATACAAACTCGCAGCTGAAAGGGGATATCTTAGAGGAAGTAACCAGATTGGACAACGAGGCAAAGAGCTTGTTGGTAAGGTTTGCCGAGAAAATGAAAATGTCGGCCAGAGCTTATCATCGCACTTTAAAGCTGTCCAGAACAATTGCAGACTTGCAAAATGAAAAAAAAGTGTCTAAAGTACACATAGCGGAGGCGTTGTCATACAGATATGTTATGCCGTCGAAACAGGTATAGGAGAAAACAAATGAAACAAAATAAAAAAGCATTATATGCGTTGGCTGCCGTTCTTACAATGAGCACGGCCGTTGCCGGAATTGCGGCGGCTGATGCCGATAT
Organism: Alphaproteobacteria bacterium; assembly: GCA_045111335.1. GTDB lineage: Bacteria > Pseudomonadota > Alphaproteobacteria > RF32 > CAG-239 > RUG410. The sequence goes on along the minus strand of JBGUGE010000015.1, from coordinate 20,597 downwards.
TGAAGTAAAGGCTTATACACCGCCGGCAATTGCCGCGCCGGAGCCGATTGTGGCGGCGCCTCAACCTATATATATTAAAGAGGAAGTTAAACCGATTGTTGTGGAAAAACCGCAACCGGTTGTGGTAAATACGGTATATGTGGAAGAGGCTGTTGAGGCTAAACCGATTATCGAAACAGTGCCTTGCAACCGTCCGATGCAGGATTGTAACATGGTCGTTCAACCGCAACCTATGCCGGTTGTTGCCCCTGCTCCGTGTGAGAGTTCGGAAGAGGAATGCAATCGCGTTCCGCCGGCAGATAAAGACGGCAGTTTGTTCCCGGGCGGCAAATGCAGCCATTGTACCGACGGCGATAAACCGCAGCCGACTGAAGTGGCTCAAGAAGCTCCTAAACCGTTTGTTTATACCGGAATTCCGTGTGACAGCCCGGATGAAGATTGCAACCATGTTCCGCCGGCAGATAAAGACGGCAGCCTGTTCCCGGGCGGAGAATGCAGCAGTTGCTCCGGCGAAAAAGTTAAAGTTCCGGGGTCTTGCAATCGTTGTGCGGCACGCCAGGCCGAGCGTCGTATGGCTTTAATTAATTACGTTCCTTATACTCCGGAAGTTTATGCAGCCATGCAGCATAACTGTTGCCAAATGGCGCCGATTGCTTTGGATCACGTTGATTTCCGTATCAAGCAAAAAGGCGTCGATGGTCCGTATACCAGCCATATCGGTAATTATCGTTTCCGTATATTCGGTTGCCGTCGCTATAATAAAGAAGCGCGTTTGAACAGTGGTCGGATTTTGGAAAAGAATATCAATTTCCAAGCGGCGTTTGAAGAAGCTGTAGGCAATTGCTATAAGATTTTGCCGGCACCGAAGGATTTGTGTTTGCAAACCTTACCGACCGAAATGCCGGAATATATTTTGACGGCAGAAGTTACCAACTATTTCATGAATGTTTGCGATGAATACGATTGGAACAATGCCGAAAAGAAAAACGAACGTACCGGTACTTCGGAAATTACCGTAACGTGGCGTTTGATGAACTTAACCAAGACCGAAGTATTGTGGAAGGGCGAAAGTACCGGCTACGGTGAGCTCTATGAGGGCGAGAAAAACGGCGAGAACAAACTGATTGAACGTGCTTTTGCCGATGCCGCCTCTAACTTGCGCGCTATGACCGGTTTTGAAGACAGATTGATGCAACGTCTGTTGCCGCAGGAAATTGCGGCGCAACGTTGGTCGCTGATTGAAGAAGAACGTGCGCTTAACCCGATTAAATGCGGTTATCGCAAAGAATATGATTGTGCTAAAACCTGCGAACTCGGCGACCCGATGTTTGACGCGGTAAAATGCCAAACCTCTTGCGGTTGCACATTACCGACTTGCCAAACACAGGTTGTGGCAGAACCGGTACCGGTTGATACCTGCTACAATGAAGCCGGTCAGTTTGTAGAAAGCAGTACCTGCCAAATTGTTGATGATACATGGGTAGATACCGGTGATACGGCGGCTTTGGATACTCTGTGCGTAACCGCCAGCAATCCGTGCAAAGAATTAACACCGGAGAGTATGTATCGTCTGCGTTCGTCGGTAGTACAAATTATCAGCCCTAACGGCAAGAAAGGTGCCGGTTTGCTGATCTCCGACCGTTTGATTTTGACTTCGGGCGATTTGGTTGACCGTACTCGTAACAACTACCAGATTAAAACCATTCGCAATACTCAGATGAACGGTCGCGCCGTCAGAATCAATCCGAGCAAGAATACGGCACTGATTATGCTTGATGAAAGCACGGAATATACTCCGTTGGCGCTGAATCTGAACTTGCCTGAGGTAGGCCGCAACGGATTTTTGACTTTGGGTGTTTTGAATGTAGATGACTTCAAAGATGGCGAAGATTATCTCGAAAACAGTGCCAAAATCGAGGGCTATCGCTATACTGAAGAAAAAGGTGCGGAAATTTTAGCCAATACCTTTATTCAAAATGTAACGGTCGGCGGTGCGCTGTTCTACAAAGATTGTACGGTCAGCGGTATGGCTCATTCGGGCATAAAAACCGATGACGGTATGGATGTTTATGTACCGACCGAAACGGCACTCCGCAGCTTAGGTATCAGTATTTGCGGACAAGAATATGTTGAGGAGAGCCCGTGGCAACAAACAATTTATAAGCCGGTGACTCAACAGATTCAGGTTATTCAGCAAGCGCCTGAGGCTATGCCGGTGATTGAAAGAAAATAATCAGGAAACGGCCCTTCGGGGCTGTTTTCTAAATCATAAAGGGAGAATTTAATGCTAATAAATCAAAACGGCCGTTCAATGATTGAAATGCTTGGCGTTTTAAGTATTATCGGTGTGCTCAGTGTCGGCGGTTTGACAATTGTCGGTAAGGCTCGCCGCCAGCAGGAAATCACAAAGACGCTTTCGGAAGTGTCGGAAATTGTCGAGAGTTCTCGCAAGCTCTCCTGCCAATATAACAAGGCTTACGGTGATTATGTCAAAATGTTGAAGCTGTCTGATGCCTATCCGAGCGATATTGACGTTAGTTGTACAAACTCAAACTGCAAGTTTATTTTAACTTCCGGGGCTGAAGTCAATATTCCGTATGTTAAGGGCAGCACAACTTCCGGTGAAAAATCTTTGCCGCACTTTATTGTTTCAATCAGCGGAATGGATGATGATATGTGCGTTAATTTGGCTACTACCGATTGGGGACGTAAAGAAGGTAACGGTTATATCGGCGCCAGCTTCAAAAATAAAGAGGATATTGAAGGAATGCAGGGGAATTATCCGCTCATGGATCCGGGAACGGCGGCCTTGAATTGCAGTGACAGTGCGACGCTGTTTTTAGGTTTCAGAGGCTGTAATTGTACAACGTGTAATGAATAGAAAGGATTAAAAATGAAGAAGGATTTACAAAACGGACGTTCGATGATTGAAATGCTCGGAGTATTGTCGATTATCGGTATTTTAACCGTCGGCGGATTTAGTTTAATCAGTAAAACCGTAAGTGAAAACAGAGTAAACCGCGTGATTGATGAGGTCAGTGATTTAGCGCGTCGCACCCGTGTTGTGTTCAGAGAGCTTATCTATGATGAAAAGCCGACGGAAGGTAAAGATGTCACTAAGTATGTATGCAGCTCAAGTGCGTATCCTGATGTATTGGAATGTGATAAAATGCTGACGGGCGGAAAAGGCTGCGATTGTAAACAGATGACCAAGTTTATAGACAACGATGAAGTTGAGATGAAGGTGTCATGCAAAGTTGTAACAGATGCAAACAATAACAAAAATGCAACTTACTATTACGTTTTGGAAATAAGTAATATGTCGGAGGAAGTTTGTATGGGTATTGCCAACGGTCAATGGGGCAGTGCCGCCACCAACGGGTTCTCCGGAATTAACTTTAATAAAAGTAATGTGCTGAACACAAAGTCAGTCGATTTAGGTACTGCCGCCACTACCTGTGCCGACAATTCTACCATATATCTGGCATTTCGTTAAAAATATAAACGTTGCCTGATTTGTACACCGCCGCATAAAAAACGGCGGTTTTTTACAATGGACAAAATAAAAATACTTGCATTTAATATTTAAATGGAGTATAAAATAAAACGTGTTATGCATTATTCTTATAGAAATTCTGTAGAAAATGTCTTTGACAAGCGTTCTTTGACAACAGGGTAGCCTTTAAGTGGCAGCGAAAACCACTAAGTTATAGTTTTTATATAAAGCACAATGGGAAACGTATTTGCGTTTTACACAGTAGTTGCCAAGACAAAGGTTACATTGAGAGAGCTCCGATATTCTGCAAGGAAAGGTATCCGTGTTCTCTGCTATTAAGATGTCTTTGACAAGCGTTCTTTGACATGATGGCGATTCTTAAGGGCGGCGTGATGATAATTTGCACCTCACAAATAGGGGTAAAAAACGGAAACTGCGTGTCTATACGGTGTATGCGCATGCATGTTGCTGTAAGTCGTTATTTATCGTAAGCGGCAGTACAGTCGCCAAGACAAGAATTGCTTTGAGAGAGCATCGGTATTCTGTAAGGAAAGATACCTGTGCTCTCTTTTGTTCAAGAAAAAACTTACCAAAACTATTATTATATGAGAACAGTAGAATTTATTACCTTGGCAGGATTAGAAATCGGTATTGACCAGGAGCTTCTGTATGAGGCAAATGTGAGCCGCAAGGCCGGCGAGTATTACAAGACCGAAGTTAAATGCACTCCGTGTGTGTTTGCCGGTGTGTACGGTATGAAATCAGGCAGCATCGGTTGGAAGATCGAAAAGCAGGAAGATTCCTCGCTGTTGGGATTTATGGTACTGGTTACCGGCAGTTATGCCAATTATCCGGTTGATTTCGGCAGTGAGGAACTCAAGATGATTATTCCGATCGGTCAGGAATGGGCCAGATTTTATTCATTTAAGGTGCGCTATTTCAATGGCGCGCTGGAAATAGAAAAAGTTAAGTAGTGCAAAATCCAAAAAAATAGTTTGTCTTGACGACAAGCTATTTTTTTTATTTAATTAAAACAAACGGAGGTTGCAAAATGTCTATACTATCTTTTGATGTCGGCGGTAGCAAAACAGCGTGTGCATTGGTTGCGGCAAACGGTAAAATAGTGTCGCCGGTGCAAACGGTGCCGACTCCGGAAACAGCCGCTCAAATTGAGCAGATTTTTCGGCAGGCGGCCGCGGATTATCAATATGAAGGATTTGCTTTGGCTACGGCCGGTGTAGTGTATCAAAATCGGCTGCAGGGCAAGCCGAATAATTTGCCCAAAGGCTATGAAAATATAGATTTTCCCGAGATTTTCAAGGTTTCATGTTTGGTTGAAAATGATGCCAACGCCGCCATGTATGCCGAATATAAAATCGGCAATTTGCGCAGTGTAAAAAACGGTATTATGTTGACTCTCGGTACTGATACCGGTTGCGGAATTATTTGTGACGGTAGGATTTTGCGCGGTAAATGCGGGGCTACCGGCGAGTTTAGTTTTCCGTTTTCGGGACGTGATTTGAAACGTTTGGCAAAAGCATATCAGTTTGCAACAACGGATTGTTTCGAGATTTATAGGGCGGCGCAACACGGAGACAGTGCGGCACGCGCGGCTTATTACGAGTGGGAAGAAAATCTGATTTCCGGCTTAAAATTGCTCAACGGTCTGTTAGATACCGAGGTGTTTGTACTCTCCGGCAGTCTTTCCAAAATAGTTGACTATGCCAAAGTAGCTACCGCCTTAACCTTGTTGCAACCGCATAATCCGGCAGCCGTTAAACCGGCAATATGCGGCACCGATGCCGGCTTAGTCGGCGCGGCGCTGTTATGGTATGAGGCGCAAAATAAAACGCCGTCGGTATAATTCCGGCGGCGCCTTTATCTGCTTTGTTCAGAAATTATATTTTAGCAATACGCACCGTATCGTGGGCAATTACGGATTCTTCATCGGTCGGAATAATATAAACCTTAACCTTGGAATCCGGAGTTGAAATCATAATCGTTTCGCCGCGAACACGATTGTTTTTCTCATCAAGCTTAATGCCCAAATAACCCAAACGCTCAATCAGTTGTTTGCGCAAAACCCAACCGTTTTCACCAACGCCGGCGGTAAACACAATGGCATCTACCCCGCCCAAAACGGCAATATATCCGCCAATGATTTTCAACAGTGAGTGAACATAGCAATCGGTTGCCAAAATGCACTTTTCATCGCCTTCAAAGATACCGTTTTCAACATCGCGGTTATCGGCACGGCCGCACAGGGCGTACATACCGCTTTGCTTATTCAGTAAATCATTTACCTGATCCACCGTCAAACCGTCTTTCTTCATAATATAGAGCGGAATGTACGGGTCAATATCGCCGCAACGCGTACCCATAATGGTACCGGCCAGCGGGGTAAAGCCCATTGATGTATCAACGCATTTGCCGTTTTCGATAGCCGAAAGTGAAGCACCGTTACCTAAGTGGCAGGTAATGATTTTGCCTTGCTTGCCGATAAGTTTGGCGCATTCGTCGGCAACATATTTGTGTGAGGTTCCGTGGAAGCCGTAACGGCGGATTTTGTTGCGAACATACTGGTCTTCCGGAATGGCATAACGATATGCTTCCGGCTTCATGGTTTGATGGAATGACGTATCAAACACCACCACTTGAGGAATATTCGGCAAAATTTCCTTAATTGCTTTCAAACCCAAAACATGCGCCGGATTGTGCAGCGGAGCAATATCAGACAGGCTGGCAATATCCTCGATTACTTTATCGGTAACCAACACGGATTCCTTAAAGATATCGCCGCCTTGTGCCACACGATGTCCGACCGCACTCAGCTCGTCCATAGAATTAAGCGCGCCGTTTAAGAGCAGCTTAAACACACTGCGAATGGCCTCGGAATGTGTCGGCATCGGAGTCGGATGCTGTTGCTTCGGCGAGTCGCCGTATTGAATTTTAATGATAGAGTTATCTGCGCCGATACGCTCGGCAATACCTTTGGAAATTACGGTATAATTTTCGCCTTCCACATCATAAAGTTGAAATTTCAATGAAGAAGAGCCGCAGTTAATTACAAGAATTTTTTTCATCAGTTATGTTCCTTATTTTGTTGCTTGTATACATGTTATGGCGATTGCGCCGACCACATCTTCGGCAAAACAACCGCGAGATAAATCGTTAACCGGCGCGTTAAGACCCTGCAAAATCGGGCCGTAAGCTTCGCAGCCGCCGAGGCGTTGCAACAGCTTGTAACAAATGTTGCCGGCCTCTAAATTCGGGAAAATCAGCACCCGTGCCTTGCCGGCCACATCGCTGTTTGGGGCTTTTTTGGCGGCAACCACTTTATCCAAAGCGGCATCTGCCTGCAATTCGCCGTCAATTTTAATCCCTAAATCTTTGTATTCATCGGTCAACAAAGCCTCTTTAGCCATTTGAGTGGCTCGCTTTACCTTATCCACCTCATCACTCTTTGCCGAACCCATGGTTGAAAACGATAACATCGCCACATTCGGCTCAATGCCGAACAAAATGGCGGTTTGTGCCGCATTCAGCGCAATATCGGCCAATTCTTTGTCACTCGGATTGATAATTACGCCGCAATCAGAGAAAATGTAAGGCACATCGTTGGAAATCATAATGAAAAACGACGAAGCACTGGCGCCTTTTTTGGCCGATTTAATGATTTGCAAAGCCGGACGTACCGTATCGGCGGTGGAATGATTGGCGCCCGATACCATGCCGTCGGCGTGGCCCGATTTAATCATAAGAGTGCCGAAATAGTTATAGTTTTTCGCTAACTTGGCGGCATCTTCGAGGCTTAAGCCTTTTTCTTTGCGCAATTCATACAGCAAATCGGTATATTCTGCCAATCGCGGAGATTCTTCCGGCTTAATAAATTCAATACCATCGGTATTCCAGCCGTTTTGCGCAAAATGTGCCTGCATCTGTGCCACATCACCCAAAACAATGATTTTGGCATAACCTCCGTCGTTGATAATATGCGCAGCCTCCAAGACGCGTATATCTTCACCTTCCGGCAGTACGATGGTCTTAAGGTTTGTTTTGGCTTTGGCCAAAAGCGAATTTATGTATTTACTCTTTACCATATTCTCAGTCCTTTAAATTAGTCCGATTAAAAATTATTACTAATAAACAACGGTTCTGTAAAAAAGTCTATAAAAAGTTTTGCTTTTTAGACTCATTTGTAATATGCTTTGAACAAATTTGAGCGAGAAAGACAATGAAAAAGTTATTGCTAATAATCCTTTTGGGGCTTTTCAGTACACCGGCCGCGGCTAAAATCGAGTACAATGCGGTTATTCCGGTTGATATTGAGGCTGAAAATTCCGTTGTGGCTAAAGATAAGGCCATGGTTGAGGCGCAACGTCAGGCTTTTTTGGAGGTTGCCGGCAAGTTGACTTCTGCCGAAAATGTGGAAAAATTGAACAATCTTTCCGATGATTCCATTCAGTATTTTATTAGTTCCGTCGGTGTGGATAACGAAAAAGCCGGCGGTACCAAATATAAGGCGGATTTAACGGTGCAAATCAATGAGCAACTGCTTAAAGATTATTTGGTTGAAAACGATATGATTAAATTGGAGGCCGAGGAGCTGTTGGTTATTCCGGTATATAAGCCGCAGCCGAACGCCTATCCGCTGTTGTGGGAAGATGATAATTTGTGGCGGGAAAGCTGGCGCTCTAAGGGGTTAGTAAAATTCGGAGCTATCCAAATGCGAACCATCGGCGATCAATTTCGCTATATTGAGGATCTCAGTGCCCAAAATGCGCTGTATATGCCGAACGGTATTTATGAGCAACTCAGTAAAATGAACGGTTCTGACAAGATTTATGTAGTATATGCCGAGCCGCTCGAAAATAATGACCTGAAAGTTACCCTCAAAAATGAATATAACAAGGCCGAAGACAGTTTTTCCGTATATAACGACGGAAAGGGGAATATTTTTGATAAGGCTATTGAAAAAAGCGTAATGGTTATTTCTAATATGGAACGCGATGCCCGCACCGGCGATTCGGAAAATACGGTCCATGTTTTGAACGCGGTTTATATTTATCAGGATATGAAAGACTGGCTGATGAAAAGCAAGGTGCTTTCCGAGCTGCCGATGGTGGAGGGAGTTGATACCAAGAGCTTCGGCGGCGGCAAGGTTAATTTTGCCATTCGCTATACCGGCAAATTGCAGGAGTTATGGAATACTATGCAAGAAAACGGCTTCAGTCACGAAGCCTCCGGAAATTACTATATTATAAGGTAAGCCAATGAATACAAAGTCGGAAATCACCAATCAAAGATATTTGCTCATTTTGGCGGTTTTGCTGATTGTGGGCGGACTGCTGTACGTTTTACGCTCGGTATTATTGCCGTTTGTGGTCGGCATTGTTGTAGCCTATTTTTTAGATCCGTTGGTTAATCGCTTTACCCGCAGCGGGAAAATATCGCGGACGACAGCGACTTGTTTGGTGCTGTTTATGTTTTTATTGATTTTGGTGCCGATTTTGATTTTATTGGGAGCAATGGCGGTTTCGCAAGTCAGCGATTTTTTGGCGCATTTACCGGAATATATCGAGAATTTCGGTGCTAAAGTAAAGGTGTGGCTGACCCAGTTGCAGGAATATTTTCCGGCATTGGCGGTGGAAAATCGCGATGGCCTTTTGCGTAATTTCGGCGAATCAACCAAGCCTTTGGCCAATTTGTTGCAAAAGATTATTTCCAACGGATTTGCTTTTGTAAACGTGGTTTCGCTGTTGCTGATTTCACCGATTGTGGCATTTTATATGTTGCGCGATTGGCATAATTTTACCGGCAAAATATTCGGTTTGGTGCCTAAAAAACATAAAAAAGGTGTGGAAGACGGCGTAAAGGCTGTGGATAGAATTATCTCCGGTTATTTGCGCGGTCAGGCATTGGTCTGCGTGGTGCTCGGCACATTTTATTCATGCGGACTGTGGTTGGTTGATTTACACTTGGGTGTGTTGGTGGGCTTTATTGCCGGTCTGATTTCGTTTATTCCGTATGTCGGCTCGATTTCGGGATTCTTAATGGCGATTGTGTTGGTGGTAACACAATACGGTACTTTGCCGAAAATTTTGGAAGTAGTGGCAGTATTTATGCTCGGACAATTTTTGGAAGGCAATTTTTTAACGCCGAAATTAGTGGGAGAAAATATAGGCTTGCATCCGGTTTGGGTAATGTTTGCCTTGCTTGCCGGCGGCGTTATGCTCGGCCTTTTGGGTATGATTATTGCCGTACCGGTTGCCGCCATTATAGGTGTATGGCTGAGCTACTTAATCAAGCACTATAAAAAGAGTCCGCTGTATTTGGAAAAATAATCTTTTGTTTAAGGCATATACAGGCGCGGGTTGACGGCCTTTTTACCGTTGCGCACTTCAAAATGAAGTTGCGGTGCGGTAACGCTGCCGGTGCTACCGACGGTGGCGATTTTCTCTCCGCGGCTGACTTTTTGGCCTTTCTTTACAAACATCTTGTCGTTGTGCGCATAGGCTGTAATCCAGCCGTCAGTATGTTTAATTAAGATTAAATTACCGAATCCTTTTAACTCGCTGCCGGCATACGCCACGGTTCCGGAATCGGCCGCCTTAACCGCGGTGCCGAGCGGTGCTTTAATATTGATACCGTCGTTTTTGCGTCCTTTACCCAAATTGCCGAAGCCGGAAATAACCGTGCCCTGAACCGGCCATAAAAATTTTGCCGTGCGATTTTTGGCCGGCGGTGTGGTCGGAACATAAACCTGCGTCTGTTGTTTGGCCGTCGGAGCCACGGCAGTAGCGGCGGAAACGGAACTTTTTGAAGCCGCGGCCGTTTTGCTGCCGGTAACTTGGGTTGAAGAAACCGATGCCGGAAGCAACAATTTTTGCCCCACATATAATGCATACGGTGTCGAAAGATTGTTGACCTTGCTCAGCGAAGTCACGTCAACATTATAAATTCGGGCAATGCTGTATAAACTTTCGCCGCGCTGTACCACGTGATATTGTTTGGTCGGCAACGCAATTTTTTGCCCTACATACAATGTGTAAGGTGAGGATAGACGATTTAAGTTGATTAAATCTTTAATCGGTACATTATATTTGCGTGAGATACTGTACAGTGTATCGCCTTTATGTACGGTTACACTACTGCCGGAGCCACCCCACCAGCTCATGGAAGCGCAGCCGCATAAACCGAAAATCAATATCAATACGCTAAAAAAGTTTTTCACAATACACCCCGTTTCAGCGCCTATTTTATCCGATAATTGTTTATATTTGATTAAAAGCGGCCTGAGGATTTTGCGACCGGAGTGCAAAAAAAACAAAGGGAGGATAAAGCCACCTCCCTTTGTTTTTTATTAGAATATTATATCATCGAGTACAGGTGCAACACAGATAGTCACTGGTATCCGGATGCGCTTTGCACTCCAAATGGTTGTTATATTTTTGGCATGTTGCCGCAAAATTTGCCAACGCACTCTGAGCATTCTCCGTTAATGTACCGCTTGAGCATTTCGGAGTATTGTCAGGTTTCGGCTCTTCGGTAGGTACTCTACTTTTCGGACATCCCTCGCCCTGATAGCAACAGTATTCATTGGTGGTTCCTATAATCCCGCCGTTGACACCGTAGACATCTTTTCTATTTCCCGATGTTACACAACAATAACCTAAGTTTTCCATGTTAGCAGTCGTATTTGTAGCGTAGCACTGGAGATTTGCACTGCTATTATCGCAGCTGGAATAAACACCGCACACCGAGCTGTAGTAACGACCGTAGAAATAATTACTGCAAGAGCCGATCTCCGAGAAATATGCCGGCCACTTATATTTCTCTTGATAGTCCTTAGCGGCTACCGAGCCCTGATAATCGGAACCCAAATACGTCCAACCTGAATACTTATCGTCGCAAGATTCTTTCAAATTCTGATTCGATGATTTACCATTAGGAACACATACATACTTGCCGCTTGGCTGTTTGGTGGCGGTGGCATTTACGCATTTATAGCGTTTCCCTCCGTTACAACCCGGATCACATTCTTTGTAGTAAGTACTGTTGGAAGTGATAAATTCACTCTCGGCATAGTCATAAGAGCTGCAATCACCCGGTACACACTCTTCTACACATCTGTAACACTTGGTACCGGCCTCGGTTGTATCAACATGCTTATAAGAAAAAGATACTGTTGATTGTTCCGGATTTTCACGCCGTACAAGTGACCTGACGCAATCTCCCGGATTTTTGGTTAAACCGGCATCGCATTCGTCATCTTTACAAACATAGCAAGTTGCTCCGTCGTCATTGGTGGTATCGCCCGGCATACATTTTTCATACGGCGAGCATTTTCCGCCACAATTGGAGGAGTTATAACCGATTTTGCACTGGCAGATTTCGGTAGTGTTGTAATAGGTTTTACCGTCAGTAGCCTGTTTAGGGGTGTTGCACTTGCTGACCGGATCGATCTTCCAATGGTTACCCCACGGAATGCAGTTTTTATAGCGCATTTGTCCGCCGCAGGTCAGCGTTTCACAAGTGTACGGACCGGCTGGCGGTTCTGCCGTACCCTCGCAGCTTTCGCAGATACAGGCGCGGGTATTGGCCTTTTTGCCGGTGCCGCACAATGCATCTGTGGCTAAGCAGGTACAATCATAATATGCTATGTTTGCACCGAGCTTAACTTTCGTGCATTTGACCAAGTTGTTGCCGGTGGCATCGCTGTTATCCGGTGCAATCGGATACGGCAGACAGGTTTTACCTGCCGGACAGGTGTTAGCCTCGCACTTTGTGCATTTAACTTCACCCGATTTACCTTTGTATTCCGGATGATAACCGTCAAGACAGTTAGGGGTTTCCGCAACATACCCTTCTTCACACTGAGCCGGATTCCACTTGCAGTATCCCTCATCCAAAACATAACCTTCTTTTGAACCGCTCAATTTGCAACGGCAATTGGTATATTTAGCTTCATCGCCGAGCATAATCGATTCGCATTCAATATCAGGATTATCCGGACAAGATTGACCGTTCGGGCAAATCTTATCGGTGGTGCAGGTTTGTCCCGTAGGGCAGGTTTTAGCCGTGCACTTTCCGCAATCTTTATCACCCGATTTATCTTTGGTATCGAAATCATATCCGCGGGTGCAAGAAGTTACTTCGGTCTTATACCCGACCGGACATTCTTTTTCACGACATTCGCAACGATTGCTGTCAAAGTCAAAGCCTTCGCCGCAGCTTCCGGCATTAATCTTACAAACACAATCGGTATACATCGTATTTGCACCGATTTTAATCGTGTCGCATTCAATATTAGGATTCGGAGTACAATCCGTTCCGTCTTCACAATAAGGCCACGGTTTGCAGGTTTGGCCGCTCGGGCAGGTTTCTTCAACACAGCGGTTGCAGTCCAAATCTCCGGATTTTCCTTTCGGTGTGTCGAGCTTCCAACCGCTTTCGCAGGAGGTAATACGTTCGTCATAACCTACATCGCAACGCTTGGCAACACATTCACAGTTTTGCTCGTCGGTCTTGTAACCCGTGCTGTCGCAAGCTATTGCCGAATCTTTACATTTACAATCATAATACTTAATGGTATCACCGATTGCAATCTCTTTACAATCCACCGTATCCGGACAAGACATTCCGCTCGGGCAGACTTTATCGTCGGTACAGGTTTTACCTGCCGGACAAGAATCGGATACGCACTTGTTGCAGTCGACACCGCTGATTTCGGCTACTTTTTCAATATGATAACCGCTGGTACAAGAAGTTGTTGCCGTATCGGAACCGGCCGGACACTTTTCCTCTTCGCCTCTTGTTTCTATACGTTTGTGGCAGAGTTCACCGGAATCCATCCTATAAACTTCATAGCCTACATCTTCCGGCGCCTTACCCGGCGTATATCCCGGATCGCAAGTGTTGTTGACGCAGTTGTAGCAGGTTTGACCGGCATCAGAGGTGGTACCGTTATCTATCGGTGCCTTTGTCGTATCGGAACAAGATTTCTCCAATTGGCCGACCATGCACTTATCCGCATCAACAACCACGTTGATGACAATGGTGCGGGTATCAATGCCGCCGCCTTTGGATTGCGCAATGGTTAAGGTTTCACTCGCAACGGTAGTTGTCGGGTTGGTCGGACAATTTACAGCCAGATGATCGTCAAATTTAGTAATTGTGCAATTACCGACTTTGGTCGGAGCGCTGTATTCCCACGGCTCTTCTTCATTGCCGATACGCTTGGATACGACATTGATGACTTTATCGCCACCGGCTGCCGTAAAGCGCAATGAAGTCGGATTAGCCGAAAATTCATATTCGTAGTCGTAGCATTTGCAGATTTCTTTGCCCTCAATAATTTCGAATTTCTTATATTGAATATCAATCGGGCAAGGATGGTCAACCGCCTTATAGCACAATCCGCCGTCGGCGGTGGCTTTTTCAGTACGATCAACACAGAAATTGTTTTCATATTTGACGTTATATTCGGCCTCGGTCATATAATCGTTGCCCAATCTGTGGCATTTATAGCAGATCTTTCCGCTTGGACCGGTAGAGGTCAGCGGATCACAAGCGTAGCAACCTGTCGGAATATAATCGGTGGTGCCATCCGGACAGCTTAAATCCGTGTTTTTAATACATTCACCGCAAGAACTGTGGCCGGATCTGCCGGCTCCTTCTACTGCTTTGAATGTTTCCGTTTCAGCATCACACGACGCTTCCGTTACATATGTACCGGAGCAAGGTTTCGGCGGACAGTTCCACCAATAAGAGTTACCCTGCTTACAAGATTTACAATCATAAGCTGCTTCAGGATAAAAAGCCTTTTTCTCGCGGTCGGTAATCAAAAAACCCTGTTGCTGACAGGTACTTACGGTACAGAAGTATAACGAGCATCCGCCTCTGTTAACCAGCTCACAAGTTGTGTTGGTGGACGCATCGGTGTGGTCTTCCAAATAATAAGGACCATCCGGAGTTACATAATCTGCACAAGACTTGGATTCCTCACTTCTGGTTTGAGCCCCTGATTCGCATTCGCCCGTCGGCAAAAAACACATCACGGCCCAAGAAAGTGTAGGAACCATGCACATCACAGCAGTGATAAATACACACTTTCTTAATTTTGACATTGTCGACATTGTCATTCTCCTTATATAACTACACGAGACTATTCTATCACTTTTTTTGCAACATTTGTGTTACATTTTTGTTAAATTTTTTGGCTTTACCAAGATTTTTTATGCTTATGATAATTATTTTCTTAAATATATCTTAAACATTAACCTGTATTTTGGATAAAAATATGTTCAACTTACAGGATTTACGACTATGAATACTTTCAGTAAAATGATCGGCACAGCAGTAGCGGCTTTACTTTTGACGGCATGCTCGTCGATGAATAATAACACAGCTGTTCCGGAACGTTACAGTGATTTGCATTTTGATAATAAGGCGCCGATTGCGCTGATGGTTAAAGAGGTAGATATCAAATCGGAATTTACACCGTCGTTTACGCGTCCGAATGTTGAACACATGCTCCCGATTTCTATTGAGAAAACCGCCAAAACATGGGCCAAGGAGCGCTTGGAAGCGGCAGATTTCAAATCAAATCGCGTGGCTGAATTCGTTATTCAGGATGCCAGCGTGACCGAAATCGAAGAAAAGGCGGAACAGTTGTTGAGCAAGGATAAACTTAAATATCATGCCACCCTTAAGGTGCTGTTGCGCATTGTCGATAAGCAATCTTTGGCTGCGGCTAATGTTGAAGCATGGCGCGACCTAACCTTATCTTCCGACGTAAATATCGAAGATAAGGAACAGTATTGGAATGAAATGGTTATAAATTTGTTCCAGGCTTTTGATAGCAGCATGGAAAAGAATATTCATCAGTCCTTAAATATGTATGTTAAAGGTGATACCAGCATCGCTACATATTAAAGATTCGGTCAAAAATTAAAACCGGCCGCCTCAACGGTGACCGGTTTTTTTTATACAGTCATAAGTTATCGACTATTGTACATTTCCGAACGGGTTTACGTTCTCTTCCTCTTGTGCGGCCTTACGCAGGTCAAACCAGTTCAAAATCGGTACCGATACGAAAATCGAAGAATAGGTGCCGATAATCACGCCGATGGTAATCACGAACGCAAAACTGTACAACGCCGCACCGCCGAACACCAACAAAGCCAACGAGGCAAGCAACGTGGTCAAGCTGGTCAAAATCGTACGGGAGAAAATGTCGTTGATACTTTTATTGAGCAAATCATATTGCGGCATTTTCTTGAACTTTTGCAGATTCTCTCTGATACGGTCATAGGTTACCACCGTATCATTTACCGAATAACCGGCTAAGGTCAAAATCGCGGCAATGGTTGTTAAGCTGAAATCCAAGTGGAAAATGGAAAGCAGTCCGACCACTACAAAAATATCATGAAACAGGCCGAGCAATGCCCCCACGGCAAAACGCCATTCAAAACGGAACCATACATATAAGCTGATGGCTACGCAGGCAAAAATAGAGGCCAAAATACCGGAAAGCTTCAACTCGTCACCGACTTGCGGACCGACCGATTCAATGCTTTCAAAGGTATAATCACTGCCCAAAATCTCCTTAATTTGATTAACGGCAATGCGCTGACTTTCTTCATCGGCGTTGTTGGCTTGCGCTCTGATAAGAAGCTGGTTACCTTCTTTACCCACGGATTGAATGTTCAGCTCATCCAAGTTCAAATCGGAGAGTTGCGCACGTACTTTTTCTACGTCGGCCGTACCGTCTTTTGCTCTGACATCCATGGCCACACCGCCGGAAAAGTCAATACCGTAGTTAAAGCCGCGGAGTGTAATACTGGCAATCGAAGCGGCAATCAACAAAAGCGAAATAACATAACCGACTTTACGCCACTTCAAAAAGTCAATGGTTGTGTCTTTAATAATCCAACTGAATATTTTCATTTTCTTTATTCCTTATATTATAACGGTAATTTTGTCGGTTTATATTTTGCAAGCCAAGCTTCCACCATCAAACGGCTGACCGTTACCGAGGTAAACATTGATGTAATGATGCCGATGGTAAGTGTTACGGCAAAGCCGCGAACCGGACCGCTGCCGAAATAGAACAATACGGCTGCTGCCGCCAAAGTTGTCAGGTTTGAATCGACAATCGTGCGATAAGCTTCGGTAAAGCCGACGGTAATTGCATCACGAATCGAACGCCCGCGGTTTACTTCTTCACGAATACGCTCAAAAATCAAGATGTTGGCATCAACAGCCATACCGATAGTCAAAATAATACCGGCAATACCAGGCAAAGTCAGCGTGGTGCCGATAAAGCTCATAATACCGAGCATAATTGCTACGTTTAAGAACAATGTGATATCAACCATCAAACCGAACAGGCTGTAAGCCAAAATCATAAAGATAATAACGGCGGCAAATCCGACGAGAGAGGCGGTAACACCGGCCTTAATCGAATCCGCACCCAAGCCTGCGCCGACGGTTCTCTCTTCCATCACCTCCAACGGTGCCGGTAATGCGCCGGAACGCAGCAACAGAGCCAAATCATTGGCGCTCTTGGTGGTGAAGTTACCGGTAATAATACCGCTGCCGCCGGTAATTGCAGTTTGAATATTCGGGGCGGAAATTACTTCATTATCAAGCACAATGGCTAATCTTTGGCCGACATGCTCGCTGGTAACCTCGGCAAACTGACGACCGCCGATAGTATCAAAACGGAAGCCCACAACCGGATTCGGACCGTCAAAAGTTACGCGCGCGTCGGTTAAATGTTCGCCTCCCACAACCGGTTTTCTGAATACTACATATTGTTCACCTTCAGAACCGTTCATTATGCGTGAACCTTTGCCGATTTTACCGCGTTTAGCTTGAGCAACCGATGTCGATTCGTCAACCAGATGGAAGTCCATTTTAGCGGTTTTACCGAGTAAAATCTTCACGCTTTCCGGATTTTGTACCCCCGGCAACTGTACCAAAATACGATCCGAACCTTGACCTTGAATAATCGGCTCTTTGGTTCCGAGTTCGTCGATACGACGACGTACGATGCTGATGGATTGGTCAATAACGCGAGCCTTTAACGCGCCCAGTGCCTGTTCGTTATAGGCCACGGTTAAAATGCCTTCACCGTTTTCATCTTCGGTTACTACCAAATTATCGTCAAGCTTACGCAAAGCTTCTTTGGCCTTGTCACGCGCATTGTAATCGGCAATTTTAACGGTTACACCGTTTTTATCCGACTTCAGATCCTGATAGCGGGTGCGGCGATCATGCAACGATTTGCGTACGGAATCCTCAATAGTCGACATTTTGTCGCGCATCACGTCGTCCATTTTAACTTGCAACAACAGGCTTGAACCGCCCTGTAAGTCAAGCCCCAAATTAACCGGCTGCCACCACTTCGGTAACTGAGTTTTATCCGGCATAAAGTTCGGAACGGCAAAGAAAATGCCGACCAAACAAATTGCGATAATTATCAAAATTCGATTAAGTGATAATTTATACATTTTATTTTCCTTTTACTTGTTTTTTTTCGTATTTTTTACGGTTTTTCCAGCCTTAGGCGCTGCCACAACTGATCTTCCCGTTTCTTTTTCATCGGTCACAATCATACCGACCGTCATTTTATCAACGGTAATCTCGATTCCGTCAGCAATTTTTACAACCGCTTTATCATCTTTGATTTTGGAAATTGTGCCATAAATACCGTTGCTTAAAAGTACTTTTTCGCCGCCTTTCAGGGCTTCAACCATGGCCGCATGCGCACGCATTTTCTTTTGTTGCGGACGGATAAGCAGAAAGTAGAAAACAAGCAGAATAAGCGCTAACTGTACCAATGTACCGCCCAATGCGTTGCCTTGAACCGCGGTCGCTGCATCTGCAGCAAAAGCGTTATTGATAAACATATTTTTCTCCCATTTTATTTTAACTATGGTTTATGTAGGTATTACTATACCCTTTTTGCAATAGAAAAAACTAAAAATTCAAGTTATTAACGGATTTTTCCGTTATATTTATTCCGCCGGGGTGTTTTCTTCGGCAAATGAAGCTTCGACATCAGTATCTTCTTCGGTATCTTCCGCTTCATCGTATGAAAATTCGATATTTTGCTCCACATATTCCGGTTTGTGAGTTGTCTCTTCCTGCATTTCGGAAATCGGCTCGGAATTTTCGGCAGTGTTATCTGTGGTTTTCACACTTATTTCCGGCGCCGCATCAACGGCGGGAATATTCTCATGAGCCGCCAACTGTTCTGCACTGAGCAACAGTTTTTTATCGATTTTTTTATCAATACAGCGCAACAACCATACGTCATAAATCGGGTGTTCCACGGCGTGCGTGGCCGGTGATGACGAAATCATCCAACCGCGAAAAATATTGACATCTTCTCCTTTGAGGGTTTTATCCGCAATATCGGCAAACGCAAAGTTATCCGGCGTTTCTTCCATCGGGCGGGTTTTGCAGGCGCGTACCACAATGGACAGCGAGCCGAATTCAACCATACCGCCTACCGGCACGTTAATTACGCTGACGCGCCCCGTAATCTTATCCATGGCCTGCATCTGAGCCGTATTTTTATCGATTCCGCTGGCTTTGGCGGCAAAGGCGCTTAAACACAACAAACCGCAAACAGCGGCAACAACAGTCTTATTCATCTTTGCTCCCGCCGTCCGTTACCATGAAAATAACTTCGCCGACCATATCTTCCAAGGTCTTAAAGTCTTTGGTTTTTGCAAAAACATCGCCATCTTGCAAATATTCTTTGGCCGTACCCGGTTCTATTTTAACAAACTTATCGCCCATAAGACCGTCACCGACAATTACCGCAGTGCTGTCTTTCGGAAGTTTAATATTGGAGGCAATGTTGAAAGTTACTTTAACCGTATAATCATCGTTGTTTAAATCCTGCGAAGTTACCGTACCGACTTTAATACCGTTAATCCGCACGTCGGAGCCGACGCTCAAACCGCCGACCTTTAAAAATTCGGCAGAAACGGAATAACCTTCCACCACCTGCAAATCAGACACGCGATAGGCAAAGCCCAAAAACAAAAGGGCAATAATCAAAACAACGAGTCCCATAATAGTTTCAACCGGTTTTTTATGCATTTTAATCCTCCTTTTGCGGTGTTGTTGACGATGCAATCGCAGATTTACGTTTGGCTTTGCCGAGCGAGATAATGCGTTCAATCAATTCTTCTAAAATAATCGCATCCTGGGTATATAAAAACTCGCCCTGATCTTCAATAAAATCTTCCGATCCACCCGGTTCTATCTCAATATATTTGTTGCCCATAATGCCGGAGCTGACGATAGCCGCACTGCTATCATCCGGAATCAACACACCTTTACGAATCTTAAAAGCAAGAGTGGCGCGAAAATCATCATCCAATACGCTTTCGGCAACATATCCGACGTCAATGCCGGCCATGCGCACCTTGTCGCCGATTTCCAATCCGTCGGTGCGATTATAGGTTGCGTACGCGGTATAGTCCGTGGTTTCGGCATCTTCCCACTCGGTATGATTCAACTTAAATATCAGAAAGGCTAACAAACAAAAAACCGCTACGCACAGACCGATAATAAAGTTACGTAATTCTTCTTTGGTAAACTCGTTCAATTTTATTTGCTCCGTTTAAGCTTTTTGTTAATTATTACTCTATTAAAATCAATTTGTCATCAATGTTTTTTATTATGGTTGAAAAAAATAATCGAATCGTGTTATATAAATATGTAATTTTTTAAAGATTGTGAGTGTTTGATGCTGAAAATAGAGAATATTGCAAAATCTTTTGACGATAAACAGGTTTTATCGGATATTTCCTTTCAAATAGAAAAAGGACAGACCGTGGCGCTTTTGGGGGAAAACGGTGCCGGAAAATCTACACTTTTGCGTATTTTGAGCGGTTATTTTGAGCCGGATGACGGTTTAATTGAGTTAGACGGAATAAACCTCAAAACCGCGCGTGTCGAATATTTGCGGCATATCGGTTATGTGCAGGAGGTCTCGGCTTTATACGGCGATATGAAAGTGTATGATTTTTTACATTTTGCCGCTGCCGTTCGTCAGGTGCCGTATAATGTTTTG